>CAZUCT010000011.1:40736-48448 GCA_964619285.1 uncultured bacterium | reverse complement strand
AGCCGCGTTCTACGGGCAAATTTTTCTGCAAATATTTTTGCATACCTACTTATTTCAACTTAGTTTTAAACGGGAGCATCTCAATTTTGCATATTTATTTTCTCATACTCATACTCATGACGAGTACTCATACTCAAAAAAACCGCTTTTTCTTTGAGTATGAGTATGAGTAAGAGTAAGAGTATGAAATTATCGAGGGTAAAATTACAAATATGAGATGCTCCCGTTTTAAACCGCAGCTCGCCATCGAGCAACCTCTCCCCTGTTGTGAATTTAATTGAGAACCGCTATTTTTTTTCTTCGCCAGCAGTGAACCCTTTCTTTTTTTTATCAAGGCCATTCAATCCCAAAACTCTGACAACTGCCTCCGATGGGTTTCCTTTCGCCATCCGAACGGTAAAAACAAAGGAGATCGGCGCAATTTCTGAGATCTTGGCCGAGAGCTTTCACTCCCGTCAAGGTCTAATGAGTTGGACTTACCCTTTTATGCGTCTGGGTATTTACGAAGATTTACGCACTCGCATCCGTTCTGGAGAAAAATATTATATTTGTTTGGTGGCCTTTAGTGCCGGGGAAGGAGGAGAAGAGTTGCTGGCCGGAACTGTGGAAATGGGGGTGCGATCGCTGGCCTCCTCTTGGCTGATGGAGAGTTTTGAGTATGCTTACTTATCCAATTTGGCTGTTAGTCCCAAATATCGCCGCCAAGGAGTAGCAGAACAGTTATTAAGTTCCTGCGAGGAAATAGCTTTAAAGTGGGGATTTAACGATTTATACCTCCACGTCTTAGAGAATAATTCCCCGGCCAAAAGTCTTTATAAAAAAGCCGGCTATCGCTTGCAAGATACCGAGTCGAATTGGGGTTCTTTACTCTTCGGCAAACCTCGGAAATTATTTCTCCGCAAACCAATAATTAACCATGATTCTCTTAGCAATTAACAATGAGCAATTAGCAATTAACAATTCCCAAAACTCTTACTAAAAACGCAAATTGTTCGGCTATTTCTTCGATTATTTTAGTAGTAGGTTTGCCCCCACCATGACCGGCTTTTGTTTCGATGCGAATTAAAACGGGATTATCGCCGACGTGGGCGTTTTGTAAGGCGGCGGCAAATTTAAAACTGTGGGCGGGAACTACGCGATCGTCTCTATCTGCTGTTGTTATTAAAGTTGCCGGATAGCTGGTTCCTTCTTTTAAATTGTGCAAGGGAGAATAGGCTAATAAAGCTTTAAATTCTTCGGGGTTTTCTGGGGAACCAAAATCTGCAGTCCACGCCCAACCAATGGTAAATTTATGGAAGCGCAACATATCCATTACTCCCACTCCGGGCAAGGCCGCTGCAAATAATTCCGGTCGCTGAGTCATGCAAGCTCCCACTAATAAACCGCCGTTACTGACTCCGGTAATTGCTAATTTTTGGCTGGAAGTGTAGTTATTTTCTATTAACCATTCCGCCGCTGCGATAAAGTCGTCGAAAACGTTTTGTTTTTTGTCTTTAATGCCCCCTTGATGCCACTCTTCTCCGTATTCTCCCCCGCCGCGAATGTTGGCGATCGCGTAAATTCCCCCCATCTCCATCCACGCCAACCTGCTAATAGAAAAACTCGGCGTAATCGAAATACTAAATCCCCCATAACCGTAAAGAATAGTTGGATTATTTCCATCCAGCTTTACCCCTTTTTTATAACTAACAAACATCGGCACTCTGGTGCCATCTTTACTGCGATAAAAAATCTGTTCGGTCTCGTATTCGTCGGCATTAAAACCTATCTCTGGTTGCCGATAAATGCTACTTTCACCGCTTACCAGATCGTAGCGGTAAATTGTCGGCGGTACGGTAAAACTGGTGTAGCTATAAAAGGTCTCGGTTTCGTCGCGCTTTCCCGAAAAACCTCCTGCGGAACCAACACCGGGTAAGGCGACATTTCGCACTGGGGAACCGTGGAGGTTAAATATTTTTATTTGGGTAGCGGCATCCTTTAGATAAAAGGCAACAAATTGGTTATTGAGAATGTTTGCTCCTTGAAGGGTGTTGTCGCTTTGGGGGATAATTTCTGAGGTTTCCCCCGTCTCAATATCTATGCCAATAACCCGCTTGCGAGGGGCATCTAAATCGGTAAAAAACCAGAACAATTTGCCGTCGTTGTCGATTAAACTATATTCGGCTTTAAACTCGCTAATTAGTTCGACTATGGGGGAATTTTCTACGGTTAAATCTTTATAAAAAACTAGGTTTTTCCTTTCCGTACTTTGCCAAATAGTTATTATTAAATAGCGCTTATCGTCGGTGACTCCTACAGCGTAACTCCACTCTTTTTTATCGGGTTTTTCGTAAATTAAGATATCTTCTGATTGAGGAGTTCCCCGGCGGTGGTAGTAAATTTTATGGAGGTAGTTTACTTCTTCTAATTCTCGTTTTTGAGGCGCGTCGTAGCGACTGTAAAATAAGCCTTTATTGTCCGGTGCAAAGGTTGGCAAATAAAATTTTATCCACTGCAAAACATCCGAATAAACTTCCCCGGTTTCGATGTTTAAAATTCGCCATTCTTGCCAGTCGGAACCGCCGACGGAGCTGCCGTAAGCTAGAAGTTTGCCGTCTTTACTAATAGCAATACCGCTGAGGGAAACTGTGCCATCTTCAGACCATTGGTTGGGGTCGATGAGAACTTTTGGTTGGTCGTTGAGGTCGTTTAAGACATATAAAACGTTTTGGTTTTGCAGGCCGTCGTTTTTGTAGTAAAAGTAGCGATCGCCTTGTTTGAAAGGTACCCCATATTTTTCGTAATCCCAGATTTGGGTTAGTCGCTGTTTTATTTGTTCCCTTTCTTCTATTTCTTCCAAGTAGCTAAAAGTTACTTCGTTTTCCTCTTTTATCCACTTTTGAGTTGCTTCCGACTGGGGGTCTTCTAACCAGCGATAAGGGTCGGGAATTTTTACGCCGTGGTAGTTGTCAATTACGTCCGATTTGGGGGCGATGGGATAGGTTAATTTTTTTGTTGAATCTGGCATCTTGTTCGTCGATAAATGATTTTTTTTGACCGGGAATTGGGAATTGGGAATTGGGAATAGCTAATAAGCTCTCTTGTTGCCCGTTCCCTGTTGTCTAAATTGTTAATTGGCAATTGTTATAAAGAGCGTTCTTCTAAAGATTCTCCTATGATTTGGTGAATTTCTTTTAATTCCTCAAATTTGAAAGATTTCACTAGCTTTTCAGCAGCCTTTTTAGCATTCTGGGGAATTACTACCCAAAGTTGTTCGTTTAATTGTCCGTTGGGCTGTTGTTCTAACCAATTTCTTACCGCATTTTTTCCTTCTTCGGTAATATGATAAAAACCGCGACCGCTATTTTTTGATTGTTCCAACCACCCTAAATGCTCCCACCTTTTCCTCCAAAGTTGCGCCGTACTGTGGGCGTAATCTAATATTTGTCCTATTTTTGCTGCGTTTAGAGGTTCCCCGTCTTGGCAATTTTCTACCAGTCTTGAGAACTTTTGAAAGTAATTTGATGGGTTGCCTAAATCTTTTAAAGGATCTGTTGCTACTTCGACGGGTTTAGTGTCTTTAAATTCTAGTTTTTCGATTAGTCGATCTATTTCTTCTGGTTCGCAGCCTAACCCATAAGGGGGTTGGGCCCTGCACAGTTGTTCGTAGTTGTGAAATTGCCTTCCAAATCGATCTAATAATTGGCTATATGCTACTGGCTGTTTCATTAGTTCCCGCCACGCTTTTAATTGTTCGGCGTTGACGCCTATCTTGTTTTGGAGAACTGATTGCAGTTTGAGTTTGATAGCTAGGGCCCACTGAGGCGTTCCGGGAGTGGCACCTATCCCTCCCGTTCTTCCTAAGGCTTCATAATCCATTTTTCCTTGTATCGTAAAGGACATAGTTTTCCTGGCTGTCCGCAATAAACTACTACTTTTTGCCGCGTGGCCGCGACCTGTTTTCTATTTTAGATTTTAGACTTTACTGGCGGTCTTCGGGTTAAACCCCCCCATTGGACCGGAGAGCGATCGCTCTTTCTGGCCCTCTCTAAAATCTGGCCCGTTTCCTGGCCTAACCTACTCCAGTTTTCCACCAGTCGCGCTCTTCTATTTTATCTATTTTCTACTAGAGTTTCTCTTTGACTTATTTTAAAAATTATGGTATGCAGACTGAGGCAAAATAACCTATTTCTGTCATTGCGAGGACAGCGAAGCAATCTCGTATCTAAATCCCGGGTATGCCAGTAAAAATGCAATTCATTTTTTAATTTTCAATTAAAGAGGCGATCGCTCCTCAACCGGTCGGCCCCAAAAAAAAGAGACAGAGGAAAATAACCTTCTGTCTCCTTTTGGATAGTCTTTAATTTCTGAATCTAGCTATTAAATCTTCCCGGGAAAATTCGACCAAAAAAGGTTAACATTTTTTCTGGTACTTGAATTATTTACCTTTCCTGTCTTGGTAAAGCTTAAAACCAAAACCACTGCCAAAACCTCCACCAAATATAATAATTATTTTCAAAATTTCCTGGTACAAAGCGACATCCTTATTAACTAAAAAAACTGTCAAAAACCCAAAAGCAAAAACCAAAATAATTGTGTTAATAAGAGCATACTTTCGGGACGATTGTAAATCAGCAAAAGCCCTTTCATCATCTTTTTCTGCAATTTCAATTATTTGGGAAATATGCTGCTCGTTAATTTTATCTAAAATCGGCGAAGCAGAGGGAGAAAAAATACTTTGTATTGAAAGAGAAGCATCGACAAACCGTTTTTCTTTAGGGGGAAGATTTTCCAGGTCGCGAGCAATTTTTTCTAGTTCTCCTCCAGCATCAGATTGTTTTTTTGTTGGGACTTTTCTTCTTCGTTAGACATACTACTTTATAGCTAAAAGTTTAGATAAATCGACATCGGTAAAAGACGCTTGAGTTGTTTCTGAAAAACGGGAATCAAAAAATTTGATTAGCTTTCTTTCCAAGGCAGACTCAATCTTTGCCTCAACTTCATTTGCGAGGAAAAGAGAGCAAGCATACTTCACTAAAGTTTCAAATCCCTTATCGCTAATTTCTCCTTTAAGCTTCAGCTCGGACAAATATGACAAAGCGATTTTAAGCCTTTCTAAATTTGATGTCCTAACAGGCTTAGATTTTTCCCTAAAATTCGATTCTTTGACCGGCACGAAAATACTCCTTAACTAGACCCTGAATATGATTATAGCAATTCTTAATTGGTTATCATCGGATTGTGGCCATAAACCCGGTTTCGCCCAAGTTACCGGGTTTTTCAAATACGGCGAACGATCTAGGGTTGCTCTGTAGAGGCGATCGCTCCCCGGCCCCAAAAAAAAGAGACAGAGGAAAATAACCTTCTGTCTCCTTTTGGATAGTCTTTAATTTCTGAATCTAGCTATCAATTCATCCCGGGAAAGTTGCATCACTAAAGGAGTAATTTCTTCGGTAGGAACGTCTAGCAAAGGTTCAATAATTGCCGACAATTCCTCATCCAATTCTCCGAAACGAAACCGGAAAAAACTTTCTATTAGCAAGCGTTTTCCTTGCTTAATTCCCTGTTGTAAACCCGTTTGATAAGCATTTTCTAATCGTTGTTGGTCAAGAGGCGATAATTCCATAATTAACTCTCTCTTAAAAATCCTCAATGGTTTGTCACAAAATTAATAAAAAGCCAGACAATTTGACGTGGGATGGGGGCAAAGCATTCGGAGATAAAATTTAAGGATTTTTATCTGTGTTAAATGCCATAACGCTTTGCCCCTAAAAATTTCATACCCCTTAATTTCTAAATCTAGCTATCAATTCCTCCCGGGAAAATTGAATTAAAAAGGGAGAAATTTCTTCAGCAGGTATTTCTAATAAAGGTTCGATAACTACCGACAATTCCTCATCAATTTGTCCGAAACGAAATCGCAGTAAATTTTCAATTAATAAACGTTTTCCTTGTTGCAAACCCTGGCCGATTCCCTGACTAATTCCCTGTTGCAAACCCAGGTTAATTCCTTGTTGGGTAGCATTTTCTAATCGTTGTTGGTAAAGAGGCGATAATTCCATAATTAACTCCCTATCTTCTCCTTGTAATTCTTGATTGGCTTCTAACCTGACAAACATATCGTAAATCAATTCTAGCACGTTTGCCTTCAGTTCGTCATCCAAGGGCAACTGCCTAAACTCGGAAATTGCCTGTTGTTGAACCCTTCCTTTTCCTAACATCCTCAACCAGAGAGTTTCTGGAACTCGCGGTAACTGATGAATTGCTATTATTTTGGTCTGCAAAATCTCCCCCAGAGAATAGACTCCTGACAGATAATCTTTGGCCGCAGAAACCGCATTAAGTTTCAAAATGATTGATTGAGAAATAGTAGGAGTTAGAATCCATAAAACGGGTAATTCTCCTTCGTTGAGAGGGCGATTTTCGTTATCCGCTTTGGTTTCTGTCTGGGCGCACAAAACGCAGATTTTCTCAATGCAAGAGCGGATTTCTCTGGGAGTAACTGCATTTCTAAAGGGTTCTAAAACGCAAGTTGTCGTCGCAATTTGTTCTAACAAACCCAGAGAGATTGCGTTGGGGGATGGTTGGGAAAAGGGAACGAAATAAACGTCGGCTTCTTGCTTTTCGCCGATGATGTCGATGCTGGTTTTTACCTCTCCTTTGAGAGATAGAACTTCTTTGAGGTATCCTTTGGCGAATTGGTCGTGGATAAACCTTGTCATTTTTTCTCGATGTTTTTAACGGCACTGGAGAGTCGCTCAAGAAACCCGGTTTTTCTAAAAAACCGGGTTTCTGAGATCTTAGCTAGTGTAAACTAAAAGTTAACTCAAGATAAGTTAACATCAAAAATTCTATGTCTGCCCATATCTTAGTTATCGAAGACGAACCAAAACTCGCTCAATTTATCGAGTTAGAACTTAAATACGAAGGCTATCGGGTTACAGTAGCTAACGATGGTTTTACTGGGATGACGGCGGCGAGGGAGTCTCAACCGGAGCTGATTCTCCTCGACTGGATGCTGCCGGGAATCTCGGGGTTGGAACTTTGTCGCCGCTTGCGAACTACTGGGGATAAGGTGCCGATAATATTGTTGACGGCGAAAGACGATGTGAGCGATCGCGTGGCCGGTTTGGATGCGGGGGCGGACGATTACGTTCTCAAACCTTTTAGCGTGGAGGAGTTATTGGCAAGAGTTCGGGCTCGCCTTCGCCAAAACCAAGAACCAAATCCCGATTTCTTGCAGTTTGAAGATTTGAGTTTAAATCGGATCGCTCGCGAAGTTTATCGGGGCGATCGCCTCATCGAATTAACGGCCAAAGAGTTCGATTTATTGGAATATTTAATCTCCCATCCACGGCAGGTTTTAACCCGCGATCGCATCCTGGAAACTGTCTGGGGTTACGACTTTATGGGGGACTCTAATATTATTGAGGTTTACGTTCGTTATTTGCGCTTGAAATTAGAGGCTAATAACGAAAAACGTTTGATTCAAACCGTTCGCGGGGTGGGTTATGTTTTGCGGGATTAGGGAATTTTTAAAAATTTATCTATCCTTCTGCAATTTCTCAGGAAAAACTCAGGTTTATACTTTTGCAGTTAATTAAGATTGTTAAATTTTCCTTAAGGCATAACTAAAGGGCTGGAGCTTTTGCTAAAATGGCGAAAGTCTAGAGAACCAGTCAATAAACCCGGTTTTTTCTCAAGAAACCCGGTTTTTTCTCAAGAAACCCGGT
>CAZUCT010000011.1:36582-40636 GCA_964619285.1 uncultured bacterium | reverse complement strand
TTTTTCAAATCAAGAAACCCGGTTTTTTCAAATCAAGAAACCCGGTTTTTTCAAATCAAGAAACCCGGTTTTTTCAAAAAACCGGGTTTCTAACTACACTTTAGAAAAGAAATCAAAAACTATGAATCCCATAACTACAACCGAAACGAATAAAACAGAATACGACATCGAAACAGCGGTACTGGAACGTTATAAAGCAGGGGCAAAAGAAATACAACCGACTCTCTGCTGTCCCACAAAATACGAAGGCAATTATATCGAAAACTTGCCCCAAGAAATAATTGAGAAAGATTACGGTTGCGGCGACCCAACCCGTTACGTTGCTGCTGGAGAAACTGTAGTTGACTTAGGCTCTGGGGCGGGGAAAAATTGCTACATTATCGCTCAAAAAGTCGGGGCAAAAGGTCGCGTTATCGGTGTCGATTTTAACGACGATATGCTGTCTTTGGCTCGCAAATATCAAGAGGAAATGGCGGCAAAATTGGGATATCGCAATACCAGTTTTGTCAAAGGCAAAATTCAAGATTTAAGTCTCGATTTAGACTTATTAAATAATTGGTTAACTGCCAATCCCGTTAATTCAATAGATGGCATTGCTGCTTTAGAAATAGAGAGCGATCGCCTCCGCAAACAACAACCATTAATAGCAGATAACAGCGTCGATGTTGTCATTTCCAATTGCGTCTTAAACCTAGTTCGCCCCCAAGACAAAAAACAACTGTTCCGAGAAATTCACCGAGTATTAAAACGGGGCGGACGGGCAGTTATTTCCGATATCGTTTGCGACGAAGAACCGACCCCAGAAATACTCAACGACCCGGAATTGTGGAGCGGTTGTATTGCGGGAGCGTTTCGCGAAGACGAGTTTTTAGAAATGTTTGAAAAGGCGGGATTTTATGGCATCGAAATCCTAGTTCGCCAGGAACAACCCTGGCAAGTTGTCGGCGGCATCGAATTTCGTTCCGTCATCGTTCGCGCTTATAAAGGAAAAGAAGACCCTTGTTTGGAACGCAACCAAGCAGTAATCTATAAAGGACCGTGGAAGCAAGTGATGGACGACGACGGTAATATTTTGCATCGGGGCCAGCGGATGGCAGCGTGCGATAAGACGTTTAAGATTTATACCAGCGAAAACAGTCCTTATCGCGAAGACTTGTTGCCAGTGGAACCATTAGAAGAAATTCCTCTGGAGTCGGCGGGGGTTTTCGACTGTTGTCGGAGCAAAGTCCGCCATCCACGGGAAACCAAAGGCGCAGATTATCGCGTAAATATCGATAAATCTGAAAAGAGTTGTTGTTAGGTTCGCAGCAATCGCTTTAGCGATTAGTTCGTAGTAATCGCGGAGCGCGATTTCTGATTTCTACAGTTCCGGTCAATTATTCTCAAAAACCCGGTTTTTCCAAAAAACCGGGTTTTTTGACACCTCACGTTTTTCATGTGGGTGACGAGATTGGTTGGTAGCGGATGGGTTGTCGGTGGGGCAATTAACAATTGACAATTAACAATTAATTGTTAATTTTCAATTTCGAGCTTTTGTTCCCACAGTCGCTTAAAATCAGCGGCGGGCAGAGGTCGGCTAAAATAATAACCTTGGAGGTAATAGCAGCCCCGTTCCCTTAAAAAATTCATCTGGTCTTCAGTTTCCACCCCTTCAGCGATGACATCCATGCGCAAACTCCGCGCCAAAGCAATAATCGAATCGACGATCGCCCTATCGTTATCATCCCCGGGAATCCCCCGAACGAAAGATTGGTCGATTTTCAGGAAATCCAAAGGAAACTGCTTTAAATAACTCAGAGAAGAATAGCCGGTGCCAAAATCATCCAGGGCGAGAGCCAACCCCAGGCCGCGCAACTCTTGGAGAGTAGCGATCGCGCCCTTGACATCCTCCATCAGCAAGCTTTCGGTAATCTCCAACTCCAATCCTCGCGGTTGCAACTTGGTTGTTTCTAAAATATTGGCAATCTGGGAGATTAAATCCGATTGCTGAAACTGTTTCGGCGAAAGATTCACCGCCACCCGCAGCTCGGGAAATCCATCCTCCAACCAAGTCTTATTTTGGCGAGCTGCCGTCTCGATAACCCAACTGCCGATGGGCAGAATTAAACCGCTAGACTCTGCAATGGGGATAAACTCCCCCGGAGAAACAAAACCATGCTGGGGATGTCGCCACCGAATTAAAGCCTCCGCCCCCTTAAAAGTGCCGCTTTGCAGCTCCATTTGCGGCTGGTAGAAAAGTTCTAACTCTTCTCGTTCCAAAGCTCCTCGCAAATCTCGCTCCAATTCCAAGCGGCGGCGCAACTTTTCGTTCATTTCTGGCGAGTAAAACTGACAGGTATTGCGCCCCTCCTGCTTGGCCGACTGAAGGGCGGTATCAGCTTGCTTTATCAACTCTTCCGCGTTCTGCAGCTCCGTGGGATAAACGGCAATACCAATACTCGCCCCCAGATAAACTTTATTGCTATCGATCGCGAACGGTTTAGAAAAAACGTTCAACATTTGTTGGCAATAGATACTCAAATCTTCCACGGACTTAATCTCTGGATGAAGCAAAGCAAATTCATCGCTGCCGACGCGAGATAGCAAATCTCCTTCCCGGATAAAGGTCGAAAGTCGTCGAGCTGTCTGGCGCAAAATCCAGTCGCCCTTTTGATGGCCGTAACTGTTATTAACCGTCGCAAAACCATCCAGGTCGAGCAACATTACTGCTAAGAAACTTTGTTTGCGGTCCGCCTCAATTATAGCTTGTTGCAAGCGAGATTGAAAGAGCGATCGATTTGGCAGGGAGGTCAGGCCGTCGTAATCTTTCAACTGCTGGATCGATTCGTCTAACTTGGCGATCGTATAAACCGTATCTGCCATCAACACTCCGGCTTCATCGGGAAACTGAGTTGGCAGTTGAGGAATTTCTTGCGCGGTCAAATATTGGCGCAAACCGCGAACCGTTAAAGCGATGGGAACCAACAATCTTTGCAACGCAAACAAAGTTAAAGCCGTACCGACCAAGGTCGCAACCAGGGCCACCAGTAAAATCCGAATTTTGATATCGTTTTCTAGTTGCGTGGCAGAAATTGCATAAAAGAAGAGAGATAAAAGGGGAACGTGAGTGCCTAAAAAAGCTACCAGCATGATTTTGCCCAAATAGCTTTTCGGGATATTTTTTCTAGCCAAAAAAGCATAAATACCTAACTCGTTTCCCCAAAAAGGTTGGCGATTTTTTTGTTTCATTTTGTTTGTTTTTGTTAACTCATTTATTATAGCAGCTTATTTTTCAACCATTGAGAAACCCGGTTTTTTGAACAATACCTTCGCCATTTTCTCGTAGGTTGGGCGCGCGCGAACCTCCACCCAACAATGTCGGGTTCCACTCCGGTCCGCACGACCTACTTTTCTTTCTAGCTTTTTAAAAAAAAGATGAAATAACCGTGAAATAACTATGAAAAAAACATGAAATATCGAGAAGTAAATTTAGTGTTAAGCTAGAGTTTATGAACCTTAAAAAATCTTAGAGATGGAACCAATTACCACTATCTTACTCTCCTTCGGTCTAGCTGCAGATGCCTTTGCCGTTTCAGTTTCCAGCGGTTTTTTGATTAAAAATCTTAATGTTTATAAGTCCTTAAAAATAGCCTTATTCTTTGGAGGATTTCAAGCATTAATGCCCTTAATAGGTTGGTCTGTAGGTTTTAGCTTAAGTCATTGGATTGAGAGGATAGACCATTGGGTTGCTTTTAGTTTATTAGCTTGGTGTGGTGGAAAAATGATTAATGAGGGATTGCAGGGAGACGATGAAGAGCAAAAGAAGTTTAATCCCCTAGATAATGGCACTTTATTGGTATTAGCGATCGCCACCAGCATTGATGCTTTAGCAGTTGGAATTAGTTTAGCCTTAGTTAATACTGCATTACCTTTAGTAGTAACGACCATCGGTTTAATAACCTTTTTTGTCTGCTTTTTAGGCGTGTATCTCGGTCATAAATTCGGTCACTTCTTTGAAAATAAAATCGAAATTATTGGCGGCGTTATTTTGATTGTTATTGGCATCAAAATCTTG
>CAZUCT010000011.1:0-36482 GCA_964619285.1 uncultured bacterium | reverse complement strand
AAAGAACATTTGTTTTAAGAATCGCTAAAGCGATTACTACAAACTGGGAATCGCTTTATTATTGGCGGCGTTATTTTGATTGTTATTGGCATCAAAATCTTGAAAGAACATTTGTTTTAAGAATCGCTAAAGCGATTACTACAAACTGGGAATCGCTAAAGCGATCGCTACGAACTCATCCTACGGGTTGGGAACTGCTGGTGGGGGGTTTCTTCGTTGGAATAAAACTGCCAAAATTTGGTCGCCAATATACTCCGATAAAATCCTTTCCCCCACCGGACTGTAGTGACAGCAATTATCAACGTAAACAATCTCTGGGGAACTATCTAGAGCGTTAACCGCGCTAAAAGCATAAACGCCATTTTGCTTTAACTCCTCCATCCTTTCCAATAACAAAGGATACCCCAAAACCACCGGTTTGCGATAAGGACTATCCTCTCTAAAAGCAATTTCCTTCTCCTCCTCGCTTAAAATGCGATCGGTAAAATAATATTGGTTTGGCTGGAGAAAATGGAAATATAAAATATCGTTGCTAGCCGCAATTTGACTCATTAACATCGAAGTTTGCATCCAATAATCTGTCGCCCTCCCAAACAACTCCTCGTCCGAAATCTCCGATTTTTGTTGATAAAAATAAACCACGCTGCCCTCGTTTTCCTCTTCTTGGGCCGTCTTTTTCCGTTCCCGTTCAAAGGTATTCACATCCCGACGGTAGCTATTAGTCAAACTGTAAATATAGAGGGAAGTTAAAGCATGACAGTAAGCCAAACCGCATTTTTTTAAAGTTTTTATCCCCCCCTTTAACCCCTCTTTAGTTTCGCCAATTCTCAACATCGCCCTTAACGCTTTGGGCGACAAACTGTTATTGGCGATATTAGTTAAAGAGACGACGTGTTGGGAACTGGGCATGGTTAAATCTATATTTGCCTCTCGATTTTCGCTAGCAAAAGCAACCTCGTTAAAACCGTCCAGGTTGACGATCGCATCGAATTTTTGCCCGATGGAAAGAAAATAATTAAGTGCCAGCAATTGTTGGGGCTGTTTGTAGCCGCCAGTGGCAAAAGATAAGATAATTATTTCTTTATTTTGCAGTTCTGGTAGTTGCTTTAACTTGCCAGCTAAAATTTGATTTTGAATCTCAAAAATCGAATAATTAGAAGCAACAGAACCGCCAAAAACCCCGACAATAAATTGATTTTTGTTCGTCTTTTGATACGGGTATTCGTAAGGGGAAATAAAACCAGCTTCGTTATATTTAAACCCTTTCCTAAAATCATCTCCAGGAGCTTGAACGTAACCGAAATAAGGGTGGAGTCTTTCTACGATCGATTGCTGCAATCTAATACCAGTTAAATTAAGTTCGTCGCCGTCCTCTCCATCTTCGGTGGCGGCGGGTTTTTCTCTGAAGTAAAATAGTTCTTTATGTCGAATGTAGTACCAGCCGAGAGAACCTATTTCTAAGAAGATTAAGAAGAAAATTAGGTTGATTAATACAGTTTTGACGATTTCCTTCTGGTTTTTAACGAGTTTTTCTTGAATTGATTTTAGTTGGTTCATAATTGTTAATTGTTAGTTGGAGTCTTAAGAAACCGGGTTTTTTCAAAAAATTGCCTCGTATGAAACCCGGTTTTTTGCCAACCGGGTTTCTAACCCCACTCGAAACCCGGTTTTTTGCCAACCGGGTTTCTGGGGCTCTAAACCCGGTTTTTTGCCAACCGGGTTTCTGATTGCCTCTTGCCTACTCTTGCCTCTTGCCTCCTGCCTCTTGCCTACTTTCAGCGATCGCCCCCGCCACCGCATCAAATAAAATTGCCTGCCCCTTTTCGTTATAATGGCAGCAGGCATCGCGATAAACTAATCCCGGTTCTTCATCTAATACCTCCAAAGCGCTAAATACATTAACTCCCCGCTCTTTTAAATCCTCAGCTTTCGACAGCAAAAGAGGATAGCCTTTAACCACTCCCGCAGAATAAGGATGATTGGGAATAATCGCAATATTTTTTTCATCCTGACTGAAAACTCGCTTAGTTTGATAATATTGATTTGGCTGGATGACGTGAAAATATTCGATACTTTTATCCGCCAAAACTTGATGCATAGTTAAAGAAGACTCGTACCAAGTGGATGCCATTTTGGCAAAAGCTATATCGTCATCTAAAACCTCCGGAACCTTAGTAAAAAATACCAAAGTGTCGTTAGTGCCCAATTCCTTCGATTTTTCGGCGATTTCTCCGTCGTATTGTACTACCTCTTGCTGGTATTGCTTAAAAATATTTTGAACCTTAAGAAAATTCCAACTATAGCAGGTAGCGAAAAAACAATTTTCTAATTTATTAATCCCCGTTAATAACTGTTCTTTCAAATCGCTAATATTCACCATCGATCGCATCACCGACATATCGCTATTTGCCAAACCCGCCAAAGGTTGAACGTGTTGGATGCTTGGCATATTAACATCGATTTGACCTTGATTGTTTAAATTAGACAAAGCCACCTCATTAAAACCATCGATATTAATAACCAGATCTAATTCCTGCCCCACCGCCAAAAAGTAATTTAAAATCAACAACTGTTGGGGTTGTTTGTAACCGCCGCCGGCAAAACTTAAAACAATTATTTCCTTATCTTTTAACTCGGGAATCCTTTCTTTGAGATAGCCAATAAAACCCCCGCCGTTCAAACCTTCAATAACAGAATTGTAGGCAAAATCGTTAGCCACCGAACCGCCAAAAACGCCGATAACATATTGATTTTCTTTCCCCTTCACAAAAGGATAATCGTAAGGAGAAAAGAAACCGTAATTATTAACCTTTAATCCCGACTCTGGATGAGTAAAAGCCCCCTGTTCCAAAACATAAGCAAAAAAAGGATGCAGTCTTTCCAAAATCGACTCGTCGTCAAATTCTTGACCGGTTCTCACCCCAATTTTTTCTAAATCCTTTCTAATTTTTGTCTGCGCGTTACCTCTAGCGTAAAAGAAATTGTTTTCTTGAGAAGAATAAAACCACAGGGACACCGCCTCAACTCCTACCAATACCAAAGCGAAATTGATAGCCAATACTGCCAAGTTACTTTTAAATTTATTGCTTTTGGAAACTGGTTTATCGGTAGAATTTTTCTCGTTATTAGCCGGGCGATCGCCCGTCTCTTTACTCATTTTTTTCCTCCTCTTTTTCATCTGCAAATTTAACAGTATATTTCTGGCACAAATAATCTGCCACCAATTCTCCGGCAACTCGACTCCCCTCCGCATTCCAATGACCCCCGCAAGGAATGGCATTATCAAAACCGTGCAAGCATCCACCCGTTTCTTTAGCAACATCCCAGATAGGACCGGCTAAATTATAAACGGAAATACCTTCTTTTTGACCGAAATCCCGCAAGCGGCGATCGGGATAAAATAAATCGGGCAAATTGTAATGATTTCTAAACCAATCCCTTCTGGAATCGGGCAAAACTTGATAAGAATCGCTCGTAGTTACTAACATAAAATCTGCGCCTTTTTCGTAAACCTCATCTCGCATTAATTTTATCAAACCTTCAGTAACCCTCCACGCCTCATCCCAATCGGAACCGGGGGCAGGTTCGCGATAAAAACCGACGTTAATCTCTTCATAATCTTCGATTTGCTGGCGGACTTTTCTTTCCATATCGACCTTTCTAATAAGCTGCAAAATGCGGGAAACTCTTACCAATTTCACCGGGAGAAAATCGACGAGAGAAAAAGCATAGCGATCGCGCTCCCATTCTCTGATATTCCTAAAAGACAGATCCGCCACCAACTCCCCATCTTCATAAACAAAGTAAGGCCGCAAGTGGTCGTGTTCCAGAGGCCGATAATTATTGCGCAAATCGTTACCCGCGTAGAAACTCAAAATCACCATATCTGGAGAATAATCCCAGACATAATGTCGCAGAGTCATCAACTCTTGGGCCGTGCCGTATCCCTGGGCCCCAAAACTTAAAACTTCTACTTCCTTATCTTGGAGGACGGGACATTGCTTCAATTTCTGCTCCATCACCGCCCCATAAGTATTTTCATCCCTCAAATAGAGACCTTCCACAAAAGAATCTCCCACCAGGGCAATGCGCAAACCATTAGCCGGCTTTTTCCGATAGCGTTCGCGATCGCGAAAACCGGCGCTATTCATCCGGATCTCCCCGTGTTCCCCTTCTCCGTTCCAATAACTAACGGTATTTGGGTTGCCGCCCCAACCGCGATAAGGATCTGTAAAATTATATAAAGGTTGTGGTTCTAACTCTTCTCCTATTCTCACTGGCGGTTGCTGTTCGATGCCTGCCACCCGCAGTCCTATTTCTGCCACTCCCACAGCAAAGGCGATCGCCCCAACTGTTAAACCTAAATTTGCTGCCAAACCTTTCCACTTTTTCATCTTACTAATTGCTAATTGTTAATTGTTAATTGTTCGTAGTAATCGCTTTAGCGATTAGAAAAATCGCTAAAGCGATTACTACTAACGATTGTTTTACAAACATTATCTGCCAGAATTTCCCCGGCCAGTCGATGTCCTTTATCGTTCCAATGTCCGCCGCAATATTCATTAGTAAAACCGTGCAAACATTCCTGAGTTTCATCCACATAAGCTTGGAAATCTTTTTCCAAATTATAAACCGGAAAACCAAAACTATCGCCCACCGCCTTTATCCTCTCCCCAGGATAAAACAAATTAGTAATCTTATAAACCGACCTATATCCTTCTCTTCTCAACTTTTCTGGATGTGCCTGCAAAGTCGTTCCTATCGTAAAAGCAATAAAATCTAAACCTTTTTTATCGCTTTCGCTTGCCATTGCCGCCACTAACATTTCCGTTATCTCCCATGCCTCCTCCCAATCTTTATTTGGAGGTTCCAGAAAATTTTGTGCCCTTAAATCTTCATATTTTTTAGCTAAATTTTGCTTGCGGTAATTGTATTCTGCCTTTTTAATAATCTGTAAAATTCTCACATTATTAACCAACCAAGCCGGGAGGCGATCGATGCTAGTTACGAGATAGGTGTTAGCACTTCTCAAATCCAATTGATTGAAAGAAGTATCTAAGACTAATTTTCCCTTTTCATCCTTAATAAAAAACGGTCTTAAAAGGATATTTTCCAACTTCTTAGAATTTTCGGTAACGTCGTTGCCAATAAAAAATCCTAACATTACTAAATCTGGTTCGAACTGCAAGGCTTTCTCCCTTAAAGTCAGGAATTGTTGGGCAGTTCCATAACCGTTAACGCCAAAATTCAACACCTCAACTTTTCGCCCTGCCAAAGCCTGACAATTTTGATTTAACTCCCTCTCCATTACTTTAGCATAAGTTTGTTCTAAAGGAACCTGAACTGCTATAGTAAAAGAATCTCCCAGAAGCGCAATTCTAAAAGTATCTTTAGATTTCGGTTTAACAATTTCCGGTCCTCTCAAACCATCGCTATTAATATCAACTTGCGCCTCCCCTTCTTCGTTAAACACCCCAGAAGCTAACGGTTTATTTTTCCAACCCAAAAGCGGATCTGGAATCATAAAAAACGAAGGAATAAAATTACTTGCAGATTTATCTGGAAGTTTTTTCATACCTTCTAATTTAGCGACGCGAACCCCCACCTCAGCCATGGCAACCCCCACCGCCAAACTAATAAAAACAATTATTAAATTAATCCCTACAGTCTTAATTTTTGTCATTTTTAGGTAATGGGTAATAGGTCATGGGTAATAGGTAATCCTCCAACAAACAGGTAGCAATTACCTTTTCCCTCTTTCTAACTCTCTACACAAATTTCTACTAATAATTTCCCCTGCCAGTCGATGCCCCTCAGCATTCCAATGTCCGCCGCAATCTGCCGCAGGTTCAAAACCGTGGAGACAAACCTGATTTTCTTGAGAAAAACTTAAAAAAAGTTTCGTCAAATCCCACACCAGAAAATCGTGGATCTTCCCCAATTTTTCTAACCTATTTCCGACATAAAACCAATCCTTAACTCCAAACTCTTCTTGCTTTTTCTTCCTCTTATTTTCATCTGGATGAACTTGCAGGGGAGAAGCAATTACCGCCATGCCAAATTTCGCCCCTTTCTCTTCCACTTCCTCCCTCATTAACAAAATCAAATCCTCGGTAATCTTCCAAGCTTCCTCCCAGACTTCATTCGTTGGCGGATTAAACTTATAAAAACTCTGCCTTCTATATTCTGCCAAACCCTGCAGTTTTTTATTATCCAAATCCACCTTTTTTATTACTTGCAAAACCCGCGAATTTTTCACCAACCATTGCGGCAAATTATCCACAAAAGAAACGGCATAACGATTGCTATAACCCGGATTTAATTCCCTAAAAGATAAATCCTCCACTAACTCGCCATTTCTATAAACAAAAAACGGTCGATAAAGGTCCGATTCTAACTTTTTAGAATTATTAATTAAATCGTTTCCAGCAAAAAAAGCCAGGATTACAATATCGGGATTGTAATCCCAAACTCTAGTTCTTAAAGTAATTAATTCTTGAGCAGTTCCGTAACCGTGAACCCCGAAATTAATTACTTCTATTTGTTGGTTTTTTTGTTGGTTTTTCAAAGCCGAACATTTAGTCAATTCCCGTTCCATAACCGACCAAAAAGTTTGTTCGTGGGGAACGTGAACTGCTTCCGTAAAAGAATCCCCTAAAACGGCAATTCTGAGAGTATTTTCCGGTTTAGTTTTGGAGTAGTAGCGATCGCGCAAACCATCCCTATTAATCTCCACAAAACTTTCCCCCTCATCCCGCCACCAACCAGAAGCATTCGGCTTCAAACCCCAACCGCGATCTAGATCCGTGGTATGGAAAATAGTAGGAGATGATTCGACAAATTCCGAGATTTTGAGACTACCTTTAATCCCAGCAATTCGCAAACCAACCTCGGCAATACCCACTCCCGAAACAATACCACCCAAAATTAATAAAATTACTCCCGGGTGAAACTTTAACCTAACCACGCTTTCCTCGAACTCTTACTCTTACTCGAACTCGAACTCTTACTCTTGACTCACACTCAAATAAAAAGCGGTTTTTTTGAGTATGAGTGTGAGTCAAGAGTTAGCCATTCCCTATTCCCTTAAAACAGGGTATAAATGAAAGGAGCAATAACGCTACCTTGACTGAGAACCACCAAAGCTCCCAACAGGACTAAAGTAATAATGAGCGGCAATAACCAATACTTTTTCCGCTCCTTCATAAAATCCCAAAGATCTTGTAAAAGGTCTAACATTTAAAAAGGCTTCTCCATACTTTCTTTGTTTCTCAACTGACTCGGCACTCGATAACTCGAAACTGCCCCGCTGAATTGTCGGTTCATGGGATCTTTGCCAAACAAACGCATAATTAAACCCATCGGCATCACCACCAGATAAAAAGCCAGACCCATCCATAAAGGAGTCATCACCTTACTCAGCAAGAGTCCGATTTTCATCCAGAAATTATAAACCGGTTTGAGGCTTCCCGGAGAAGCGATCGCCAAAAACCACAAAGGCACCGCGATCGCCCAAGGCCAAATTGGCGGCGACGAGAGTAATTTTCCGTGCAACAAAGGCAATAACACGCCGAACAAACCGGCAAAGATACCGCCTAAAACTAATCCAAATTCCCTCAGACCTTTCTTGTCTATGGGAGGCATTTGATGTTCTGTCATCCTTTTTGTCAATTGTTAATTGTTAATTGTTAATTGTTCGTAGTAATCGCTTCAGCGATTCTAATCGCTAAAGCGATTACTACAAACAATCCCTAAAGCGATTACTACAAACAATCCCTAAAGCGATTACTACGAACCTTTAATCCAACTCAAACTCGTTCTTCCAAGACTCATCTTTCTCCCAGGGGATTTGTTCCGTCTTCGCCATCAAGAAATTTTCCACCACCAGATAATCCATCTCAGTCCGCATAAAACAGCGATAAGCATCCTCTGGAGTGCAAACTATCGGTTCGCCGCGAACGTTAAAAGAAGTATTAACGATGACGCCGCAACCCGTCAACTTCTCAAAATGAGAAATTAACTCGTGATAGCGAGGGTTAGTTTCCTTGTGGATGGTTTGGATCCGGGCGGAATAATCCACATGAGTAATCGCCGGCAGTTCCGATCGCGGCACGTTCAGCTTATCGATGCCAAAAAGCTGTTGCTGTTCCGCCGTCATCTGCTTGCGCAAGCTCTCCTTTACTGGAGCCACCAACAGCATATAAGGACTGGCACTCTCGATTTCAAAATAATCGGAAACCCTTTCCGCCAAAACCGAAGGCGCAAAAGGTCGGAAAGACTCCCGATACTTAATCTTGAGATTCATCACCGATTGCATCTTCGGATTCCGTGGGTCGCCAATAATAGACCGGCCCCCCAAGGCCCGAGGTCCGAACTCCATCCGTCCGGCAAACCAACCCACTACGTTACCATCCTTGAGAATCTCTGCCAATCTAGGCATCAACTCCCCATCTTCGAGATATTCATACTTAGCCTGAATCCCATCTAAGTATTCCTTAATCTCCTCATCGCCAAACTTCGGTCCCAGATAAGAACCCCCCATCGCATCTTTGGGTACCGGCACCGGCTCGATCGCTTTAACCGTAGAACGGGCATCTTGCCCGTTACCTGCCATCCCCCGGGCATCTTGCCCGTTACCTGCCATCCCCCGGGCATCTTGCCCGTTACCTGCCATCCCCACCGCCGCCAATTCCAACTCTTCCACCGGCGGCTTCTCTGGTAATACTTCCATCGGTCGAACCGTCCGAGGTTGGTTATGATATTGATACCAAATCGCCAAAGCGGCACCCAAAGCACCCCCGGCATCCCCTGCCGCCGGCTGGATCCAAATATCCTTAAAAATTCCCTCCCGCAAAACATGACCGTTGGCAACGCAATTCAGCGCCACCCCGCCAGCCAGACAGAGATATTCCACATCCAGTTCCTTTCTTACCGTCCGGGCGAGGCGCAAAACTACCTCTTCCGTCACCTTCTGGATGGAAGCGGCGATATCCATTTCCCGTTGAGAGATTTTGGTTTCCGGCTTTCTGGGAGGTCCGCCAAACAGTTCGTCGAACTTCTTGTTAGTCATGGTCAAGCCGGTGGCATAGTTGAAATACTGCATATCCAACCGGAAGGTGCCATCTTCTTTTAGATCTAAAAGATTGTCGAGAATTAGATCTACATATTTGGGTACGCCGTAAGGGGCGAGTCCCATCAATTTGTATTCCCCAGAGTTGACCTTAAAGCCGGTGTAATAGGTGAACGCCGAATAAAGCAGACCCAGAGAATGAGGAAAATCGATTTCCCATTGGGCAGTCAGTTGGTTTCCCTCTCCCAACCAGACGGTGGTAGTCGCCCACTCGCCCACTCCGTCGAGACACATTACCGCCGCTTTTTCAAAGGGACTGGGGAAGAATGCCGAAGCGGCGTGGGATTGGTGGTGTTCGGCAAACATCAGGGCGGGGAGTTCTTTGACTTTGCAACCTCCCAGTTCCGCCAGTTCCCTTTTGAGGGTAGTTTTGAGATAGAGTTTTTCCTTGAGCCAAATCGGCATCGCCATCAGGAAAGAGCGAAATCCTTTGGGGGCGTAGCTGAGGTAAGTCTCCAGAAGTCGCTCGAATTTTACTAAAGGTTTGTCATAAAAAACAATGTTATCTATGTCCAGTAAGGTTAAGTTCGCTTCTTTGAGGCAATAGGCGATCGCGTTTTTGGGAAATCTGGCGTCGTGCTTTTTGCGGGAAAATCTTTCCTCCTGCGCTGCAGCAACTATTTGGCCATCGCCAACTAGGGCGGCGGCGCTGTCGTGGTAATAAGCTGAGATTCCCAAGATGTTCATATTCGGGGCTACTCCTAACAATGGTCCTTTTTTATTAGTTTCCAAAATATTCACCGATTATAGCGGCTTAACTGAAAATTTGGTGAATTGCTAATTGCTAATTGCTAATTGCTAATTGCTCATTGCTCATTGCTCATTGCTAATTGCTCATTGCTAATTGCTAATTGCGGGCTTTTCCTGGGAAACCGATTCTAAACTGGATAGCTTTTCATAGAGAACGTCGGCGACAAATTGATTGCCTGCTACAGAATAATGCCCGTCGCCGCCGATAAAAAGGCTCTCGACTTGTTCGTTGGGAATTCGGCGGCGGAATTCGGCGATTAAATCCACAAAGATTATATTTCTTTTAGCTAGTTCCGGTTCTAAGCGCTGCCGCCAAAAATCGGAAACGTTCAAATAATAATCGGATCTAGTTGGCAAATAAACTACCACTAAAGTGCTGTTTTTTTCTCGATTAATTTTCCCTAACTCGTCAAGGATTTTTAAGACTATATCTGGATTTTTAATAATGTATTTATTTAGACTGGTATCGAGAGTTTTCGGAAACAAAGTTTGCCAGAGGGAGACGATTCTCAATTCTCTAATGTATTGCTTGCCTTCCGTCAGCTTTGGAAGCAAAAAAGAACCCCCAGGCACGGGATAATTTTCGTTAATCAAAGTGTCGTTTTCTAAATACAAAAGCGGTTTGCCATAGCCGATAAAAGTAGGGCTGTGCATTCGAGCAAAATCGTTGTTAATAAAGGCGAATATCTGCACTTGATGGTCGAATTTAACTCCGTCTCGCTGATACCAAAGATATGCCTGATCTATGCCGTAACCCCCTTGACCCATATTAATTGCTTCTAGGCGATTATCGATTAAAGTTAATTGATGGCACCAGCTTTCTTCGTTGCTCACCCCCCACCCCATCGTAAAAGAATCCCCAGAGCAAATTACTCGCAATTTACCCGGAGGAACTTCAAAGGTAAAATCTCGATTGTTACGAAATCTTTGGGAATTTGTCCTAAAATAAACTCCCGAACCGTAGAAATTTGGCAGAGAAACGTTGGGCAAATTAATCCAGCCTAATAATTCGTCGTATTCGGTATGGCTGGTCTCGGTCATCGGTCGCACTTGGCTTACTTTATAAACCATTAAAATCGTGCTGGCCACTCCTTCTATTAAGGTAAATAAGCCGATAAAAACTAGCAAGTTTATCGTAGCGATTTTAAAGTATTTTGGGGTTTTATTAACCCTGATTTTCCTGGTTTTTATTAACGTCATTGGCGGCAAAAGTTAAAAGGAATTTGGAATGGGAAATTGGGAATGTCTCCCTTCCCCGAACTCGTAATTGTTAATTATTAATTATTAATTACTCAATTACGGTGGTTATTGCTATAACGAATCCTGGCCCCGGCCCATTGGAGTTTTTCTCTTAAGGTCTGATAGAAGGAATAGTCGTCCCGCAAGACGATAAATTTGGCCTGACACTCGGCCATCCGCACATCTACTCGATGTCCGGGCCAGATAGCGGTGGCGAGGACGCCGTCGGTCCACAGTTTGGTACTGAGGTCGTAATCTTTTAGTGGCCAAATACTGACGACGGAACCGGGAGGTATGACGATGGGACGACTGGAGAGACTGAGGGGACAGATGGGAGTAACGGCGATCGCCCCCATACCTGGATGAACGATCGGCCCGTTGGCCGAGGCGGTGTAACAAGTCGAACCAGTGGGAGTTGCTACCAGGAGACCGTCGCCCTGATATTGATCTACCACTTCTCCATCTACTTCCATTTCCAAGATCGAAGTTGGCATCCGATCCGGGGAGGCAGGTTTGATGCACATTTCGTTGAGGGCCAGGAAGCGATCGCTCACCGGTTCGAGATTGGAGCGATCGCCCTCAAACACTGCAGCTTGTAACATCATCCGCAATTGTACGGCATAGCGATCCTCGCTCAGACGCTCCCAGACCTTCTCGGTTTCCTTAAAATCCTCGAAAGACTCGGTTAAAAACCCCAAATGTCCGCCGACGTTGACCGCCAGAATGGGGATACTTTCCGGGGCTAACTGTCGGGCCGCAGCTAAGGCCGTACCGTCGCCCCCCAGTACTATGGCCAAATCTATTTTAGTAGTAGTAGAGGCCAAAAATACGGGAAAGGGGTTATCTTTGGCCCCGCTAGGCCCCATCAACACATGGCAGCCGCGATTTTCCAATTGGCGGGCGCATTTTTCTGCCCAACGCTGGCTGTTAGGATCCCTGGCCTTATGAGAAATGATGACTTGTTTGAGCTCCACAGTTTTTGAAATTGGTTAGCTTTGCACTGGGACTATTATGCCGTAAATGTCTGGGACGGGTTGGGAACTTGTAAGATGAGATTAAATAGATAAAAAAAGAAAAAACTGACTATGAGTCAATTAAGCGACGACGAGTTAAAAAAGTTAGTTGAATCAAACGCCCGCGCCATTGAAGCCGTGGCAAATATGATGGCGGAAAACGAACGTAAGTCCGAAGAAGAAAGAGCTCGATCGCGGGAGGAAATGGCCCAAGTGCGCAAGGAAATGGCAGAATTTCGGGAAACAGTTGCTAGTGCGATTGAGAATCTTAGTAATACGGTTTCTTTTGTAGCTAAAGCTCAAGGGGAAACTATTGCCGGGATGTATCGAGTGATAAACAAAATGGAAAACCGCCAAGGTGAAATTGTTGACGTTCTCAAGTTGTTGACTGAAAAAGTAACCGATAAGAAAAGCGATGAGTAGTGGCGATATCGAGTAGCATTTTGCCGCTCGATATTTGTTAAAGAGCGATCGCTTCCAATTACCTCATGGCTATTGTAAAGTAGAAAATCTTTTGTCGGTGGTATTATTTTAAATAAACAAAGCAGAAAAACGACTATGAGTCAATTAAGCGACGACGAGTTAAAAAAGTTAGTTGAATCAAACGCCCGCGCCATTGAAGCTTTGGCAAATACGATGGCGGAAAACGAACGTAAGTCCGAAGGGGAAAGAGCCCGAGTGCGCGAGGAAATGGCCCTAGCGCGTGAGGAAAGAGCCCAAATGCGCAAGGAAATGGCAGAATTTCGGGAAATTGTGGCTGATGCAATTCAGAATTTAAGTCATGGTGTGGCCCATTTAGACAATTCCTTAGCTAAAGTGGCCAGAGCTCAAGTTGAAACTATCGGCGATACTTACAGGGTTATTAATAAATTGGAAGCCCGTCAAGGGGAAATTGTGGATGTTCTCAAGTTGCTTTCAAAAAGAGTAGTAGGGGATAAAAACGAGGATTAGTAGCGATATCGAGTAGCGTTATGCTGCTCGATATTTGTTAGCTTCCCAAAAGTAAGTCAAGCGTTAACTAAACTACTAATAATAAAAATTCATGTTTAGCAAACATTGGAGAAAGAATTGATAAAATCTAACTTTGACATTATCGTAGTAGGCTCTGGAGCAGCCGGACTCTATGCCGCCCTCTGCCTGCCAGAACGCTATCGGGTAGGCTTGGTAACTAAAGATACCCTGAGAACCGGTTCGAGCAAATGGGCCCAAGGAGGCATCGCGGCAGCCATAGCCGAAGACGACTCCCCCCAACTCCATCTGGAAGATACTTTAAATGCGGGAGTCGGTTTGTGCGATCGCCCCGCAGTAGAATTTTTAGTAGAAAACGCTCCAGAAGCGATCGCCTCCTTACTAAAACTCGGAGTAGCCTTCGATCGCAAAAATAACAAACTGGCAACAACCCTCGAAGCGGCACACTCTCGCTCCCGAGTCCTCCACTCCCAAGACACCACCGGACGAGCGATTATCGATATCCTCACCGCCCGCGTCTCGGAACGTCCTAACATCGAAGTATTATCCCAAGCTTTCGCCCTCAGTTTGTGGCAAAACCCCCAAACCAAGCGCTGTCAAGGTATCGGCTTCCTCTACCAAAATCACATCCGGTGGTTGAGGGCAAACGCTGTCGTCTTAGCTACCGGCGGCGGCGGCCAAATTTTCGCCAAAACTACTAACCCCTCAGTAAGTACGGGAGATGGAGTCGCCTTAGCTTGGCGGGCGGAGGCAGCAGTGCGGGATTTAGAATTTGTACAATTTCACCCCACGGCCCTCAGTCAACCTGGCGCACCTCACTTTCTGATCAGCGAAGCGGTGCGAGGAGAGGGAGCCCATTTGGTGGATGTGGAAGGGAGGCGTTTTGCTTTCGACTACCATCCAAAAGGAGAGTTAGCGCCGCGAGATGTGGTCAGTCGGGCAATTTTTAATCATTTAGAAAAAACTGCCCCAGAGCCGGCAACGGCTAAGGTTTATTTAGATTTACGAGCGATCGCCCCGGAACAAGTGCGCCACCGTTTCCCCAATATCATCGAAAAGTGCAAAAAGTGGGGCGTGGATGTTTTTTCCCAACCAATACCGGTGGCACCGGCAGCTCATTATTGGATGGGAGGGGTTGCGGTGGATGTGACGGCTGCTACTTCTTTACCCGGGTTATATGCCATCGGCGAGACTGCCAGTACGGGAGTTCATGGGGCAAACCGTCTGGCGAGCAATTCTTTGTTGGAATGTATCGTGTTTGCGGCCCAACTGCAAAAGTTGGCAGTCGAACCGGTTGGCGAGGGCGAGCAGAAGTCGGCGACGGTGGAGGCAACCGACTGGAGCAAGGAAATAGAAATTGTGGAAATAGTTAGGGAAAAATTGCCGGCTTTGATGTGGCATGGGGCGGGCATTTGTCGCAGTCAGTCGGTGTTGGAGGAGGCGATCGCCGGTGTTAGTTTTTGGCGTTCCGAGCTGGCAGAAACTAAGATTGCTCGATATATCCTCAATTTAGCTCCCGGCGACAACATCCAGTTCGAGTCGGAGTCCGGGGAGAAACAGTTGAAGTTGGCGGCGGAAACGATGAATTTATTGGATATCGGCTTTCTAATTCTCAAAAGTGCGGCGTTTCGGACCGAAAGTCGCGGCGGACATTATCGCAGCGACTTTCCCGAGACTTCCCCCAGTTGGCAAGTGCATACGGTGGTAGAGGGCCATCGGTTGGAAACTTCTCCCGTTGCTTGAGTCGGTTTTTCGGTATCCGGTGAAACCCGGTTTGAAAAAACCGGGTTTCAAGACCGGTCCTCTAGCTCGAACTAACAGCAGCTTTTCTAGCTTCTTCTAACCAACCATTAAATAACTCTTGATTTTTCTGAACCCATTCTTCGGCATGACGGCGGATCTCCTCCGGTTTGTCTTCCCCTTCTTGCATCAGTTGGTTTTGAGCGTTAATATCTCCAATGGGAATCTTAAGCAACTCAAAGAAACGTTTAGCTGCGGGGTTATTCTCTAAAAACTTTTTGTTACTCAAAATGCGCATCCGATCCACCGCAAACCCCAAGTTTTTCCCATCGACTGTAGTTTCTTTTTCTGTAAAATTTCCTTCGGGTAGAGAGGTGTAAGGAACTTCTAACCAAATTACATCTTCTCCCGGTTTCAAAACCGCACCCATCCAATAGGGAGTCCAGGTATAATACAAAACTGGCTCTCCTTGCTTGTAACGAGCAATAGTATCTGCTATTAAGACTGAGTAGCTGCCCGCGTCCTGCTCGACCGTATCCTCAAGCCCATAATTTTTGATGTGACTATCTATAACTTGCTGGCAATTCCAACCTGCATTACAGCCAGTTAAATTAGCTTTACCATCGCCATCGGTGTCAAAGAGTCGAGCAATTTTTGGCTCTTTCAGTTGCTCGATGTTGGTAATGTTATATTGGTCTGCAGTTTTTTTATCTATTTGATAGCCTATAAGAGCATTTTCAGTCAGAACTCCTGCTGGCTCCAGCTTTTGTTCTCCACCGACGCTCTCATAAAACTTTTGATGGATCTTTTCCCAGTAAACTGCCATATAATCTATGCTTCCATTACTTAATGCTACAAAAATAGTTGCATATTCAATCTCTTTAGGCGTAGCAACTTTGTAGCCTAACTTTTCCATGCCTATATTAACAATTTCCGTCTGAAATCTTTCTTCGAGCAAAGAACTATGGGCGGAACGTACAGTCTCTCCACCACCCGGTCCTTCAGAGTTCGAGCTAGCATTATTGCTATTTGGCTGACAAGCAACTAAGCCGCCGATTAATACAAAGGTCAGAATTGTTCCTAATGTCAGTTTTGTCAGCTTTAGTTTAATCGTCATAGTTCTTTTGATAGTAAGATAATTTGCTTAAGCCCCATTCGCTCCAAAGTTGACTACACTAATACGACTATTTTACCAACAGCTAGATTGTTTTCCATAACTCGGTGGGCTTCGGGTAGTTCGTTAAAAGAAAAAACCCGGTCGATATTGCTTTTATAAACTTCCGACTCCACCTTCTGTACGATTTGTTGAAGTACGGGAGTGGCATAATTTTTTTCAATAGTTTCCGAACTGTAAAGCGATAAACGTACCGTTGACGGCATCCAGGGGAAGAAATTATACTCCCATTGATTCCCTAAAAATCCTACCATGCAAACAGTACCTCTTTTTCGACAACAACGCAAAGAGTCCGTAATTGTTTCCCGAAGCCCCACCAGTTCCACTACTCCATCTACGCCGGAGTTAGTTACCTCCATTACCTGTTCGGCAATCTTCCCAGAATCTATAATTACGTCGTCAACCCCGGCATTTCTCATTTTTTCTGATTTGTTCGGATTTCTGGTGGTAGCACACACGCGAACTCCCAAATCTCGGGCGATGCTGGCAGCGGCCATACCGACGGAACTGGACCCTCCCCGAATCAGTATCTTTTGTCCCCTCTCGATTTTTATCGTCTCGTGGAGGGCACCCCAGGCGGTTAAATAGGATTCGGGTAAAGCGGCAAGTTCTTCCCAGGGCAAGGTCGTGTTGACCGGATAAACGTGAGTTCGCGGCAGTAACGTCATTTCTGCATATCCCCCGTCGTGTTTTCTGCCCATGAAACCCATAGCCGCAGCTATCCGCTGTCCGGGGATTAGATCCGTTTCGCCGCCATCGATAACTTCGCCAACGCACTCGATACCAAGGATGCGCGGCAGGGTGACTGCATTGCCGCTATGTCCTTGACGAGTATATAATTCGCTGCGATTGAGTCCGAATCCTTTGACTCGCACTAACACCCAGTCTTTCTTCGGTTGCGGGTCGGGTACTTCTTTGAGTTCTAATACTTCTGGACCGCCAGCACGTTCCATAATGTATGCTTTCACTTGATTTTACCTCTTTAATAAATTTTAAGTCCACACTCGCCATCCTCCCCACACTCCCCACACTCCCCACCCTCCCCACCCTTTCTTCTTATCTCGGCCAGGGGATAGAGCGATCGCCTGCCAGACGGCGAGCTACAGCGGTTGCCCCGTAACGGTTGAGATGGCTCGGATCTACAAAATATTCGTTTCTGGCTAACTGATTCGATAAGTTTAAGTTAATAAAAGTAAATCCATATCGGTTAGCAAAACCCTGCATCCACCAGGCAAACTGTTTGTCCGCAGACCAACGAACGGAATCTAAATAATTATCGGTTAGGGGCAAATTCACGAAGACTAAAGGAATGCGGCGGGCGTTAACAAACTCCAACACGGACCGAAAGGCTTGTTCCTGCCTGCCTCCGAGATAAAGACCGGCATAGTCGCGATCGTACTGGCCGGCAACGAAAGGGCGGCGGCGATAGTAACTCGAAGGGTTGAACTGAGTGGATACGGGCAAAAAGCCGTTGGCATCGATCGCCCTTGCTATTTCCTCCAAGGTTGCCTCTGCCAGGACTAGGGGTTCGCTATCTGGCACAAACTCCTCTGTTTTCTGGGTTCCCGAAGAATTGTTACTAATAGCTACTTCCGAATATTCCCCCGCTGTTGCTGGTGGGAGTAGCTGTTTGGCGGGCTGGGTTAATGGTACTTTTTTTAATAAAAAGTCGTTGCAGGAGGAAGGGAATTGATAGCATCGAGCGTTATAATAATATTCACTCGAAGGAAGTTGGGGGCGGATGCCGGCTGCCAGTAACCTGTTGCCTTCCGAAGAGGCGATCGCGTTATAAGTCTTATCCACCCTACCGTTATTAAAAGCCCGCACGCCATCGGCCCAGATAATCAGTTTTGGCAGTTGGTTGGGAGCCAGCAGCTTTCTCAATTGAAAATCTACCACCTGGGCCGTGGCACCGTTGATGCCGAAGTTGAATATTCTCATGCCCGATAAGCCTCTGGCGGCTAAGACTCGCTGCATTTCTGTGGGAGCTACTCCTTGTACCGCCCGGGAACTGCCGACGATTAAGACGTCCGGCACCCCTACTGCTTCTATATAGGAGAGATATAATTCTAATTGGCGATCCAGCAGGTCGCTATTAAAGGAAGGAATTTGCGCCCTCGCTTCGGCCGCTTTTTGTTGAGAATAGGTCAAATTTCTCATGTATTCTACCACCTTTTTCTCGGCAAAAGGGCGCTTGGGGCTGTTGGGGGGTACCGCCTGCATCCAGGCCACGGCTTGTACCCATTGGGCTGCCACCTCGTCCCAGTCTTCTTTGGTAACGGCGGACTGAGCTAACCTCGAACCTTGTAGGGCGTATCTAACCGACTCCTCAAAGGGGTCCATTCGGGCGCAGGAGGTCGAAGCCAACTGCTTTTCATTAGCGACGGCGGGTTGATAGGATTTTTTTAGTGCTTCCTTGTTGCCGCAATTCCCACTGGGGCAGTCTTGGGAATTATTGGCCATTTCTGGAGGTGGTTCTGCCTTAGCTGCCTGGAAGATGGCCACGTCCCTTGGCTGACAGTTGGTTGCCCGTGGCTGCTGGGGTGGGGCGCAGCTCGCGGCTAGGGCCCATATGCTAATGCTGGCTGTGGGTTGTAAAAATTTAAAAAGCAGCCACTTAGCTTTGGGCCAATTAGAAAATAGATTTTTTATTTCCCGCTCTTGTCCCAGGTTATTTGGTTGGGATGACTTGGTTCCAGTCACCTAGATTGCCCTCCAATTTTTTTAATCAGCGATCGTTGTTTCGATAGATTATAGTACCACTGAAACGAATTTGGTGGGAGTTGCCCTGACTAGCGACGGCAAAAGCAAATTAGAAAAATATAAGCGTTTGGGCATTAAAGAAGTTTGGTTTTGGGAAAATAACCAACTCGCGGTTTATCATTTTCGAGGAGAAGAATACGAAGGAGTTTCCCGCAGCGAACTGTTGAGCGAATTGGATTTAGAATTATTGGCCCGTTGCGTTAAAATGCCGAATAAACTAGAAGCAATGAAGGAATTTAATAAAGGCATTCGCTAACAGTAAGAAAGTTAGTAGCAAGTGCTAAAGCGCTTTAGCGCTTGCTGCGAAAGGGAATTTACAAAATACTTGACAATTAAAAAAAAACTTGCTATAACCCAAATTGTCTAGTTCTAATCTGCAATCTCTTATGTCCAAAAAAATGTTTTGGTCTTTTCAAGAGTTAAAATTGGCTGCTGCGGTGGCTGTGACTGGTTTGAGTTTGCTGCTTCCTGGGGCAAGGGCGATCGCCTTAACTCCAGAATTTAACGACCGACTCCTCGATCGAGTAGAACTCGCTCAAGTAGAAGTAGAAGGCTGTCCCAGAGCTTCAATTGTCGAAGCTTACGAAACAGATACTTATTTGGCCTATATCTGCGAAACTTATGACGGTGAATATTTTTACCGGGGCGTCAATAAATACGATGGCAGTCAAGTTAATGTAATGGGCGTTCTCAGCACCGATAGCGGTACTTATTACGCCACTAACGGCAGCGTGACTTACTGGGTCGATGCTTATCAGCTACAAGTAACGCAAGATGGCGAGGTAATTTTCTCCGAACCCGTCTGGTAAGGTATTTTTTATGGGTGCATCGCTTGAGAGATTAAAAAGAGACGCGAGTTTTCGCGTCTCTAGTTATAGAGAGTCGGCCTGTGACACCCGGTTTTTACAGAAATTCCGGGTTTCTGGGATACCAAAAAACGTAGTTTCACGCCAATTACAAGACCCGATCTCTAGAGTTATGAAAAAATAATTACTGACAGAGGAACGGACGGGCTAAAATAGAACTAACGCAGGTTCTTTTAAGGAACAAAGAAAATGGCTGCACCAGAAAAAATTAAACTAACATTGGAAATGTCACCCCAACTTTATGCTAAGGAGTCGCGCAAAAATAAACTACCAGATGAAGGAAAATCGTAGGTTGGGCTCCTGTAAAACGCAACCCAACAAGTCGGTACCTTATTACTACGCAAGTCCTAACTAAGAAACCTTAGCTCAAAAGACTGGGGATGATAAGGCTGACGTTCTCAGAAAAGCGATCGCTCTGTTCCAAGTAGGGGTAGAAGCGATCGAAAACGGTAAAGAACTCAAAATTTTAGAAAGCGAACAGACTCTCGAATTGACATCTAAATAATCGGTAATCGAAAGATGCAAAGTCTTCCAGAAAAGGTTCAAAACTTTGTTGACAAAGTTGCTGGAGACAAACAGGGTCCTGGAGATGAAGTCTCAACAGGAACTTAGAAAAGAGTGGTTAGTTTTTCTTTGAAAAGCTGGCAAAGATGCGGTTATATTTTTGTTAGCACTCATAATCGTTTTAAGGATTGATTTCTACGCTTTTACTATCCTTCAGCAAGATACATCATCTGAAAACGAAGTCAGGTTTGCTATTGCGGTTCTTACGGCTACAGTCAGTAGTCTTTTGAGCTACTTAGTAGGTAGAGCTAGCAAATAATTAAAGCTCGGGAGTTGAGGGATGAAACGAGATCGAACCCTGTCTTACTTATAAGCGGGCTTGTCTTACTTATAAGCCGCGATCGATAACTAACCATTAGCTGCTGAAGGTGGTTCGTTTCTCGGAAAAGTGGGCAAGTCGATCGCCGCAAAAGACTGTCGTTTTTTGCGAGAATGTACCGGATAGCTCGTCGGAGGAGCCCAAGTCCCTGCAGCAGGGGTTTCCGCCGGAGGAATTGTTGGTTCTGGAACCGCGCGATCGCTGCAGCCAGATTTATCCGTGTTCCACTCGCCGGCAGCTAAATTCCAGGAGATGCGATCGCTCTTAGGAAGATTAGGTGCTTCGTTCTCTATTGGCGGCATTTCGGTCGTTGCCTCTGCCTCAAAATCCCATAGCTGCTCTTCGGGAATTAACTCTTCTGGAAAACCGCCTGCTGCTTCGGCCATGTACTGCAAGACCGTCTGTTGAGAACCGATTTCGCTAACCGCTTCCCCAAAGGAGGGTAAGTTCGGATTAACTGCCTCCGCCTCCCCCGCAGAAACTTCCGAAACCTCTTCACTGGCAGGTTGTTTTGTCAAATTTATCGATTTCTCGCTTTCAGGAGGCCGTGCCGTTTCCTTGTGTAATTGTGCCGACCAAGGTTTAACCGGTTCGGTGGCGATCGCCGATACGATTTTGTTAGCAGTAGGATAAAGAACCATCGAACCCCTAGTCTCCTCGGAAGTTGCGGTAGTTTCAACAACATCTGCGCGGTCCAAACCCCCCGGCGTTTCCAGAGACCTTTCTAAAGCTGCTTTAAATTGCAAAGTTTGACGCTGCTGGCGGTAGAGGCGCGATCGCAATTCCCGACAGCTACTTTCCAATTCCATCGCCCGATAGCAAGCATCGTTATAGCGCTGTTGCGCCAGGGCGCATTCTCTTTCCAGTTGCCCTTGTCTGGCCTGGCTTTTTTCCCAATTTTCCCTTAAAGTTTCTGCCAATACTTCTTGACGCTGGATAATTTCGTTACAAGCTTCCAACTTATAAAATAAACGGGAAACTTGCTTTTGAGTAGCCGTCAATTCTTCGGTTTTTTCCTTTAATAAAATTTCAGTATTTTGCCACTTTTGTTGACACTGTTCTAGGTTGGATTCTAGTTCGGTAACTCGTTTTACCAAGTCGCGATTGCATTCGTGTAATGCTTGAATTATAGTTGCGGGTTCCTTTGTTTCTTCTTCGCTAGAATCTGCTTTTTTTGCTGTAGATTCTTCCTGGGGCGATCGCTGAATAATAAAAGATTGCCCCTCTATCTGTTTATGGGAGTTTTTATGAGTTAATTCTTCTGTTTTAATTTCATCGCTAACCGGAATTGAATCGACGCTTATGGCGTTGGGAAAATCAACAGTTACCCACTCTTCGTCTTCTTCGGTGGGTTTCGCTAAAAAGTCATTTTCGGGGGCATCGTGTAGATCCCATTGCTGGGCATCTCCGGAATTGTTTGCTCCCTTGGAGTTGTTGTTGGGCGGGATATCGGCTGCTGGCATGGCTGTCACCTACGAAAGCTACAGAATGCTTTGACACTCTCCGCTCTAAAGAGACGCAGATTCTCCAGGTCGCACCTGGAAGGGTCTGTCAACAGGCATTTCTGCCACTGACCCTTTACCCTGTTGCTCCCGCTGCACTTGGCGCGAGGCTTCAGGCTACTTTTAGAATCGAGTAATGGCCTTCTCTTCGGCCCTCGACGGTCATTTTTGGCCGATGGCCTAATTCCATCGGACAAAAATGGAATTTAATATTTGCCATAATACCATACTATTGAGGCAAATCTTGACCGCTCTTCGATTTAATAGCTATAATCGGAGGCAAAGCATTTAGTAGAAAATAGCTAAAACTACGGTTTGGGTGCAAAAAATATCCATCATTATCAGAAAAAAAATGCTAAGTCTTCCAGATTTTACCGTCAGCCAAATCCTCTATGAAAGTAATAATTCCGTAGTCTATCGGGGCTACGATAATAAAAGCGATGTTGCATCCGCAACGCTACGGGTTTCATGTCGCCTAGGGAAACGCCCCGTAATCTTAAAAATGCTCAAAGAAGCAGATCCATCCCCAGAACGTCTGGGATGGTTTAAGCGAGAATATCAGGTTATCCGAGATTTGAACTTACCAGGAGTAATCAAGGCATATAGTTTAGAAAAAAGCGAAGAACGCTTAGTCATGGTATTAGAAGACTTTGGCGGCGACTCTTTGGAATCATTAAAGTGGAAAGGAAAATTAGAATTAGACAAATTTCTGGAATTAGCAATAAATACAACAGAAATATTAGGGGAAATTCATCGAGAAAATATTATCCATAAAGACATCAACCCGAGCAATATTATTGTCAACCCTAAAACCGGTCAAGTAAAAATTATCGATTTTGGCATTTCCACAGTCTTATCAACAGAAAATTCAAATTTCAGCAATCCCAACGTTTTAGAAGGAACTCTAGCATATATTTCCCCAGAACAAACCGGGCGCATGAATCGGGCGATCGACTACCGCAGCGACTTTTATTCTCTGGGAGTAACCTTCTACGAATTATTAGCAGGCAAATTGCCCTTCGACACCGAAGATGCCCTAGAATTAATCCACTGTCATATTGCCGGAGAACCGCAACCATTAGCGGAAATTAACAACAATAAAATCCCGCAAATACTATCAGAAATAGTGCTAAAATTAATGGCGAAAAACGCCGAAGAACGCTATCAGTCTGCCTGGGGAATCAAAACAGATTTAGAGCGCTGTTTGACGGAGTTAAAAACTAAAGGAAAAATCGAAAAGTTTCCTCTGGGAGAGAAAGACATCTCCGAGAAATTTCAAATCCCCCAAAAATTGTACGGTCGCGACGAGGAAATAAAAACCTTATTAGCAGCCTTTGAAAAAGTAAGCAAAGGGCAGAGAAAAATGCTCTTAGTAGGAGGATATTCGGGAGTAGGAAAATCGGCATTAGTTAAAGAAATTCACAAACCAATAACCGCCAAACGAGGCCACTTTATTTCGGGAAAATTCGACCAATATCAAAAAGATATTCCCTATTATGCCATTTCTAAAGCCTTTAACGAATTGTGCCGTTTGTTATTAAGCGAAAGCCAAGAAATCTTTAAATCCTGGCAAAAGAAAATTCAAACAGCCGCAGCCAATAACGGAAAACTATTAATCGATGTAATTAGGGACTTAGAATTAATAATAGGGCCGCAACCGCCAGTGGCAGAAGTAGAAGGAAAAGAAGCGCAAAACCGATTTAATTTAGTCTTTGAAAACTTTATCAAAGCTATTTGTCAGCCAGAGCATCCCTTAGTGTTATTTATCGACGATTTGCAATGGGCGGATGCCGCTTCTTTGAACCTTTTAAAAACTTTAATAAGCGTAGAAAATTTGCAGCCCGCATCTTTATTAATAATAGGGGCCTATAGAGACAACGAAGTAAATACCGGACATCCCTTAAGGATGACTTTGGCAGAGATAGAAAAAGAAGGGGCAGAATTGGAGACAATTACCCTGGGAAACTTGAAGCAAAAAGACGTAAATTATTTAATTGCCGAGACTTTAAAATTGCCTTTAAGTGCCATTAAAGATTTAACAGACTTAGTTTATCAAAAAACCCAAGGTAATGCTTTCTTTACCACAGAATTTTTGAAATCTTTGGATAAAGAAAAGCTGATACTTTTCAACGCAAAACAGCGGCAGTGGCAATGGGAACTAACAGAAATAGAAGCCAAAAATATTACCGACAACGTAGTGGAATTAATGGCGGGTAAAATTGCCCAATTAGACGAGGCAACTCAAAAGGTTTTGCAGCTAGCAGCTTGCATCGGCAATAGCTTCGATTTATCGACATTAGCGATTATTTACGAAAAGAAACCAGAAGCAACATTAAAAGATTTATTGGCAGCGATGGGAGAAGGTTTAGTAGTACCTTTGAGCGAGAAATATAAATTAGTGGAGGCAGGAGTAGAACAGAAGGAAAAAATAGGGTTTAAATTCTTGCACGATCGCGTCCAACAAGCGGCTTATGCATTAATCGAGGAAGAGGAAAAACAGCTAACCCATTTGCAAATAGGAAGGTTGCTGTTAGGAAAGCAAGAAGGGAAAAAATTAGAAGAAGCTATTTTTGATATTGTCAATCAATTGAATGAAGGAAAAAGTCTCATCGAGGATGAAAATGAATTGTTAGAGTTAGCTAAATTAAATCTACAGGCGGGGAAAAAAGCCAAGTCGGCGACGGCTTACGATGCCGCAGCTCGATATTTCCAAATAGGGCGAGAAATCTTGCCAGAAGATAGCTGGAATAAAAACTACAAATTAACTTTAAATTTAGATGTTGAATCCACAGAAGCTGCTTTTTTAAGGGGCAATTTTGAGGAAATGACAGCATTAACAGAAATAGTATTTTCTCGAAGTAAAAATCTTTTGGACAAAATCAAAGTCTATGAAGTTAATATTTTAGCTAAAGCCTCCCAAAACGAGTTACAAAAATCCGTAAGTATCGCTTTAGAAGTTTTGCAATTATTAGGAATAGAATTTCCCGAAAACCCAACTCCAGAAGATTTTGCCGAAGAGCTGAAACAGACGCAATTAGCCTGGATGCCCAAGCAACCTTTAGACTTAATCGACCTACCAGAAATGACCGATCCTTACAAAATTTCTGCCATTTCTATCCTCAATAGCGTGTCTGCTTCAGCTTATAAAGGCGTTCCTCAATTGTTTCCGTTAATAGCGTTAAGGCAAGTCTATTTATCGGTAAAATATGGCAATACTTCTCTATCTTGCTATGGCTACAGTTATTATGGAGTAATTCTCTGTGGCATCGTGGGAGAAATTGAATTAGGCTTTCAATTCAGTCAGCTAGCTATAATATTATCCAATCGGGAAAACATTAAAGAAACGAGGGCAAAAACCCTGCATATCGTCAATGTATGCATTACTTTTTGGAAACTTCATCTTCGGGAAACATTAAAACCTTTGTTGGATAGCTATAAAATAGGCTTGGAAATTGGAGATATAGAAACCGCAGGCTCTTCCTTAGATATCCACTCCTATCATTCATATTTTGTCGGTAAAGAATTAAGAGAACTCGCCTCGGAAATGGCAAATCGCGCTAAGATATTAACTCGACTCCAACACTCGTCCGCCCTCGATTGTCACGAAATATATAGGCAGGCAGTATTAAACTTAATTGGAAAAGCTGAAAATCCCTCCATTTTAATCGGCGAAGCTTATACGGAAAAAATGATGGAACGCGGGTTGCGATCTAATAATAAAGCCGAAACTTATGACATTTACTTAAATCAAGGAATTTTATGTTTTATTTTCGAGAATTTAAACGGAGCTCTTGAGAATTTTTCACGGGCAGAAACATATTTAGAAGCTGTTCCTAGCTTGCTGGCCGTTCCTATCTTTCATTTTTACCACTCTCTAACGTTATTGGCAGTGTATTCCAACAGTTCTCGATCGCAACAACAGCAAATATTAGAAAAGGTAGCATCCCATCAAGAAAAAATGAAGAAATGGGCGGACCGCGCCCCGATGAATTTCTTACACAAATACTATCTAGTAGAAGCAGAAAAACATCGAGTTTTAGACGAAAATGCCCTCGCCAGAGAAGAATATTATCAAGCCATAGAAGTAGCAAAAGAAAACGAATATCTCAACGAAGAATCCCTCGCTAACGAACTCGCAGGCAAATTTTACCTCGCCAAAGGCAAAACTAAAATCGCCCGCTTCTATCTCCAAGAAGCCCGTTATTGCTATCAAAAATGGGGCGCTACAGCTAAAGTGGAACTTTTAAAGAAAACTTACCCTCAACTGTTAGAAGAAACCCCGGGCAACAATCAAAATTTAACTACTACTATTAACAAGGGCAAAGACTTACTAAAATCTTTAGATTTAGAAACAGTGTTTAAAGCGTATCAAGCAATTTCTGGGGAAATTGTCTTAGATAAACTCTTAGAATCGTTGATGAAAATTATTATCGAAAATGTCGGTGCGAGAGAGGGATATTTGATTTTAATCTCTGAGGAAAACAATTGGAAAATAGCCGCCTCGGTAACTACCAATTCTGCTGAAGTTAAATTTCTTGAAACTCCCACAGCAGAAACTCTATCTCATGCCATCGTAAATTACGTCATTCGCAGCCGCGAAACGGTAGTTTTAAACGAGGCATCCCGGGAAGGAAACTTTACTCGCGACCCCTATATTCTCCAACAAAAACCTCAATCGGTTTTGTGCGCCCCACTGATAAATCGCGGCAAATTAATCGGGGTTATCTACTTAGAAAATAAACTGACTTCGGGTGCGTTTACCCCCCAAAGATTAGAAGTATTAAATCTCTTATCTTCTCAAGCTGCAATTTCTCTGGAGAATGCCACTTTATATTCTCAATTAGAAGAATACAGCCGCAGCTTGGAAGAAAAGGTGGAAGAACGGACTTCCCAACTGGCAGAAGCTACGAAAAAAGCCCAGGCGGCTTCGGAAGCAAAAAGCGCTTTTTTGGCAAATATGAGTCACGAATTGCGCTCCCCCCTCAACGCTATTTTAGGTTTTTCCCAACTAACTATCCGCGCTTCTAATTTACCGTCGGAACATCGAGATAATTTGGGGATTATCAATCGCAGCGGCGAGCATTTGCTGACTTTAATTAATCAAATTTTAGATTTATCAAAAATTGAAGCGGGGCGGATTACTCTGAACGAAAAGAATTTCGACTTACACCGACTTTTGGGAGACATTGAGGATATGTTTTCCCTCAAAGCTGAAGATAAAGGGTTGCAGATTTTATTGGAGGTAGAAGAAAATTTGCCTCGCTATATTTGCAGCGATGAGGTTAAGGTCAGGCAAATTTTAATTAACTTGCTAAATAATGCTCTCAAATTTACTGCCCGTGGTGGGGTTTCGGTTCGGGTAAAAACTGTCGATGCTAGTGCAGAATTAACGACGATTGGTTTTGAAGTAGAAGACACTGGGGCGGGTATTTCCCCAGAAGAATTGGAGGGGATTTTTGAGGCTTTCGTCCAAAGTTCCACTGGCAAACAAGCTCAAGAAGGAACCGGTTTGGGTTTGGCAATTAGTCGCAAGTTCGTACAGTTAATGGGTGGAGATATGACGGTTAGTTCTGAGGTGGGAAGAGGTGCGATTTTTAAGTTCGAGATTAAGGTAAAAGTTGTTACTGCAGGCGATATTGAAACTTATAAACCGACTCGCCGCATCGTGGCATTGGAACCAAATCAACCTCGGTGGCGCATTTTGGTGGCGGACGATCGCGCCGATAACCGCCAGTTGTTGATTAAATTGCTCAACCCTCTGGGTTTTGAGTTAAAAGAAGCAGCTAACGGTTTGGAGGCGATCGCTATTTGGGAAGAGTGGGAACCTCATTTAATCTGGATGGATATGCGGATGCCGGTGATGAACGGTTACGAAGCAGCTAAGTATATGAAAAGTACCACTAAGGGCGAGGCAACTGCGATTATTGCTTTGACTGCTAGCGCCTTTGAGGAAGAGCGTTCTTTAGTGGTGTCGGCGGGTTGCGACGATTTTGTGCGCAAACCTTTCCGGGAGGAGGTTTTGTTCGAGAAAATGGCCGAACATTTGGGAGTGCGTTATGTTTACGAAGATAGCGTCGAGTCCCAGTTGCCGTCAGAAGGGATATCTCAAAGTGCTTTGGAGTCGGCTTTGGGGCAGATGCCTCGGGAGTGGTTTGTCCGTTTGCATGATGCTACTGTGGAAGGGGATGTTAGAGCGGTTGCCGAGGCGATCGCTCTGATTCCACCTTCTCTCTCTCCTCTGGCAGCGACTTTATCCACTTGGGCTAACCAGTATCAGTTTGATAAGATTATCGAGTTAACCGAGTCGGTGGTTGATAATTGATAAGTGCCCGCGCAAAATTAATTAGATAGCGAACAGGCAAGATGCCTGTTCTACGGGCAAGTCCATCTTAATTGTTAATTGTTAATTGTTAATTATATTAAATGAATAAATCTTACTATCAAGTGGGGGGTTCCCTGCCCGGAGATGCTCCCACTTACGTTCAAAGAAAAGCAGACGAAAACCTTTATAACGCTTTAAAAACCGGGGAATTTTGCTACGTTCTCAATTCCCGCCAAATGGGAAAATCTAGCTTGCAAGTAAAAACAATTCAAAGGTTGCAAGCAGAAGAAATTGCCTGCGCCGCTATCGATATTTCTGAAATCGGCAACCGGGGAGTCACTCCCGAACAGTGGTATGCCGGCATCCTCCGCTTGCTGGAAAATAATTTTAATCTGTCGGAATTTGTGAATATTAGAACTTGGTGGCGCGAACGAGATTTTATGGCCCCAGTTCAGCGCTTGAGCGAGTTTATCGAAAGCGTCTTGCTGGCAGAAATTTCGCGCAAAATTGTGATTTTTATCGATGAAATAGATAGCATTCTGGCTTTAGATTTTCCCGTGGATGATTTTTTAGCCCTCATCCGCGCTTGCTACAACAAACGGGCTATTAATTCAGAATTTAATCGTCTCAGTTTTGTCTTATTAGGAGTTAGCACTCCCAGAGATTTATCTCAAGATAAAAGCGAGGCGGGCAATACTCCTTTTAATATTGGTGTCCCTATAGATTTAACCGGCTTTACTGTCGCCGAAGCTCTGCCTTTAGCTGGAGGTTTGGCGGAAATTTGCGAAGAGTCGGCGGCGGTTTTACAAGAGGTTTTAAATTGGACGGGAGGACAACCTTTTTTAACTCAAAAAGTCTGCAAGCTTTTAGTCGAAAATGGAGAATTTATTGTCAATCCCGCCGCAGATGTTGAGAAGGTCGTTAGAGTTCTAATTCTCGATAATTGGGAAGCGCAAGACGTACCAGAACATTTAAAGACAATTCGCGATCGCATCCTCAGAAAAGACGAGCGCATCGTCAGAAGATTGGGACTCTACCAAGAAATTTTACAGCGGGGAAATATTCCGGCAGATAACAGCGGCGAAGAAATGGAATTGCGCCTGTCTGGATTAGTAGTTAAACGCCAAGAAAAGCTGACAGTAGCTAACTCTATTTATGCCGCAGTTTTTAACAATCAATTTGTCACTTCAGAGTTAGATAAAATACCGCCTTACGCGGAAGCGATCGAAGCTTGGCTTAATTCTAAATCTGAAGATAAATCCCCATTGTTGCGAGGAGAAAATTTAGAAGATGCCTTAGCTTGGGCGACGGGAAAAAGTCTGAGAAACCTCGATTTTCAGTTTTTAACTGCCAGTCAAAAATTAGCTTTTGATGCGACTAAATTAGAAACGGAAACAGCCAGACAAGAAACTCTGCAAGAAAAACGAAAAGCCCAGCGCTGGATAAGCATCGGAACTGCAATTTTAGCAAGTTCTTTAACTTTAGCGACAGCTTTTTCTGTTATAGCTTATCAGAGTTTTAAAATCGCTCAATCCAGCGGAGAAATAGAACAAACCGGCACCGATGCTTTGCTGCTGGCAATGTTTAAAAATCCCGAAAACGAACGAGCTTTATTAGAAGCTTTGCCCCAGGCAATGTCGGCGGGTAAAAAGTTACAAGAATTGGTAAATAACGAGACTCCACTGGCAGAATATCCCGCCACCAGACCTTTATTAGCTTTACAAACAATTCTCGACAAATTACAAGAACAACCGCAATTTAAAAATGCTCTCCTCCGGCAAAGAATTTTAACATTAACAGGTCATCAAGATGCCGTTACCAGCGTTGATTTTAGTCCCGACGGACAGCTTTTAGGTTCTGCTGGAGTGGGCGATCGCCTGATTATTTGGAGTACCTCTGGAGATAAAATTCAGGAGTGGCAAGCAAATCAAAAGTCGATTAATAGTATTATTTTTAGTCCCGATAGCAACTATTTAATTACATCTGGAAGCGATGGAACCCTCAAATTTTGGAGTTTATCTGGAGAACAAAAATTAGAAAAATCTCTGGAGTCTCTTCAGAGTATCAGTTTGAGCCCCGATGGCAAATTATTAGCTACAGCTACTATTAATAACCCCGTTCGTCTTTGGAATATCTCAGAATCTCCGCCGAGTATTTCTCCCAATTTTGTAGTAGGAGAAAGCGGTTTGGTTAGGAAAGTCAGTTTTAGCCCCAAAGGCGATTTTTTAGCAACTTTGGATGGAAAATCTACGGTAAAATTATGGAACTTATCCCAAAAGCAATCCCAAAAATTAGACGTTGAAGCTATTAGCATGAGCTTTAGTTCGAGTGCAAAACAAACCTTAGCCACGGCAACTTCTAACGGTGCCGTTCAACTTTGGAACGTCCGAGAAGCTAAATTAATTGAAGAGTTTCAAACCTTACATTTAGATACCAAATTAGTCCGTTTTTCTCCCGATGGAGAAATAATAGCTACGGTGGGAATTGATAGTAACGTTCGACTTTGGAATTTGGCAGGGCGACAGCTAGCTCAATTTGAGTTTGAGGATAACGTTATTAGTATTAGTTTTAGTCCCGATGGCAAGCTGTTAGCGGTGGCGGGTAGTAGCGGTAAAGTTTGGTTGCGGCGAGTTGAAAGTTTGGACGAGTTACTAACTGAAAGTTGTTTGTTTTTTCAGCAATTACCTAATTACGAGAATAGGGGTAAAATGCTGTGCGAAAATGGATAATTGTTAATGGCCTTCTAAGAAAACAAGAAACCCGGTTTTTTAAAAAAACCGGGTTTCTGAACTACTGTGAATTGCCAATTAATTTAATTAACATCAATCGCCGAACTTCCTAAATTAGGATTAGTTATTTTTTGCAATAATTCTTGTCGAGCTCGTTCGGGATTTTGACCTCTGGGCACCCGATATAATAATCTACAAGAACCATCTTGAGGATTAGCAGCACAAATAATTGGTTCCCCATTTCTGGAGGCACCCGTCGTAATAACCCGTTCTAAAGTTCCCTGAATGCTAGAATTATTTAAAATACCAGATACTCTAGTACACCGGGTTAGAGCATCTTCTCCCGATTCTGCAAAATAATTATTAGCGCCCCAAATAATAACAGGAACATTATTGCCATTTTGACTGGCAATTGTCGCTGGAGTTGCCCCAGAAGTTCCGCAGAAGAAAGATGTCGGTTGGGCGCGAGCTGCGGCGCTAATACCGGCGTTAGTGGCTATGGCAATTATTGAAGCAGCAATAACAGATTTTAATGATGACATTTTCATGGCAAGTAATCCATATTTATCCTACATAGTAATATTCTAAAAACATCTTATGGTTTCCCGAAGGTCAGTATTGGATTTTAAGCAAAAAGAAGCTCAAAAAAATTCTCTTCGCTCTTCAATTGCTTGCCTTCGTTGCTGTGGGGCTATTGCTGGATTAGATAAAATTAATTAATGGCTTTTCTTAACTCCGGCAGCCAATTTATTATCTTCCTTAAATTCCTGCTTTTTTTGAGATATTCCTTAACTTCCGGTTCGCTTTTAATAATTAACAATTAACAATTAACAATTAACAATTAACAATTAACAGTCTCGGTCGGGGAGCCTGTGAAACCCGGTTTTTTGAAAAAACCGGGTTTCACAGGCCGAGGATCGGTTTCACAGGCCGGCGTCCAAGCTCTTGACTTACAAAAAACAATATGATAAAATAGAAGCGTCTAATTTCAGTCTCTAGTTGACAAAAAATATTACTTTTGTTACAAATCTTAAAAAATCCAAATAGTTAATAAAGAGGGTTTAAATCGTGAAAGTAGCCATCGTTGGCTTTGGATTCATCGCCGAAAAAGGTCATTTGCCAGCCTACAGGGGACGCGGCGACGTTCGCGTAACCGCAGTCGTCGATCCCATAACCTCCCGCCGGGCAGCAGCATTGCGGCAATACCGGGACATCCGCGTTTACGAATCGTTCGCCGATTTGCTCGAAGAATACTCCCAGGAAATCGATATCATCGACGTTTGCTTGCCCAATTCCCTGCACCAAGATGCAGTCAGACAGGGACTCAAGGCCCAAAAACACGTCGTCTGCGAAAGGCCGATGGCCCTCAGCCTGGAAGAATACGATGAATTAGTCAAATTGGCAAAGGAGCAAAAACGCCTCCTTTATCCTTGTCACGCTTCTAAATTTGCCCCATCAGTGGTCCACGCCTCTTACTTAATTAGTTCCGGGGAAATTGGCGAACCCCTATTTGCTTCCTTTAATGTCTTTGCTGGAGGTTATCCCCAGGGCATACCCCAGTGGAACCCTAACTGGCGACGGGATAAATCTATCGCCGGGGGTGGGATTATGATGGATTTTGGTTTGGATGCCCTTTCTATGGCCCAAACTCTCTTCGGAGGTTCGCCCCAACGCATCTCGGCACATATCAGAAACTTGCAAAAGGGCGAGAATCAATTGGAAGATTTGGCTACTTTTTGCTTGGATTGGGAAGGTAAATTAATTAACGTTAATTTAAGCTTGCTGGGAGATTCAATGGGTAAAAGCTTTTATCGAATCCAAGGAACTAAAGGGGAAATTACCATTGACAATAACGATGTTTTCCTCAGCAAAAAAGGTCAGCCCGTAGAGCATACTTTTGTGCCAACTTACTTGGACGATCCGGCTCATTCCAATTGGTTTAATGGGTTGATTGATGACCTGATGGGGACCATCGATAGCGGCAATTTAGAACCTTATGTTTTACAAGAAGCTGCTTTAGCTTTGGAGGTCATTGATAAAACCTATCAGTCTAGCAATAATGGCGGTAGTTGGTTTCCCATAAATTTTGTTCCCAAGTCTTTACAAGCTGTCAGTTAATTAATAATTAACAATTAATAATTAACAATTAATAATTAATAATTAATTATTAATTGTTAATTTCCTATCTTAAAATGGTAAAAAAACTTCAAAATAAAAAGCGATCGCCCTTTGTATTATTAGCCGAAAGACTCATGGCATTGCTAGTATTGGCAAATTTAGGCTTGGTAGTATTCGATTTGACGTACATCAAAGCACGCAATTGGTATTTAAAAGCAGATTTATATTTGCAAGAACGCACTTTAAGTCCTCAAGAGCAATACGTTCAAAAAGTAGAGCGCCTTCAGCAATTATTAAAACAAGAAGGTCTGCAGTCTCCAACAGTTCGAGAATTACTGCTGGAATTGCAACAATTAAGCGCGGAAATCTTTATTACAAATCCTCCTTTTCGCTTGACAAATAGAGCTGGTATTTTAGCGAATATTGAGACTCTCTTTAGAGAGCGCGTTAACCCAGAAACAACTTTTGAGGAGGCAGTTACAACTTTTTGGAGCGCGGAATATTTAGAACGGCAGGGATGGGAAAACGAATTGGATTTTTTTAAGAATCGAATTCGCTATTTAATCTTATTTTACGAGCCTCTTTTACCCTACGATATTATTAAAGGCATCGAACCTTATCGCGATTCCCAGAATTATCTGATAGCGGTGACTCTCCTGGAAAATGAATTAGAAGAAAAGGGTTTAGCTGGAGAAAAGGTAGAACCTTTATTAGAAGAATTGCGCGAAAAAAGTACGGAACTTATTGACAGCGAGTATTTTTTCCAGCTAGTAAATAAAACTAGCAATTTAACTAAAATTAAATACAAAGTAAAAAATCATATTTACGATCGCGACCCAGAAACCTACCCTAACTTACCCCCCACACTCAAATTCTTAAAATCGGTAAATCTCTTAGAATACATAGCCCCAGAAGTTCTCTGGGCAGATAAATCCTCTAAAGAAGCATTTAATACTTATTGGAGCCTCCCTAACTTTGCCCTTCACGGATGGCAAGAAGAGTTAGAATATTTCGAGGCCGAAATTAAGTTTTTAATGCGTTCTTTTTACTTTAGAAATATTAGCATCGACGGCGAATTTGTCAATAGGTTTTGGCTGATAGATTTGCCGTGGATGGCGGTATTTTTTATAGAATTTATGCTGCGAACTTTATGGTTGAGTTTCCGCACCCGTCTCAGTTGGTGGGGGGCGGTCAAATATCGTTGGTACGATGTTTTATTGTTACAACCTTGGCTGCCAATACTGCGAGTATTTACTGCGATAATTCGCCTAGACCGAGTGGGAATGTTAGACCTGGAAACTTCTAAAAGATACCTTGGTTTGAGTTTTATTGCTAGCTTTGGTAAGGAAGTTACCCAGGTTGTAATCTCTCAAGGTATCGACCAATTGCAAAACACTGTTGGTAAGGGTTTAATTAAAAAAGCTCTTTTTAAAAACAAACAACTTGAGCGGAAGGAAAGGGGGAAAAAAGCCAACGTAAAAGAAGACAACCCTACCATCGCAGCAATAGTCAACGAAGTTTTAGAACTCACCGCTTGCGAAGTGCTTCCCGAAGTTCGTACAGATTTAGAAGATTTTCTCGATTACCAAGTAGAAAAAGCTTTAGAAAAATCGACTATTTACAGACAAATTCGGCGAATACCTTTAGTCCGACGCCTTCCTAAAGATATTGCCAATAAAATAGCGAGTCAAATCTCGGCAGCGATCGCCACCGGACCAGAAAAAGCCTATCAAGCCGCCCCCCCAGATCCCCAAGGCAGCGCCCTCAAAGAACGATTAGTCAAGCATTTTACCCGGGAGTTAACCTCCAAGCTGGAGCGAAAAGGTACTGCAGAAGAAATAGAACTTCTCTTAATAGATTGGCTCGAAGAAATTAAAATCAAATATCTCAACCAACCCGAAGTACCGGTTCTCCCCTCCTCCCAGGAGGAAACCCCCAAGCAGATTATGCCGGCTAGAGACTCGACCAAGAAAACCGGGTTTCTGGGGTAGCGTTAAGAATTATGGGGAAACATTGCATTTAATCAAAAAACGTAACAAACTCTTAATCAATCTCAAACTTATGTAACAAAAACTCGGTCCACTTTAAATATTGTAAAATTTTCCCGAAACCAGCTTTTATTAGTAACGGCATCGGCTATAAATAAAGATGCCGTTTTTGCAATAAATAAATATGGTTAATACTTTGCCCAAACCAGAGCAGAAAAACAACGAAACTGTTGTTAAAACCTCGATCGAAGAAAACTTGCTAACTCCCCGGTTTTACATTACGGATTTCGAGGCCGTAGCTAATATGGACGTTAGCTCCCAAGAAACGGAAATCCGGGCGATGATTGAAGAAATGAAGGCGGACTACAACCGGGACCATTTTGTTAGGAATGAAGAATTTAAGAAATCTTGGGACCATTTAGACGAAGAAACCCGCGCTGCTTTTACGGACTTTTTAGAGCGTTCCACCATGTCGGAGTTTTCGGGTTTTATCTTATTTAAAGAGCTCTCTCGCCGTATTAAAAATCGCAACCCTCTCCTGTCGGAAGTGTTCCATTTAATGGCCCGAGACGAGGCCCGCCACGCCGGTTTCCTCAATAAGGCGATGGGGGATTTTAAGGTTACCTTGAATTTGCCTTACCTGACCAAAAATCGCACTTACACTTTCTTTAAGCCGGAATGGATTCTTTATGGGGTGTATTTGTCGGAGAAAATTGGCTACTGGCGCTATATTACGATGTACCGTCACTTAGAAAAGCATCCAGAGCATAAGTATTATCCAATTTTCAATATGTTTGAGAGTTGGTGTCAAGACGAAAACCGCCACGGGGATATCTTTACTGCCTTGTTGCGATCGCAGCCTCAATGCTGGCAAGATTGGAAAGCCCGTCTCTGGTCTCGTTTCTTCTTATTAACTGTATTTGCGACTCACACTCTGACGGTACGAGAACGGGCGGACTTCTACGAGTCGGTGGGACTGAACCCGACGGAGTACGATCGCGAGGTTGTTACTAAGACTAACGAGACTGCGGGTCGCGCTTTCCCAGTGATGCTAGATTTAGACCATCCCCAATATTGGCAGCGCATGGACCGCTGTTCCGATTACAACATGAAAATGAAGGAAATCTACCGCAGCGACGCGCCAGCAGTTGTGAAGTTCTTCAAGAGTTTGCCTTTGAAGGTAGGTATTTTCTGGAATTTGTTGCGCTTGTTCCTGGTTAAACCCATCAATGCGGAGGCTTTACGGGGAACGGTACGCTAATAGGACAAGTTCGTAGTAATCGCTTTAGCGATAAG
>CAZUCT010000010.1:31369-49387 GCA_964619285.1 uncultured bacterium | reverse complement strand
CAATTTTGGACGAATTAAGAATCCCCGTCGCTTTAGCGCGGGGAGAAGTCAAAAAAGGCAATTTATCTGTAATCATTAACAACCAGAAACCGGGTTTTTCCAAAAAACCTGGTTTCTTCTTGCCAACCCACAAACCCCCTTTCCCAAAAAAAATTGTCGGTGGGGCGTTGTTGCAGATTAAACGTGGGGTGGGGGCAAAGCCTGATGACGCAAAAATCAACGATTAGGAAAAATCGTTAAGGCATGGAGACTTAAGAAACCGGGTAACTGCAGCGAAACCCGGTTTCTGGTGTGGCACCTAAATCTATGATGAAGTCTTTCTAGCGATCGCTCAAAACCGTTTATACTAGAAAAGAAAAATCGCTGAAGCGATTACAACGAACGTATCAAACATGATTCAAACATCTTTAATCGACCTTTCCCTCAGAAAAGCAGCCGCCACCTCCATAACCGGCTACCAAAAATACATCTCCCCCCACAAAGGATTTAGTTGCGCCCACCGCGTCCTTTCCCGACTTCGACTTTTGCATTTAACCAAGTTCGTAGTAATCGCTTCAGCGATTGGCCCTTTATCGCTAAAGCGATTACTACGAACGGGCTAATCCTGCAAATAAGTATAACCGCTCAAACTGCGCTCGTAATTTTGCAACAACATCTGGGACTCCCCAATACTAATCTGCTTCTCCTGCAAAGCATACTCCGTCTGGCGGCGAATGCTCTCCACCAAATCCTCCGAATCATATTGAACGTACCTCAAAACCTCCGTCATCGTATCACCCTTAACCAACCTCTCGATTTTATACCCAGAAGGCGTTAACTGGATGTGAACAACATTCGTATCCCCAAACAAATTATGCAAATTACCCATAATCTCCTGGTAAGCCCCCGCCAGAAACATCCCCAAATAATAAGGTTCCCCCTTCCTCAGCGGATGCAACTCTAAAAAATGCTTCACGTCCCGCAAATCGATAAAACGGTCTATCTTACCATCGCTATCGCAAGTTAAATCCGCCAAAATCCCCCGTTCCGTCGGTTCCTCCTCCAACCGATGAACCGGCATAATCGGAAACAACTGTTCGATCGCCCAACTGTCCGGCGCCGATTGAAACACCGACAGATTAATATAATAAATAGAAGCCATCACCCGTTCCAAATCCGCCAAATCCTCCGGTACATAATCCGCCACCCGCACAATCTCCCGAATTTTCCGAAAACAAGCCCAGTAAAACCGTTCTGCCTTGGCGCGATCGCTAATACTCAAATAGCCAAAACTAAACAGACTCAACGCCTCCTCCTTAAACTGGATGGCATCGTGATACATCTCCTGATAATTTTCGTTTTTAATACTCCGATAAGTCTCGCTTAAATTCCGCAAAATCAAATGGTCTTTCTCCCCAATTTCGGGAACCTTACCGTTAAGAATTTCGCTCGTCCCCAAAACATCAAAAACCAACACCGACTGATGGGAAGCCACCGCCCGCCCGCTCTCGCTAATTAAAATCGGCGGATTCAATTCCCGCGCATCGCAAGCCTCTTTTACCTCCGCCACAATATCGTTAGCGTAGTTTTGCATATTATAATTTTTAGAAGCCGGGAAATTAGTTTTAGAACCATCGTAATCCACACCCAAACCTCCACCCACATCCAAATAAGTCATATTCGCCCCCAAATTCGCCAACTCCACATAAATTTGACTCGCTTCTCGGATGGCATCCTTAATCGCGCTAATCGAAGAAATTTGAGAACCAATATGATAGTGTAAAAGCTGTAAAGAACTTAATAAATCTGCCTTTTTCAACCGATTTACTACTTCGATAATCTCTGGAACCGTCAAACCAAATTTAGCGCGATCGCCCGTAGTCCCCGCCCAACGACCCATACCTTTTGCGCTCAACTTTGCCCGAACTCCCACAATCGGCTTTATATCTAACTTTTGGCTCGCAGCTACTACTAAATCCACCTCTTCCAACTGTTCGATAACCACTATCGGCGTCTTCCCCAAGCGCTGGGCTAACATCGCCGTTTCTATATATTCCCGGTCTTTATAACCGTTACAAATAATCAAAGCCTTAGGAGTATTTAAAGTAGCCAAAGCAATCAACAACTCCGGTTTAGAACCCGCCTCCAAACCAAACTTATGAGGCTTACCAAACCTTACCAAATCCTCGACTAAATGACGGTCTTGGTTGCACTTTACCGGGAAAACGCCGCGATAAGTATTATTATATTTGTAACGAGCGATCGCCTTAGCAAAACAAGCATTTAACCGCGCAATTCTATCCTCTAAAATATCAGTAAAACGCAACAACAAAGGCAAACCAATATTGCGTTCCTTAATCGCCTCCACCAACTCGTAAAGATCCAAAGAACCGCCGCGATCGCCCTGAGGAGAAACCGTAACGTGACCCGCAGCATTAATCCCAAAATAAGGTTCCCCCCAACCCTGAATGCGATAAAGTTGTTCGCTATCTTCTATGGTCCAAGGTTTCTTTTTCGACAACTCCGCCTCTGGGGCTACCTTCTCCTGGGAGGCCGATGCCGCAGAATTTGACTTGATTTCCTCATCAACTATTGACTCTAAATCCATTTTATGTTAACGACCTCCGTAACTTCACGATTAGTTAGTTTAGCTTGTATTTTTCAATTTGGTTGGTTGGTCTGGGGACTAATTTGTAGGTCGGGCTCCACCCTGCGGAACCCAACACCGCTATTCCCGCGCGCTTCACCCAACCTACAAGATGATGGCGAAGGTATTGTCCAAAAAACCGGGTTTCTTGGCCGAATCTCTAGCTTTCTGCGCCAGAACCGATTAATCTGTAACTTGTCTAACCAAATCAAAAATTAGGAGAGCAAACTTGGAACGTACATTTATCGCCATTAAGCCCGATGGAGTCCAAAGAGGACTCGTCGGCGAAGTAATCAAACGTTTTGAGGCCAAAGGATTTACCCTCGTCGGCCTAAAAATGCTCCAGGTAAGCCAAGAATTGGCCGAAAAGCATTACGACGTCCACAAAGAAAGGCCATTTTTCAAACCTTTAGTCGAATTTATTACCTCCAGTCCCGTAGTAGCTATGGTTTGGGAAGGGGAAGGAGTAGTTGCCTCCGCCAGAAAAATCATCGGGGCAACCAATCCTTTGATGGCCGAACCCGGCACCATTCGCGGCGACTTTGGTATTAATATTGGTAGGAATTTAATTCACGGTTCCGACGCCATCGAAACCGCCCAAAGGGAAATTAGTCTCTGGTTCCCAGAAGAAGAACTTGTTAGCTGGAAACCAACTATTAGCCCCTGGACGATCGAGTAATTTTTGGATAGTTAATTGTCTATCTCAGAAACCCGGTTTTTTAGAAAAACCGGGTTTCTCGACCGACATTAACAATTAAATATTAACAATAGACAATAGAAAATTACCCATTAGCCATTAGCAACATTTTTCTCAGAAAAACCCCAGATAAATAAAACGGCAATGCTAACAATCATCACCCATTCTGGAACTAATATTTGCGGCATTACTACCCGCATTAAAAGTCGCAATCCCACAAATCCTACCGTCACATAACCCGCAGTTTCTAAATGCTTGTATTCTTTTAACCAACTAATAAATAATTCCGCCAAAAATCTAAGGGCCACTATTCCTAAAGTCGCCCCGGTGAGGATTAACCAAATTTGTTCCGAAACAGCGATCGCCGTCGTCACGCTATCCAGAGAAAAAGCCAAATCTGTAAAAGCAATTAAAGGGATTACTTGCCAGAGAGATTGATGTCTGGGGCCGTGAAGTTCTCCGTTTTCATCCTCATCTCCCGAAGTAAAATATTGAAAAACTAGCCACAACAAATAAAGAGCCCCTAACAACTCGAATTGCCAAAAATGGATAACCCAAGTAGCAGCTATAATCATCCCCATCCGCAGGGCAAAAGCGATTAACAAACCGATATTGAGGGCTTGTCTCTGTTGTTTTTTATCTTCTAAACTGCTAGAAATAGAAGCAAGAGCGATGGCGTTATCTGCAGATAGCACGGCTTCTAATGCCACTAAAATGCCCAACAAAAACAAAGAATTAAAATCGAAATTTGAAGAAAATTCTGTGACTAGACTTAACATTAACGGTCTTTTCCAACTAAGATTAACAATTAGCCATTAGCTATTAGCCATTAGCCATTAGCCATTAGCCATTAGCCATTAGCAAAATATGTTAGCATAACTTTAGAAGAATTTTGAGGCCATCGCCATTAAGTCTGCCCTTGCTAAATTTTAAAAATTGTGCTATAAGAAAACTTGGCCCTGTATTTAAAGACAATTTCCTTAAAAAATCCTCAATGCCAACCAAACCAACCATCGCTTTTACTCACTTGGGATGCGAAAAAAATCGCATCGACACCGAACACGCCATCGGCCTGCTGGCGGGGGCCGGCTACCAAGTCGATGCTAACGAAGAACTGGCAGATTATGTAGTAGTTAACACTTGCAGTTTTATCGAAGCCGCCAGAGAAGAATCTGTCAGAACTTTGGTAGAACTGGCAGAAGCTAAGAAAAAAATAGTAATCATGGGCTGCATGGCTCAACATTTCCAAGACGAACTCCTCGCCGAACTCCCAGAAGCAGTCGCCTTAATCGGTACCGGCGACTATCACAAAATAGTAGATGTAATTCAACGGGTGGAAAAGGGCGATCGCGTCAAAGAAGTTTCCGCCGAACCTAACTACATCGCCGACGAAACTCTCCCCCGCTATCGGACTACTACCGAAGGAGTAGCTTATTTGCGTATCGCCGAAGGATGCGACTATCGCTGCGCTTTTTGTATTATACCTCACTTGCGCGGCAATCAGCGGTCTCGAACTATTGAGTCTATAGTTACAGAAGCCAGACAGCTAGCCGCAGAAGGAGTCAAAGAAATTATTCTCATCTCCCAAATTACTACAAATTACGGCATCGACATCTACGGCAAACCCAAACTAGCCGAACTTTTACGCGCTCTGGGGGAAGTTGACGTGCCTTGGATTAGAATGCATTATGCCTACCCTACCGGCTTGACCCCTCAAGTTATCGCTGCCATTAAAGAAACTCCCAACGTTCTACCTTACCTCGACCTGCCCCTCCAACATTCCCATCCCGAAATTCTCCGGGCCATGAACCGACCTTGGCAAGGTCGCATCAATGATGATATAATCCAAAAGATTAAGACAGAACTGCCGGAAGCTGTATTGCGGACGACCTTTATTGTCGGCTTCCCAGGAGAAACACAAGAGCATCAAGCACATTTGGTGGAATTTGTCAAGCGTCACGAGTTCGATTTAATGGGAGTTTTTACTTTCTCCCCAGAAGAAGGAACTCCCGCTTATAACTTGCCGGCCCCAGTGCCCCAAGAAGTAATTTCAGCCCGCCGGGATGAAATTATGCAAGTCCAGCAGCCTATCTCCTGGAAACAAAATCAAAAAATCGTGGGCCAGGTAGTTGATGTTTTAATCGAACAAGAAAATCCGGCCACGGGAGAGGCCATCGGTCGGTCGGCCAGATTTTCCCCCGAAATAGATGGTTTGGTTTACGTTAAAGGCCAAGTCCGTTTGGGAGCGATCGCCCCCGTACTCATTACCGATGCCGATATCTACGATTTGTACGGCTCAACAATTAGCAATTAACAATTGACAATTAGCAATCTAAAATCTAAAAGGACAAAAATTTAAAATTCAGTAAGGAAATGTTAAGTTATGTGTTAAAGTGTTTATTAATGTAAAGCGTAAGAGGGGCCACCCAAACGCCCAATCCCTTCAGGGGCGGGCTAAGAGGTGGAGCGCCAAAACCGGAAACAAATAAAAGAGAGGGATGCCAAATAGCTCCCCCGGTTTCCAAAAAAACAAGTCAATCCCTCAATTGTCCTTAATACCCAACTAAGGCAAGAGGAAAAAGGCAAAAAGCCAAAAATAATGGCAGCCGAAGAAGTTGTTGTTATCTATTTCCAACTAACCCTAAAAATAAAGAGACCGCGAAGCTGTAAGAAAAAACGGAAGCGCGTTCTCAAACAAACCAGTAGTTGAGCAAAAAATCCGCATCCTGTGTTGGGTAACTAAGGAACCAGACCAAAACAAATAAATAGGAGAGTTAATGGATTTATCGTTTAAAAGCTTAGGCCTTTCAGAAGAACTTATCGAACATCTGGAAACAATAGGCTTTACAGAACCAACTCCGATTCAAGCCCAAGCTATTCCGCCATTATTAGAAGGGCGCGATGTGGCAGGTCAAGCCCAAACTGGTACGGGCAAAACGGCGGCCTTTTCGTTACCCATCCTGGAGCAGATTGATGTCAATAACCCAGTGGTTCAAGCTTTGATACTTGCGCCAACTCGGGAATTAGCGATCCAAGTTACCGATGCCATCCGACAAATGAGCGGATCGAACGATCGAAGTAAAAAGGGTTCCTATCCCTACGTCCTCACCGTTTATGGCGGTCAATCAATAGACCGACAAATTAAGCGCTTAGAACGAGGAGTTCATATCGTAGTGGGAACTCCCGGACGAGTTTTAGATATGCTCGATCGCCGGAGTTTGAAATTAGAAGATGTCAGGTTTTTTGTCTTGGACGAAGCTGACGAAATGTTGAGCATGGGCTTTATCCAAGATGTAGAAAAAATTCTCGAAGCAGCGCCAAAAGAACGCCAGACAGCGTTCTTCTCGGCAACGATGGATTATTCAATTCGGAAACTGGTAAATAAGTTTCTCAAATCCCCCGTTACTGTGAAGGTTACCGAACAGAAGACTACGCCCAAGCGCATCAATCAGGTTGCTTATAGCATACCTCGTGGATGGACCAAGGCAAAGGCGTTGCAGCCTATTTTGGAACTAGAAGAGCCAGAAGCAGCCTTGATTTTCGTGCGGACGCGCCAATCTGCGGCAGATTTAACCAACGAATTGCAAGCTGCAGGTCACAGCGTGGATGAATATCACGGTAACTTAAACCAGATGCAGCGGGAGCGCTTGCTGTCTCGCTTCCGCAACCAACAAGTGCGTATGGTAGTAGCTACCGATATTGCAGCCCGGGGTCTGGATGTGGACCACTTGACCCATGTGATTAATTACGATCTGCCAGATCAAGTGGAAAGTTACGTCCACCGCATCGGTCGCACCGGTCGCGCGGGCCGCGAAGGAACGGCGATTTCTCTGGTTCATCCAGTGGATAAGCGCAAAGTTCGCTTAATCGAACAGCATCTCAAACAACGGCTGGAAAATCGCTCTATTCCTAAGCGATCGCAAATCGAAGCCCGTCAGTTGGAAAAACTGCAGGATAAGGTGCGCGAAGCATTGAGCGGAGAGCGGATGGCTTCTTTCTTACCGTTAGTGGCTCAGTTGGGCGAGGAATACGACCCCCACGCCGTAGCCGCCGCCGCCCTGCAAATTGCTTACGATATCACTCGTCCGTCCTGGATGGATGCCGATTACGAGGAAGAACCGACCTACGGTACTCCCAAACCGAGGTTGAAAAAGCGCAATCGCGATTATAAGAGCAACCGCGATTCTAGCAAACGAACTTCAAGACGACAATCGGTAGAGGATAACTCCGCCGAACCAGTAGGGCAGAAAAACAGTTAATTGTTGGTTCTTTATCGCTAACAATTAACTAATTAGTAGGGTGCGCACCGCGCACCTTATTTATTTTAGCAGAATAGCAGAAGCTCCCCTAAAGCATTTACTTAAAAGAACAAAATGAATTTAGGGACTTGCAATTTAATAAGATACCGATGTTGGGTGGAGGTTCGCGCGCGCCCTACCTACAAGAGACTGGTAGTTTATTTTTTAACAAGTCCCTTACCAAAACCAATAGGACGTCAAAAAGAAGTTCTATGCCTACCTGCCAAGGGACACTTTGCAGTATTGGGAACTGCAGGCAGCGGTAAAACTACTCTTGCGATGTTGCGCTCTGCTTTTCTTAGCGATCCTAAAACAGAACACTCGGGTAAAACCCTTTTAGTTACTTTTAATAAAGCCCTAGTTTCCTATCTAAAACATATTCAAGATAACCAACTTGCTAATGTAGTTGTGGAAAACTACCATACCTTTGCTAGAGGTTATCTTGCTTCTAGAAAAAAAATGTCTGGTAATGTAATTTGCCCTCCAAAGACTCGGGAAACTTTAATTGCAAAAGCAGTAGAAAAGGTTTCCCAAGAAGAGCCCGCTAGTTCTATTTTAAAACGTCCTTTAGCTGTTTTTGATGAAGAATTGAGCTGGATAGTTAAACATGGGATTAGCGATGTAGAAACTTACGAAGAAACCGAACGGATAGGTCGCGCCGATACTCGCATAGAACGTAAAGATCGAGATCTAGTTTTTAAAGTTTACGAAACCTATCAACAACTTCGCCAACAAATAGGCAAAAAGTATGATTGGGACGATATAGCTATGGCAGTCAGTAGGGAATTAGATGTTGATAATTCTCCCCGTCGCTATAAACATATAATAATAGATGAAGGGCAAGATTTTTCGCCAGAAATGATTCGCTCTATGACTCTGGCAATACCCCCAGATGGTTCGCTAACATTTTTTGGAGATGTTGCCCAACAGATATACGGTCAGAGAATGACTTGGCGTTCTGCTAGATTGAATATAGAAAAAGTTTGGGAGTTTAAAGAAAACTATAGAAATTCCAAGGAAATTGCTAGATTAGCATTAGCTATATCGCAAATGCACTACTTTAAAGGGGATCCCGATATAATAGAACCTATCTCGCCCAGGGCGGAAGGACCGCTGCCAACTACGGTCAGATGTTCTTCGATACAGCAGGAAATTAATTTTGTAGTTTCGCAAGCTACGCAATTAGGAAAGAAACAGAGCGTGGCTATTCTGCTGCGAACTGCTAAAGACGAAGAACGAATTAAATCGCTTCTGCCGCGAGGAAGTATCCATCTGCATCGAGATATGAAATGGCAAACAGGTCCGGGCATTCGTTACGGTACTTATCATTCTGCAAAGGGTTTGGAGTTTGATGCAGTTATTTTGCCTTTTTGTAACGCAAGCACCCTGCCAGAACCCGAAGTAGTGAAAAATTTTGGGGAACAAGAAGCTAGTTCCCAAGACGGACGCTTGTTGTATGTAGGAGTTACAAGAGCGAAAACGCGCCTTATTATAACTTATACCGGGGAGTTAACTTCCTTGTTGCCAACAGATCGAGGTCTTTATGAGAGGGTGAATAGAGGATGAGTACCATAGAAGCAATTAAACGCGAAGCAGAACTCCGGGGGATAACGCGGCTTTGTCATTTTACTCCCTCGCGCAATCTCGTTCACATTTTGACCGGAGAAACTGGAATTTTAGCAACCAAGAATTTAGAAGCTTCCGAACGCAGCGTTTTTACGCCAACAGACTTACAACGACTCGATCGCCATGAAAATTACATCTGTTGTTCGATTGAATATCCCAACGTTTTTTATTTTAACACGGCCAAGTCTAGGGACAAACTATTTAAAGATTGGGTGGTCTTATTGATTAAGCCGGAATATCTGTGGTTGGCGGGTACTAAGTTTTGCCCGCGAAATGCGGCTTCAGGTTCTGGAAGCTATATTTCCGAGGGAGAAAAAGCATTTTTAGAAATGTTTTACCAATCTGTAGGACGTTTTAGCCGGGGGTCCAAACATTTAATTAGTTGTCCCACAGATAATCAAGCTGAGGTTTTAGTATCAGATAGAATAGCAATAGAAGATATTTTAGCGATCGCCGTTGCAACTAAAGAGCAAGCAAAAAACGAAATTGCGCGTCTTAAAATTCTCGGACAAAGCGAAGATAAATTTAAGTTTATGATCGCGCCCGATTTATTTGATAAAAATAAGTTACCTAACTCGATCCGCAACGGTAAGCAACCTACCGAAATACTTTTCGAGAGCGAGGAATAAAACATGACTACCGATATTCGTCAACATTCTCATCAACTTTCAGCGATCGCCAAAGCACGAGGAGCATTTCTTGGCGCTGCAGTTGGCGATGCGCTTGGATGGCCCCAGGAAATGCCTTGGAATAGACTCGACAAACCTAAAAATTCCTCAGAACAGACATTTAACAAGGGATTCCAACAATGGCTGCACAAAGCAGGAGGTCAATATTACCCCCACGAAGAGGTAATTTTGGCTGGTGAGTACACCGACGACACGCAATTGCTTCTATGCACTGCCAGAAGTCTGCTGTACGGCAAAGATTGGTGGAAACATTTCACCCAGAGAGAACTACCGACCTGGAATTGTTACGAACGAGGCGGTGGCGGCGCGACCAAAAGAGCGACGAAACAATGGCTCGACGGCAAACAGCCTTGGTCTTCTTCTAAGGATAAGAAAAAATACTTCGATGCAGGGGGTAATGGCGTAGCAATGCGAATTTTGCCCCACTGTATATTAGGCGCGACAGAAACCGATTTTTCTAATGTTGCTCGGAATATAGCGGCCAATGGTGTCTGCACCCACGGTCATCCTAGAGCTTTAGTTGGAGCCCTTGCTTACGGTGTTGCTGTCTGGGTTGCGCTCCGAGAAAAGGCTACTCTTCAATATGGCGCACTTATCGAAAGAGTGCTGGTAGAAATTAAGTCTTGGTCAGTGCTACCAGATTTGCAGGATATTTGCCCCACTTGGAAAAATGCGGTTTTAGATTTTGGTGGTGTGGGATATGAGGAATCTTGGGAAACGACGGTGGCAGAGATGGAGCAGCTTCTCAAAGATTGTCAAAAAGGTATGAAGCAGGGGGCACTTTCAGTCGAGCAAGAGGTACTGACGAAACTTGGCTGTTTCGAGAAAAAGGTTAAAGGTGCTGGAACTGTGAGCGCGGCTGCTTCTATATTTCTTGCTTCTCGTTATGCTGTAGATCCCCTAGCGGGTGTTATCGAAGCTGCATTTGCCAGCGGTGCCGATACGGATACGATCGCTTCTATGACCGGTGGATTGCTCGGTGCTATCGCAGGAGTTGAGTGGTTACAACACTATGCAGAGGGAGTGCAAGATTCTGAATATATCAAGAAGTTGGCAGAACGTTTAGTTAAACCAACTTTTTCTACCTTTAAAGATGAAAATAGAGCGACTAAATCCCTACTCGATTCCTTCATTGAAAAACTGAAAGAATCAAAATCGGGCGATCGCGTTTCAATTATAGATGGCAGGGAAGCTAAAGTTTCTGCTGTTATCCAACATAAGTCTTTATCTCAAAGCACTTTAGCAGTATCTTGGAAGTTGGATGTTGTTGACGGTCAGTCGTTGTATGTTAAGAAAATTTCCAGAAAAAAAAATGACGAAGAATTAGAGGTTAAAAATAATAATTTCCATCCCCAAAAGCTCGAATTGCAACCCGTAAATGTTTTGAAAGTAGCTGTAAAACTCCCAGTTCGCGATTTGGATAAAGCACGTTTTTTTTATGAAAAGGTTTTGGGGATCGAAGTAAAGAAGGAATCGCCCGGATTGATAACATACGATGGCATAGTTCTGGAATCTTTAGCAAGCAAACAAAAAGGTTTTAATACACGCACAAATCACATTATTTACGTTGAAATAGAATCATTAGATGAAGCTTACAATAATTTAGTTAGTTTTGGCTTTAAGATTTTACAACCAATTAGCGAAAAATCTGGCAGGCGTCTTTTTACTTGCTCGGATCCGGAAGGCAATGAAGTGAAAATAATAGAGTCGGTGGATTTTTAATCTGCAAATAAGGTGCGCTGAAGCGCACCTTATTTTTTTTCACTCCTCATTCCCCTCCCGCAATATCTCCCTCACTTCCATTAAAATCACTCCCAATCGATTTTTCCCGCTACCATCCTTACCGCATCCCCAATAATAATCGCTTGGAGAATTTTCCGCGATTTCCTCATCCCCAGTAGATAACAACACCTCTCGAATCTCGGCGTGAGTCTCGAACTTCCGCAAAACTCCCCGCCCCATAATCTCCTCCTTCACTTTTTCCCAATCTTTGCGCAAAGGACGAGAGCGATGTTGCATGCCGCTTGCGCTTCGCCAACGCGCCCCATCCTCGCCGCATCTTTAGGATTTTTTACCTCCTGAATGGCATCGGCATGGGGCGTGCCGGCAAACTTTTGAGCCTGAAAAAAATGCTCGTTCGTCGGCCACCAAACCCCATCTAATTCAAAACCGTGACCAGAAAAGTTAGAAAAACAACCGTATTTGCTCCGAGTACCGTAAAAGTAAATCGTCATAACTGCCTTTCTCCGTAAAGGTATGCTCGTAGTAATCGCGAAGAGGGATTTATACTCGGCAAGGGAAGGAATTGCGTTTCTCATGACGAGTACTCAAAAAGAGAGTTTTTTTGGGAGCAAGTCAGTTTTGTAATACCAGTTTGTTAAAGTTATGAAAGAGTTAACGATTTTTGCTAATGGCTAATGGCTAATGGCTAATCCCTAAGGTCAGACAGGCAATTAGCAATTAGCAATTAGCTATTAGCTATTAACAAAAAGTCTTTCAGATCTTTATTAAAGTGGTATAATATAAAATTTATTTCCCAACCGCTTATTCCCTTGCTATTAGCAATTAGCGATTAGCAAGCTCGCAAAAATCGTTCAATTCACAGGTTCGCTTCAAAGGTGACTTGCTCCCGTTTTTTTCTTCTTTTCAGAAAAAGCGCATTTTCTAGCCGCGTCGAGTATAAAACAAGTCCTATATCGCTAAAGCGATTACTACAAACTAGCTAACTGCTTATCCAATTCTAGCAAATAGTCCCGACCGTAAGTTCCATTTTCTAAATTCAACTTCAGATGCTCTGGCAAGTCTGCCACAATTTCCTTACTCCAAGATGCCGCCCCCAGAGCGATCGCCGCCACCGTATCCACATCCCCAGTAAAATCCACGCAATCTCTCAACAAACTGCTCAAACTATCGTTTCGTTGAATCGCAGTAATAGCTGCCCTCACGCTCATCCAACCTTTAGAGCCAACCTTTTCGGACCAAGGTTCCGACCATCGATGACTGGGAACGCGATCTTCGATAAATTTACCTAAATTGCTTTTTTCGCCGAGATTGTAAATAAAATAATGACTCGCCAAAGCAGAAGCGATCGCCGCATCAATACCATCGGCACTGTTGTGAGTAATAGCAGCTTGAAGGCTCGCTCTTTCCTTCACTTTTTTAACCGTTGGAAAAACGCCGATGGGAGTTGCCCGCATCGCCGCGCCGCTTTTATCGCTCGTTCCGCGCATCTGACTTAAAAACTCATCCCCACTATTAACGCTTTGCAAAAACCGATAAAACTTGCCCGCATATCCTTCTCGTTCGTCTCGTTTAAATACCTCAACAAACTTAGCAGCTAAATTTCTCCGACTCCAGCGTTTGCCAGACACGATTAATTCCGCAATGGCGATACTCATCTGGGTGTCGTCCGTATAGGAACCGGGTATTAGTTTGTGTTTGGGATGTTGGCGATAACTGCTGAGGTCGTTATATCGTTCCACAAAAGCTTCATCGGCATACTCAAAACCGGCACCGTAAGCATCACCTATTGCTAATTCTAGTAACATTATTGTTCGTAACCCAAATCTATAGGTAAGTCATCTTCTTGAGATGCCGCTACTGCCAACTGGTCGCAACGCTCGTTTTCTGACACTCCCGAATGACCTTTTACCCATTGAAAGTTAACTTGGTGGCGATCGCACAAATCTAACAAACGCCCCCAGAGGTCCGGGTTCATCGCCTTATCTTTTTTATTGCGCTTCCAACCATTTGCCCGCCACCGTTTTGCCCATCCTTGAGTTACAGCATCGACCAAATATTTAGAATCAGAATAAACCGTCGCCGCGCATTTAAACTTGAGAGCTTCCAAACCAGCGATCGCCGCCATCATCTCCATCCGGTTATTAGTAGTCAACCGAAAACCCGCCGACAGTTCTTTGCGGTGTTTCCCATAAATAAGGACAACACCATAGCCCCCAGGCCCGGGGTTGCCGCTACAAGCTCCATCTGTATAGATAGTTACTTCCTTAAGCTCTTCGCTCACTATTATAGCATTCCTATCTGAGTTGTGTTCAAAATCTTGCCGCTTTTAGGCAAGAGGCAAAAGGCAAAAGGCAAAAGGCAATTGTAGGGAAAAGTAGATAGAAAAAGAAATTTTACGATTTTTTTCTACTTTTTCAATTATTACCATCCATTAAAGCTTACTCTTGCCTTTTGCCTCTTGCCTCTTGCCTCTTGCCTTCCATCTAACCTGGCAACCTCAACATCTTAGCCGTCACCGCCAAACTCTCCTCATAGAGAACGTCCCGTCCCCAGCGCTGTAACTGCTGTGACATCAACGATTCCGCCTTTTGGTCCGTCAGAGCGCTAACCTGTTCCGTGCGACAAGACTGAGCGCTACCGCCCGCCTCCAGACGCATACAACCAGTAGTCTCGGAACAGAGAATAGTACAACAATCCGCATTAGGATTGCTCGAAGTCAAGCGAACCCCCACCAAATCCCCGGGAATCTCCCCAAAATCTGCCGTAGGAATAGCCGCCAGCTCGGCCATAATTTCCTTATCGTTAGAACCTTTAAACTTAACGTGCTTGAGGTCGTAATCGCCCCCCTCCTCAGTAAAAGAAATCGGTTTCCAACCCAAACGACTAGCAAACCAACCCAAATACAAAAGAGCCTGAGCGGCATTACCCTTTTCGTAGTCCAGAGTAATCTTGTCGATTTCACCCAAAGAAGCCCGACGCTCTGGGGGGTCGTAGGCAGCAGCGGCCAACTCTTGCCAAGCCGACAAACGATGCCAGTTCAAATCGGCGATGTAAGTTTCGTTATCTATCAGCTTCTGAATCTTCAACAGCTCCGACTCCGGATCGCTAAAATAGCAAGAGTCAACAATAACGCAATTGCTAAAATTGCACAAATTATGGAACAATTCCTGTTCCGGGTTAGGAGTAGCCTTCCACCAGACAAACTTAGGTAAATCTGGAATCATCAACGAAGTCACCACATCGCTCGCCCTTTCCAAAGCTTGTTTCGTACCCCGCAAAGTGATATATTCGCAGCAAATCAAGCTCGTAGAATTTTGTTTTTGAATCGGACAATAAGCAGAAACCTGAGCGGTTACTCCCGTATCCTCTCCCATAATCGGACACAGAGTAATAATGCGGCAGGGATTTTGAGTAGCGATCGCATCCGCAATACTAAATCCCCTCGCATTCATATTAGAAACCTGTTTGCGATCTGCCGGTTGTTTGGCAAACTCTTCTCGAAGTTTATCCAAAGTTTCCTGGTCGACCCGACCAGTTATCGATAGTCCGTAATTTTTTTGAGCCTCTTTAATCGCATTTCTGGTAATGGGACCGTGAACGCCATCGATAGGTCCGTCGTAGAAGCCCAAAGCTCCCAACAGTTGTTGAAATTCTTCGGGTTCGTAAACCACCATACTAAAAGTAGCAGCTCTGGTGGCAACGGGAGAAGCCTTCCCCCCATTTTGACTGAGCCAAATTTTATTTAGTTCTCCTTCGATTTCATCTAGAGAAATATCTTTCGGTTTTTGGAGAGCAACAATTGTAGTAGTCATATTTAGATTTTTAGGTAATGGGTAATCGGTAATCGGTAATCGGTAATCGGTAATAGGGAATTTTTCCCTCTTGCCTCTTGCCTCTTGCCTTCTTCTGCCTCTTGCCTTCTTCTGCCTCTTGCCTCTTGCCTCTTGCCTTTTACAGTCTGCGCCAGCGGCGACCGTCGCGATTAATCAGTAACTCTGCTTCCATAGGTTCCCAAGTTCCCGCCTCATAAAGCGGAATTGCATCTGGTGGTGCGGAAGCATCCCAAATTTCTAATATTGGAGTTAGAACCCGCCAAGAAGCCTCTACCTCGTCACCGCGAGTAAACAGAGTTTGGTCTCCCAACATACAGTCAATCAACAACCGACTGTAAGCATCAGTATTCGGCTTACCAAAAGCCGTATCGTAACGGAAATCCATATCCACCGAACGAGTGCGCAGAGAATTACCCGGAGTTTTCACCTCAAAGCGCATCGAAATCCCCTCATCCGGTTGAATGCGCAGTGCCAGAACGTTAGGATTTGCCTGTTTTGCGGCAGATTGGAACATCAAATAAGGAACTTCCTTAAACTGAATAGCGATTTCCGTCACCTTTTTCGGCATCCGCTTGCCAGTGCGCAAATAAAAGGGAACGCCCTTCCACCGCCAGTTATCGACATACAGTTTCAATGCCGCATAAGTGGGAGTTGTGGAATTAGGATCGGCCCCTCCTTCTTCGCGATAAGCGGGTACGTTTTTACCTTTCATCCAACCCGAAGTATATTGTCCCCGCACCGCGCTTCGTTCCAAACGTTCTAAATCTGCCAGGCGAGTTGCCTGTACTGCCTTTACCTTCTCCGTGCGGATGCTATCGGCATCGAGGGAGTTGGGAGGTTCCATCGCCGTGAGGGAGAATAACTGCATCAAATGATTTTGCACCATATCCCGCAGGGCGCCTGCTGTTTCGTAATAACCCGCCCGTCCTTCCAAACCCACTGTTTCGGCAACAGTGATTTGAACGTGATCTACAAACTGTCGGTTCCATAGGGGCTCGAAAATGGCATTGGCGAACCGAAAAACCATTAAATTTTGCACCGTTTCCTTGCCCAGATAGTGGTCGATGCGATATACTTGTTCTTCGGAACAAACTTTACCCACGACTCTGTTGAGGCTTTGAGCGGTACCCAAATCTCGACCGAAGGGTTTTTCGATTACCAATCGTTGCTTTTTGGGTTCTTCCAGCATTCCCATATATCCGAGTTGTTGGGCGGCTTCCCCAAAGAAGCGAGGGGCGACGGATAGATAAAAAACCCGATTGCCTCTAGTGCCCCGTTGTTCGTCTAGTTCTGCTAAAAAATCCTTTAGTTTCTGGTAACTTGCTGGTTCGTCGATGTTACCGGAACAGTAAAATAATCCTTTGGCGAAGTCGTTCCAGACTTCCTCTGATTGGAGTCCGCCTCCAAATTCTTCGACTCCTTCGCGCATCTGTTCGCGGAAATAATCGTGACTCCACTCGCGCCGCGCAACTCCCACGATAGTTAGTTCTGGGGGGATTTTGCGCTCCAGTCGCATTTGATAGAGGGCGGGTACTAATTTCCTTTGAGTTAAATCTCCAGATGCACCAAATATAGTTAGTATTTGTGGTTCTGGGATTTTGTCTTGTTGTAACCCCACTCTTAAGGGGTTGTCTAGTATTGCTACCATTTATGCTTACTTTCCTTTTTCTATACTTTCAAGTCTTGCCAATACGGCTTCATACTTAGCGGTCATATCTGCTAACTGTAACCTGAGTTGTCGATTTTCTTCGCGCAACTGCTGGTTTTCACGTCGCAGTTCCTCGAATTGGGCGGCTATTTCAGCAGCACGTTTTTCGCGTTCTGTATCATTTTGCTTGAGTCGTTCTTTAAGGTGTTGGTTTTCTAAGCGCAGTCGGTCTAGTTCGGAATAGCCATTGTTGGAAGATGGTTTTGTCTGTTCTTCGTCTGAAGAAAGATACTTATCGACCAACCTTTTAACCGAGGCCCCAGTGGGTTGACCATCCAGGGCTAAATCTACTGCCTCTCCCCATATTTTGACTTGTTGCTCTGGAGTAAGTTTAGCCAAAGGACGAACTTGATTTTCTTTTTTAGGAATTTGAAGACCAGTTTTTGCTAGATTATCTACCACTTGAGTTGCCGCAATAAATCGGTGTGCTGTTTGTCTTGCTATACCCCATCTATCTCGACAGTACGCCTCAAAGTTTTTGTAACTTTGTCTATATAATCTGCTTTGGCAAATTTCATCAAGTGCTTTACCGATCTCGTAGAATCTCTGAAGTCCTTGTTCGATCGTCGATTCTAGTTCATCCAACCTTGCCTGTTCTTGAGTATCTAGTTGGGCCTCAGGTTCTTGAATAATTAGCATAAGTTTTAACCGACTTGATTTGTTGGCTAAGGATTCTGTCACCAATTTGGTTACATTCTTTGGTCCCTTTCGAGATTTTGTCACCAATTTGGTTACATTCTTTGGTCCCTTTCGAGATTTTGTCACCAATTTGGTTACATTTTTTAGTCCCTTTCGAGA
>CAZUCT010000010.1:0-31269 GCA_964619285.1 uncultured bacterium | reverse complement strand
CAATTTGGTTACATTTTTTAGTCCCTTTCGAGATTTTGTCACCAATTTGGTTACAAAAACTTCATAAGTCCATTTTTTGTGCGCCATTGGCGCACATTTTTCAACCTCAGCCAACTACCAAGCCGATGGCCCCATTCCCCTTAAACCGGGGCCAAGCGCTTAACCTTATCTTCCAAAGAACCGAGTAAAGAAGTAAAGGGCTTAACAAACTTATCGATGCCCTCGGCCAAAAGCTCGTCCATCACCGCATCAATATCGATGGCCACATCAGGATCCTTCAAACTCTCCATCAAATTGTAAGCTTCATCAATCTTAGTTTCCACGCGATTTTCAGCGCTGCAATGATCCGCACAAGCATCGATAGTAGTGGGAGGCAAAGTATTAACCGTATTCGGTCCGATCAGCTCGTCCACATACATAACATCGCTGTAGGCAGGATTCTTCGTACTCGTACTGGCCCACAGGAGACGTTGGACGCTAGCTCCCTTAGCAGAAAGGGCCTTCCAGCGATCGCTCTGAATAATCTTCTTGTATTCCTGGTAAGCAACCTTGGCATTAGCAATGGCCACCTTACCCTTAACAGCCTCCAACTTAGCCTTCTTATTCAGGTCCGTAACGCCCTCAAGTTTAGAATCAATTAAATCGTCAATCTTGCTATCGATGCGGCTCAAGAAGAAACTAGCCACCGAAGCAATCTTACTAAGATCTTCCCCCTTAGCAGCCCGAGCTTCCAAGCCTTCAATATAAGCCATGAAAGTATTAACGTAACTTTCTAAAGAAAAGAGCAAAGTCACGTTAACATTAATTCCCTCGCTAATGACCTTAGTTACCGCCGGCAAACCTTCGGGAGTTCCCGGAATTTTAATCATTAAATTTTCCCGTCCGATAGCCTTGTAATAGCGAATGGCTTCATTTATCGTACTTTCAGTATCCTCAGCAATAGTTGGCGGTACTTCAATACTGATATAACCATCCAAACCGTTAGTTTGTTCGTAAATCGGTTTAAAAATATCGCAAGCATCTTGAATATCTTTAAAAGCCAGAGACTCGTAAATTTCTAAAACCGATTTACCAGCTTTAATACCCGCTTCGATATCAGCATCGTAGATTTGATTGCCAGCGATCGCCTTTTCAAAAATAGCCGGGTTAGAAGTAATGCCGCGAATCCCTTTTTCTACGATTAAGTTTTTCAGTTCTCCTGACTGAATAAGATCGCGGCTCAAATTATCCATCCAGATACTTTGACCCAAATCCTCGATTTCTAGCAAATGATTAACAGTCATAATTGTCATCCAATAGATTTACAATTGTTTTCGTTTGTTGGTTAGTTTAACTAAGAAGTAAATAGCGCCTTTTGGAGGCAAAGTTTAGTAAAAACTTTTACTTCTTTTAGTGAAACAGTTAAATGGTTGACAGATTGGAGCGATCGCTACATTTTCACAATTTCTTAGTATTTAATCCCTCGTCCAATTAACCATTAGCTGCAGTAGCGCGATCGCTCTTTAATAAAAGACTCCACCAGAGCCACATCTTCCTTAGAACCAATAACCAAAGGAGTGCGCTGGTGGAGCTTTTCTGGAACCACGTCCAGAATATCTTGAGTTCCCGTACTGGCCCGTCCTCCAGCTTGCTCGATTAAATAAGCCAAAGGGGCAGACTCGTAAAGCAGGCGTAACTTTCCTTCAGGTTTCTTAATCGTACCCGGGTATAAAAACACCCCGCCAGTAAAAAGAATCCGATGAAAATCCCCCACCAAGGCCCCGCCATAGCGAGCCGTATAGCCCTCATGGCGGTGAACGTAGCGGATATAATCTCGGAGCGAGTCGTCCCACTGCCAAAAATTACCCTCATTAACGCTGTAAATGGGGCCTTTTTCGGGAACCCGAATATTTTCGTTAGCCAGAATAAACTCGCCCAAACTAGGGTCCAAAGTAAAAGCGTGAACCCCCGTCCCCAGAGAATAGACCAGCATCGTGCTAGGGCCATAGAGAATATAACCCGCTGCAAGTTGCTTGCGTCCGTGTTGGAGCAAGTCTAAAGCCCTACCATCCTCATCATTGCCTTCTTGCTGGCGGATGGAGAAAATCGACCCTACATTGAGGTTAGTATCCAGATTTGAAGACCCATCTATGGGGTCGTAAACCAAGGTATAGCGTCCGATGGGGCAGTTTTCTGGGATGTAATAAGGTTTTTCCATCTCCTCGGAGGCCAAGCGACACACGAGGCCGCTTTGCTTAAAGACAGAGATAAAGACATCGTTGGCAAAGATATCCATCTTTTTGACAGATTCTCCTTGGACGTTGACGCTGCCCGTAAATCCCAGAGCGCCTTCGACTAACCCCGCCCGAGTGAGACGGCGGGCGATCAGTTTGCCGGCTAGGGCGATGCGATTCATCAAAGCGCTGATATCCTGGGCATCTGGTGAAAAGCTTTGGAGCTGTTGCAGAACGTGACGAGATAAAGTAGTACAGTCACGGTCTAAAGCTTGGGCCTCGACTAAACTGTCTTCCAAGCTTTGCTCCTTCTGGGCGTTGGCCATAAAATCTCCTTTCTCTGCTAAATTTCCCCCGCACTACCGACAACCTGAAGGCGGATAACAGGCAAGATGCCTGTTCTAGGGCTGCCTACATGGCCATCGACAACTAAAATGGACCTTTTTGAAGATGGCTTAATAGTTTTATGTTAAGGAGGCTTTTGAGGAGAACCCTCTAAACTTTAGATAAGTTTTATGTTTGGGAATTTTTTTGGCCAAATCCAAGTCCCTGTCCCTCAATTAATCCTTATTCTGGCCATCTCTTCTTAATTTCTATGAGTATTTTTTCATCGGAGCATTTTATCGCAGAGGAATTTAACCCCGAGGCCGACGTGGTACTCTATCCGGGGGATGCGGAAGCTTTTCTCGATACCATACCGAGTAATTCTGTTGCCTTAATCGTTACTTCGCCACCTTACAATATTGGCAAAAATTACGAGCAAAAAATTGCTTTAGAAAAGTATCTGGAAACTCAAGAAAAAATAATTAGCGAACTGTATCGAGTTTTGAGAGAAGATGGGAGTATTTGTTGGCAGGTTGGTAATTTTATTCAAAAGAGCGAGGTTTATCCTTTAGATATTTTTTATTACGAGATTTTTAAAAACTTAAATATGTTTTTGCGCAACCGAATTGTTTGGCATTACGGTCACGGTTTGCACGCCAAAAAACGATTTTCCGGCCGTTACGAAACTATTCTTTGGTTTAGCAAGAGCGAGAATTATATTTTTAATTTAGACCGGGTTAGAGTGCCGTCAAAATATCCGGGAAAGCGACATTATAAAGGAGCGAAAAAGGGTCAAATTTCCGGTAATAAAAAGGGAAAAAATCCTTCCGATGTTTGGGAAATTGTCGTTAAAGATTGGGAGGATGGAATTTGGGATATTCCTAACGTTAAATCCAATCATCCAGAGAAGACAAATCATCCCTGTCAATATCCAGTGGAATTAGTGGAACGGTGTGTTTTAGCTTTAACTAACGAAGATGACTGGGTTTTAGATCCTTATGCGGGGGCGGGCACTTCTTTAATTGCGGCGATTAAAAATAAGAGAAAGGCCATGGGTAGCGAGAAGGAATTAGATTATATTGAGATAGCTAAAAAGCGGATTAATTCTTATTACGATGGGAGTTTGCGGACGAGACCTTTGGGGAAACCGGTGTACGTTCCTACTGGGAAAGAAAAAGTTAGTCAGATTCCCGAGGAATGGAAGGATACGACACAAAAAAGCTAGTTTTCCATGGGTTAAGTCGAATTAATGTCGCCAAGCGACACCTTACCAAAAACGCGACAAAAGATGGAAGAATACATCGAAAATGGAGCGCTGCTGGGTTGGTTGATTAATCGGACAAAGCGGCAAGTAGAAATTTATCGCCCCAACCAAAACGTAGAAATATTAAACAATCCCCAGACGTTATCTGGCGAAAATGTTTTACCCGATTTTACCTTAGACTTAGCTACTATTTGGTAATAAAAATAAACCAATCTCTTTTTGGTAATTGCTAATGGTTAGGACTAACAATTAACCATTAGCAATTGACAATTAGCAATTACTCAATAGTAATTGATTGAGGACCGCTATTGTTGTCGTTATTTTGTTCTTCTGGGGGGGTAGTATATTCGCTAGAAGCGCCGTTTTTTTCTAACCAGCTTTTAACGGGGTCTTCGTAGAGATTCAGCTTGAGGATACCGGAGAAAAAGCCACCCAAAAAAGCAGTGGGCTGCTCGGTTAATTCCTTAACAACGGGGGTTAGTTCGTTTAAAAACATTGGATTTCTCCTTGGGTTGTTATTATTAAGTATTTTTCCTTATTTTAGCGAATTGTTTTGGATTTATGAGTCAATCAAAAATCAATAGAGTTGGATAGAGATGGCCCGCGCCTTAGTTATTAAGGGCCATCTTGGCAGCACTAGCCACGGGTTCGCTCTTATCCTGAGTTAATTTATCCAAAGTAGCCTTAGCTTCAGGGCCGCCCAACTGACTGAGAGCTTGTACGAGTTTAAAACGAATTTGCCAATCTCCATACTCGGCAAAAGGAAGGAGAAGGGGAATAGCTTGTGGTTGTCCCAATTCTCCGAAAGCGCTGATAGCCATAGTTTGAATCAACTCGTTATCGGATTGAAGGGCATCTTCTAAAAGAGAGAAAGCGCGCTCCTCACCCAATTCTCCCATAGCAGCAACGATGCTCATTTTGACGAGCCATTCGGGGGTAGTTTGATAAACTTGCTGCAAATCCTCAAAAGCATTGGTAAGTTGGAGGCCGCCCAAAGAGTCGGCAGCGGCAGCTTGGACGTCCGGTTCCGGGTCGTTGAGGAGGCGATCGCGCAAAATCTCCTCAGATTGGGCCAAATTTTCTCGACCCAAACTAGAAAGCTGACTGATGGCCGCATAACGAACGCGGGTATCGGAGTCGCCACAGGCAACTCGAAGGAGCTCGAAAGCTCCCGAAGGTGGTAGCTGGCGTAATTGATTGACAGCTCTGAGGCGATCGCCTAAATCGGAAGAACTCAATAATTGCCGAACCGAGTCTGGGGTAATGTCCATTATGAAAAATTGGTAATGGGTAATGGGTAATGGGGAATGGGTAATGTGGAATGGGTTTTAAGGGTCAGAGGCCATAGCGCGAATAATATCGCCACGAGTAAGAATACCGACAACTTTACCATCAGGATCGATGACGGGCAAGCGATGGACATCTTTATCGTGCATGAGGCGAGCTGCGGCGGCCAGGGGTTGAGTTGGTTTAGTAGTAACAGGATTTTTGGTCATTACTTCTCCGACAGTTGCCCCCAAAGCTTTATGAATTTCTTGTTCGTAACGAGCGGGATTTTGTAAAAAAATAACGCTATCGAGGACCATGATATATGGAGGAGGAGTTACTCCTGTTTCTTGCCACATCAAATCGGTTTCAGAAATAATTCCGACCAATTTACCTGCCTTATCAACAACTGGCAAACCGCTAATGCGTCGTTCTGCCAAAATTTTAATAGCTTCCTTCAAAGGCATTTCTGGTGCGGCCAAGATTACATCCGAGCTCATCACGTCACCAACTGTTTTAGCCATTAATACCTCGCGAATTAGATTGTTTGTGTCAATTGTTAATTGTTAATTGTTAATTGTCAAGCGATCGCCCAATTGTCTGCAAGGTGGGGCGGAGAAGATAAAATAGAGGATGAAGATAATTTGAGGGTAATTTGACCCATGCCAGGAAAAGAGGGCCAAGAGGAAGGAAAACCCGAAAGTCGGTGCGTAATGGTATGCCAACACCAATCCTGCCAGCGAAATAATGCTGTTGAGGTGCTGAAAGCCTTTGAAAAGATTGGGGAGCGGATGGAGGATGTTAGCATCATTAGCAGCGGTTGTATGGGACAGTGTAGCACGGGCCCCACGGTTCGAGTGACGCCGGATGAAACTTGGTATTGCCGAGTCAAACCAGAGGACGTAGGGGCGATCGCCGAACAACATCTGGTGGAGGGCAAACCGGTCGATCGCCTGCTCAATCCCAGAATACATAGAAGTTTTTCTTGGGGATAAGCAAGAGGCAAGAGTAGGCAAGCTCGCAAGCTCGCAAGCTCGCAACTAACAATTAACAATTAGCAACAAACTATGACTATACCAATTATCAAACGTTATCTAATAGCATTAGACCAATACAAATGGGTAGGATTCGCCACTGTTGTTGTCGGTTTAGGGGTATCGGGAGTAGTGGCAATGCAGCCAGTCGAAGTTCCCCAGTATAAAGCCATAGGAAATATTCAGTACAATTTCGCTCCGATAAATTTTTCAGAATATACCCCAAAAATCAACCCAGAGGAAACCTCTCTAGACAAGTTCTGGACTGCCAGAGTTATAGAAGAGGCAGCCAAGGAGGTTAATATAGATCCAAGGAGGCTTAAAGGAGCTAGGATCGATTCAAAAAGAATGCAAGTCTCTTATGAGGATCTAGATCGGGAGAAAGCCGTAGCGGCAGTGAATGCCCTCATGGAAGAGATGGTAGAAGAAAGCAGATTGATGAACAGCGCGGGGCTGCGATCGCTGATTGAAGAAGTCGAAGAACGTCTGCCCCAGGCATTAAAAGAACTCAAAGAAGCAGAACAAAATTTTGAAGAGCTGAAAAAGCAAGAAGGAGCGCTGCTCTTAAATTCTCGTGCGGGTGCTTTGCCTGCGGCTATTGCGAGCAGCCAACAACAACAAAGAGACCTCCAACTAAAATTAGAAGGAGTCAACGCTCAAATTAATAGTATCGAGCAACGGTTAGGATTAAATGCAGATCAAGCTTATGTAGCTCAGGCTTTGGCGGCGGATCCGCTGATAAGAGAATTAAGAACGCGACTGTTTCAAATAGAATCGGAGTTAGAACGTCTGTTGTTAGACTACCGGGAGCAGTATCCGCCAGTAATAGAGTTGCGCAGGCAAAAACAGGTTATCGAACAACAGTTAGAGCAACGAGCTGGGGAAGTGTTAGGAGGAAATGGAGTAGCGGCGCCGCTTCAGGAAGTGGAAAAAATTCGAGTGGATTCTTCTTTGGATCCGGCGCGGCAGCAGTTAGCAGGAACTCTAATAAGTTTAGAAACGCAGAAAGAAGAGTTAGAACGACTGCAGGAGAGCAGCCGGAGAACAGAAAGGGAACTGCGACGGGAATACATATCAATTCCCAATATGGAATTAGAGTTGGATCGATTGCAAAAAGATTTTGCGTTTAAAAAAGCCGTTTACGATCGAATGCGGGATACTTTGGCTAAGGCAAAACTGGCGGAAGCCGAAATAATCAGCAACTTGACTATTATTGGTTACGCTTATGCTAGGGATGTTGAAGTGCCAGAGAAGAATATGGCTTTAATGTTGGCAGTGGGGGGACTGGGAGGAATTGTAGGGGGTGCGGGATTGATTTTTGTGTTGGGAATGCTCTCGGGCAAGTTCTACAGTTGGGAAGAAGTCAAAGGAGCTTTGCAAGCAAAAGAGGTACCTTTGTTGGGGGTATTGCCGGAGGTGATGGTATTCGATCTAGAAGAGAAGGAAATGCCCCTGCTGCTGGATCGGGATTCTCCTTATTTGGAATCTTATGAAAAACTGCGGGTTTCGGTGCGTCGTTTGGGACAGAAGAAGCCGGCTCAAGTCGTTGTCTTGACAAGTGCGGGTAAGAATGAAGGTAAAAGTTTTTGCGCGTATAATATGGCGATCGCTTCTGCGAGGGCGGGCAAGCGGACTTTATTAATAGAAGGAGATTTGCGATCGCCTTCCAAGGTTGACTCTCTGGGTATGGTTCCGGAGTCTAATTGGGCGGCGGAACCCCTGCGCTATTACGGTAATTTGAGCGATTGCATGAGGTTGGTGCCTGGGGTGGAGAATCTTTATGTCATCCCGAGTCCGGGGCCGATACGAAGGCCGGCGGCCATTCTAGAATCGAGCGAAATGCAAAGGTTGTTTGCCGAGGTGAGACATCGCTTCGATTTGGTGGCGATCGACTCTCCCGCTTTAAGCGCCAATAACGATGCGATTACTTTAGAACCCCTGGCGGATGGAATTGTGTTGGTGGCTCGACCTTACTATACGATGTCGGGGATGTTGGCAGAGGCGATCGAGCAGTTAACGGGCTCGGATGATGAAGAGGAAGAGTCGGTTAAGTCGGGGCCTCGACTGTTAGGGGCGATAGTTAACGGTGCCGATATTCCGGTTGCTGTGGAACCAGAGTTACAGCAGTTAGAACTTCCTTTTCCGGGTTTAACCGACTCGGTTATAGAACCGGAGGAGGAGGATGCCGTGCCGCAGATAGGAGCTGGGGTTGGTAGGTAATATAAAATCGCCCTTTGCGATTACTACGAACGATTTATGATGGAGTTAAAACGAGGGGATGTAGTGCGGGTAATCGCTCCTAGCGGTTGCCTGCGGGAATTGGATAATTTTAATAAAGGGGTTGAGATTTGGCGATCGCGCGGTTACAACCTCGAATTTGCTGCGGGTTACGAGGAACAGTGGGGTTATTTGGCGGGTACGGACGAAGGTCGCTGCCGTCAATTGGAGGATGCTCTCCAAGATGCCAATTGTCGCGGTATAGTCTGTGCCCGGGGTGGTTACGGTTCTACTCGCTTGCTGGAAAAATGGACCTATAAGGTAGAAACAGAATCGAAATGCTTGGTCGGTTTTTCAGATATCACTGCTTTGCTGTGGACGTTTAGCAAGTTGGGGATTTTCTGCGTTCACGGACCGGTGCTTACTACTTTGGCGGCGGAACCGGAATGGTCCCAACAACGGCTGTTCGATTTGCTCGAAGGTCGTCCGGTGGCTCCTTTGGAGGGTGTCGGTTGGGGGGGAGGTAAAGTGAGGGGTACTTTGCTGCCGGCGAATCTGACGGTAGGTAACGCTTTGTTAGGTACTAAGTATCAAGCGAATCTGGAGGGAGCGATTTTGGCTTTTGAGGATGTAGGGGAAGCACCCTATCGATTAGATAGAATGCTGACTCACTGGCGGATGATGGGGGCGTTGCGGGGAGTTAAGGGTATTGCTTTGGGGCGTTTTAGTCGCTGCGTTGCCACCCGTCCGAATTATCCGAGTTTTACGGTGAAGGAGGTGTTGCGCGATCGCTTTGGCGACTTGGGTTTGCCGGTGGTTTCGGATTTGCCTTTCGGTCACGATGGCGTTAATGCTGCTTTACCGGTGGGGGTGGAGGCCGTTTTGGACGGGGAGGCGGGGAGTTTGGCGATCGCCGCTTCGTAAGTTCGTAGTAACGACTTTAGTCGTATAGATGTAGTGGTGGGTTCAGAAAGTTAGGTTAGCAGCGGATGTTGTTCGATCCCCCCCCGCCCCCAGGGGTAAGTTTTTAACAATCGACTTTTGGTGGGTGAGTGTGGGGGGTGTGGGAGGAGTGGGGGGTGTGGGAGGAAGGGAACTTCCCACAGGAACCAACTTCCCAGACTTCCCACCCTACCCACACCCCCCACACTCCGATTAACAAGGTAATTGTAAAAAACCTACCCTTGTCCCCTTGCAAGGGTTAATTGTAAAAAACTTACCCCTGCGAGCCTCCAACCTCTCCTTATCAACCCCATTAACATTAAAAGGAGGATTTGCCAGCACAAAATCAAACTTCCCCTCGCAGTGGTGGAAGTTCTCGTAATAAGTATTAGATACCCGAATATTACCCAACCCAGAAATCCCGTGTACCGCCAAATTCATCTTACACAGTCTCACCGTACCCTCAACCTTCTCCTGACCGTAAACCCCCAGAACGTTAGTAGTCTTTCCAGTCCGCCGCCTAGCAAACAACTCGCTTTGTACGAACAACCCCCCCGCCCCCCAGGCAGGATCGAAAACCAAACCATACTCCGGTTCCACAATTTCTACTATTAATTTAACCACAGAAATCGGCGTCAAAAACTCCCCCCCTTCTGCCCTTCTTTCTGCGCAAAATTCCCCAGAAAATATTGATAAATCTCCCCAAAAGCATCCTCCCCAATTTCCTCAATAGGAATGCGATTAAAAACCCGCAACAACTCCAATAAAATCGACTTTTCAATCTTAGGATAATCCATCGGCAAAGCATCCTCCAACGGGAGCATCGAATCTTTGTAAAAATATTTTTTTCACCGCGATAATCTCAAATCTCGAACCTCAAACATCTCTAGCCTCTGACCTCAAACATCTCTGACCTCTGACCTCTGACCTCTAAGCTCTAACCTAAAGCGTTGAATTGTAGGTTTTCGAATTGCATTGAGATGCTCCCTCCTCCAACTCCTCATTATCCGCAGCGATCGCCCTCATCGCCCCCACCAACTCCTTACCGATATCCGCCGACTCCGGCAAATTAACCAAGCGATCGAACCTCGCCACTGCAGGCACAAACAAAGCCCCCTTCTGCTGATAGTGGTAAGGTTCCCACTTCAGCCCTCGGCCTCGTTTCTTCCCCGCAAACTCTTTCTCAACCTGGCCAAACTTAAAATCCGCATAACGCAGAAAAATCAGGCCCAAAACCGGCACCGAATATTCAGAAGGCTTTAAACTAGAATTAGCCCGCAGGTTATCTGCAGCCTCCCAGAGCTTTTTTTCCAGTTCGCTATAATTAGCAGGCAAAGTGCATTTCCTCCCAAAGTCCAAAAATAATTAATCCATCAAAAATCATGGTACCACAACTCAAACACCCTGCCGACATTCGGAGTTTAATCTTCGTAGCGATCGCCTACTTCCTCCTCTATTTTCCCCTACTTCACCCCCTACCAAAGCACCTAATTTTAATTTGGATAGCCGCCAGCAGTTTCCTTTGCTTCATCGTCGGCGTCATCAACCACAACCACAAACACCTACCCCTATTTCAAGAAAGCAACCAAAACCCAAAAATCAACCATATTTTTAACATCATCCTCACCCTTTCTCTGGGGCGAAGCGCAACAGAAATAGTCGTCCCCCATAACTACAACCATCACCTTTACCGCGGCAACCAAAACGACTGGATCAAACCCCAATTAGCTGGCAGCGGCCCCGGCATAATTCGCCTCCCCCGATACATTTTTCAAAGCCTAATAAACATCGCCCAAAGAAAGCGCAGTTTAGAAGCACAAACCCTACCAGAAGACGAACAACAAAACCTCCAGGGAGAGAAACTAACCTTGCGGCTGTTTATTCTCCTACTTATTATTATTAGCCCTCAAAAATTTCTAATATTTAACCTCATTCCTTGGACACTTGGCATAGTTTCCTTATTAGGAATAAACCTCCTCCAACACGAAGGCTGTCAGCCAGAAAACCGCCATCAAAACTCCCGCAACTTTACCAGCAACCTCGGCAATTGGTTATTCTTGAATAACGGCTACCACACCATCCACCATTTGCGCCCCACCTTACATTGGAGCTTGCTAAAAACCGCCCACCAAAGAATAGTTAAACCGCGCATTTCTCCCGAACTGGAAGTTAAATCGATTCTCAAATATCTCTTATTTGATTACCTCTTCCAAAACTCCCCCTTTCCCAACTCGAAAACGCTGACCGCGCCAGCTAACCTCGTTCCCGAAATAACACCCAAAAGCAATAAATAACATCATCAAATCCTGGAAAGGCAGCAACAACAAATCCCGCCAACAGCCCCCAAAGCGCAAATAAACAACCCCATAAACTCCCCAAACCAAACCAGCAGCAACCCCCAAAAAAATCGCCCCCCAAAAACCGCCCAACCACCAAAAAACCGCCGCCATTAATAACAAAAAAGTTCCGTTCCAGAAAAGCTCCGCCACCGGTTCGGGAGGTTCCACAAACCGGAGCTGGCGGGACCAGCGCAACTGTTGGGCATAAGCCTGCCCCAAGTCCCACTCGCCCAAATATATATCAAGTAAGTCAGGTATTATCGCTCCCTGCCAGCCAAAAGCTCGCAACTTAGCAGCGATTAAACCGTCCGCGCACATCACTTCTCCTAAAGTAGCAAAACCGCCCAAGTCAGCGATCGCCTCCTTCCTCACCGCCATCCACTTGCCAACTATAGCCGAAACCTTAGTTAAAGTATAAACTCCGCAAATAGAAGTAAGTATGAGAGTACCGATACGCAAAGCACGCAACCGCGCCCCCAGACTGTCTGCCTCTCTCACAAAAAAAGGAGCGCTAGCAACCCCAACCCTAGCATCCTCAAAAACCGCAACAACCGATAACAGACTTTTAGGGTGAGGCCGAGTGTTGCCGTCGCTAACTAACAGAATATCCCCCCGCGCCAGAGTCTCCAAACCCGCCAGATTTGCCATTTTCGGTTGGAGGTTCCCCGGCGCACCGGTGATAACTAACCGCATCGGCGCTTCTGGATGGTTAGCGAGGAAATCTTCCACCACGGCAACGGCAGGATCTGCATCATCGGCGATACCTATTAATACCTCATAACTAACATCCTCCAAATGGAGGAAAAACTCCAGATTTCGTGCCAACTCGCCATCCAAACCCTTAATCGGTTTGAGAATGCTTATAATAGGTAATTGGGAATGGGGAATTGGCAATGGGAGTTCTTTTTTCCCTAAAAAACTAAAAGTTTGCCAAGCCATCAGCCCAACGCTAATAATAGATATTCCCCCAATAATTGCTCCTATAAACGTTAGTAAAATTGTCATTATTACCTCTTTTTGGAATAGACGATATTTTCATTTTAGCAGTATCGCGAACGAGAAATAAAGAAACCCGGTTTTTTGAAAAAACCGGGTTTCTGGGTTTTTTCAACAAGATATTCGCCATTTTATTCAAAGCTAGCTCACCCGCCAGAAACCGGGTTTTTGCGAAAAACCCGGTTTCTTAACTCTATAGTCTCTTTGAGTTGGTATTTTTCTGCATGGCGAAGGTGCGGTCTTTACGAACGAGGCTATAATAGGAATAACGTCTTGGAACTTTTCCGGGCAACCATCCCATCTTTATCTTTATAAAAAAACCAAAAAACATGGTAAACAATCTCTCAATTGCTAATACCAAACCCGAAGAAAACGCCCCACCCCATCAACTCAATATTGCCCTAACCTTTCTAATTATTGGTGGAGGATTATTTTGGCAATGGTGGGCCGCCCACGCTTCTAATTGGTGGGGAGTTTTCCCGGTAGCGATCGCCTTTTCCTTCCTCTTTTTACCCCTCTATTCCTTATTACACGAAGCGGAACATCGCCTCTTTCATCCCAACCCCATTATTAACGATACTTTTGGTTTCATCTTAGCAGCATTCTTCCCCGGTTCCTTCACCTTTTTAAGAGCCTGCCACCTGGGACACCACCGCCGCAATCGTACCGATGCCGAAATGTTTGACCTCTATTATCCCACGGATAACTTATTAGTCAAGCGGCTTTATTTTTATGCCCTGTATTTAGGAATGTTTTGGCTGTCGGTACCCGTCGCAACCTTAATTTTATTAATTGCTCCGTGGTTGTTAAAAGCGCAATTATTAAAAGATGCCCCATCAGTTTCGGCCATGGTTGACGGCATTCAGCCTTGGTATCTCATCCGCATTCGTTTGGAAAGTTTGGCAGTAGTATTAATCCAGTTAGGGATATTTTTTGCCCTCGATTTAAACTGGAAAACTTACTTATTAATGTATGGATTATTTGCCCTTAATTGGTCTTGCCAACAATACATTCCCCACGCCGACTCTCCCAGAGATGTAACGAACGGAGCCCACAATTTAGAAACTCATAGTTTTTATAGCGCTCTTTTGCTGAATTTTAACTGGCATTTAGCCCACCATCAATACCCCAATATTCCCTGGATTCATCTGCCAAAATTTGACGATAAAACTCGGGTAAGACCGGGTTATTTAAAAGCATTTATTCGCTTTTGGCGCGGCCCTCAACCGATGGCAGATTAAAGAGAAAATGGCTAATGGCTAAGGTCAGACTGGCAATTAGCCATTAACAATTAACAATTAGCCATTAAATATTAACAATAGACAATAGACAAGCTCGCAAGCTCGCAAGCTCGCAAGCTCGCAAGCTCGCAAGCTCGCAATTAACTAATTAAGTAACATTTGGGCAGAAGTAGTGCGCCACAAACCGTCCAGTCGATTAGCCGGCATCGTTAAATATAAAACATCCCCCGAGCTCAAAGAGCAATCTAACAGCTCCCAGCCGTGGATGCTTTTACCGTTAGTTTCCAGATACAAAGGCACAAAGTCAGCCTTGCGAGCAGCCTCTTTCACGACTCGATCGCAAAAAGGATGGGCCGGCGTAATTAGAGTTGCCAGGGCAACCCACAGACTGTCGGCGGTAATGCCGTTACCCAAAATTCTGCCCCCAATAGCGGCGGCGGCAAAGGCGGGGGCGGCTAATTCCGTGGGGCTGAGTACGGCCTCAAAATCAAAAACCTGTTGTACCATCAAGGCAAAATGGGGGTCTTGATGCCGTACTATAACCGATATTTTCGGTGCCAGTCCTTTAGCAGAGAGGGCTACTTCTAAATTGGTGGTATCGTCGCTAGTAACTGCGATGAGGGCCTCTGCCCGATTAACGTTAGCAAGTTCGAGGTTGGCAGACACGGTGGCATCGGCTAAAATGAGGGGGATTTTGAGCGATCGCGCCGCGTTGACAAACCTAGAATTAGGCTCCCGTTCGATCGCCACTACTTCATATCCGCTAGCAATCAGTTGTTGGGCGATATGAACTCCGATACCTCCCAACCCGCAGATGATATAATGATTGCGACGGGGAATGCGGGCGGCATCCCAATATTCCTGGAAGCGAGTTCCCAAGACAAAATCGTTCAGCAGGGCGTAACAGATACCGACGATGCCGGTTCCGATTAACATCATTATAGCTGTAAATATTTTAATGCTACCCGGAGCCTTTTCTGCTACTTGTTCGTTTCCTCCCGCTCCAGTAATCATCCCCACGGAAAAATAAAGAGCATCGACTATACTATTATTCAAATTGATGCTGATATAGGTCACGGTAGAAACTAAAATTGTTAGCAAAAGGGCGAGAGTAATTAATAATGCAGACCTGCTGTGTCGCTGAAATTGTTGCAGCCTCGTCACCCATTTTATGAATTTCTGAATTATATTTTTGCGGCTATTTTTAACGCTCGGTTGGGTGGCAAAAATCAGGCGATCGCCTACTTGCAAATAACGTTCTTCTTCCACTGCCGAGATTAAGTCGGTGTTGCTATCTGCGGGTAAATAATAAATTAACATTCGTGAGGGATTATCCCATAATTCGCTTAATTTTTCCCCCTTCCAAGCATGGTCGGCATCTATTAATTCCTCGTACATCGGCCAAGTTTGATTATATAATTGTAGCTGTCCGATAGCTCGATCGCCCAAAGCAGCAAAGGCAAAAACCGGCGCTGCCAAGGACGAAACGCTCATGGTAGTATGGTCCGTTAGGGTTTTATCCAGGCGATCGCCCAAGCTCGTATTAAACAAACGGTTGATAATTCTAATTTTGGGGTTAAGAATGCGAGCTTGCATTAATACTGCCAAATTTAACGAATCGTCTTTAGCGGCTAAGATAATAGTATGAGCGCTTTGGATGCCGGCGGCCAGGAGGGTAGATGCGGTTCTAAAGTTACCTACCACCACGTCGGAACTTTCCCCGCGAATGGGGCGATCGCTTATCCCCACTACGATCGCTCCCTGTTGCCTCAGCAAACAAAATATTTTATAGCCAGTACGACCCAAACCGCAGACGATTATTCGAGGTTTCATAGTTAGATGTTGCAACTTTAATCAAATTTTCCATTATTAACTATTTTTCCCAGACAAAATGTATCTTCTGACACTTTTTGCCAAATAGCCCCTAAATCCTCATGGACTGACACTCTTTTATCGGGAGCAAATCACCTTTGAAAAAAACCAAACCGCGCAGCGTTGCTAGCGATAGCATAGACCATCGCCCCTCGGTTCCAAATCTAAAATCTAAAAACAGAGATTTTTTCGATAATTATCCCATACCTAACTCGAACCCATTCGAGAGAGACATTTGGGGTGCATCTCAATGCAATTCGAAAACCAAGGATTTAACGCTTTTTGCTAATTGCTAATTGCTAATTGCTAATTGCATCTAGCCATTAGCGATTAGCCTGTCTGACCTTAGCCATTAGCCATTTTCTATTTTTGCAAATATGGGATGCTCCCGACATTTGGGAGCAAGTCACCAATAAGAGCGAACCTGTGAATTGAACGATTTTTGCGAGCTTGCTAATCGCTAATTGCTAATGGCAAGGGAATAAGCGGTTGGGAAATAAATTTTATATTACAAAACTGACTTGCTCCCAGACATTTTACCGGAACTCCTGGGGAGCGAGTCAAACATATTCTCCGCGAGCTACGAAAAAGTAGATAATCATAAAAGCGATCTCTCGTACCTTAAAGGAGGAAACAACTCCGGCCCCTACCAAGGCATCAAAACATTTAACATGAATCCCGGAGAAAAATTCGGCATTATGTTAGTAGCAAATCGAGAACCTCATCATCAAAAATACTTCCGCGCACGTTGCGACCCGCCACAAAAGCATAAGACGCATCTTTAGTCAGCCCTGCCCCATAAGCCTGCCTCACATCAAAATAATCGTTACTGCTGCCCAATCCCAAAGGAACATAGCGAATCTGGACCTCAAAACTCAAAGTATCGTCATTTATCACCTCCAACACCCCAAAGCCATTAAAATCAAGCCTGCTATTCCCGCTCGTAAAAGTCATCATCTCAGACTGGTTAGTAGCAGAAATCCCCATCGCACCTTGTTCCGTCTCGAACCGACCTATCTGCTCGTGCCACTTCTGGGAATTGAATTGAGACTCCTCCGGCTTATCTAACGGGTCGATATTCGCAGCATAAATATAACCATCCTTACCCGTCGCGAACAACCGCCGACCGTCGCTACTAATCCCCAACCGGTTCAAACCTGCATTATTCTCCGTCTCCAAAACGATAGTCTGCAACACCTCGTGATAACTCTCAGAAAACGGGTCGATATCCAACACATAAACAAAAGGTTGATTCTCATCCGTAATATAAGCATATTCATCCCTCAACCCCAAAGCAATATCCAACGGACGCGCCCCATCCGGCAAAGGAATCGGTTCCGTCACGTCTGGCGTATCCGGTTCGTTATCCAACTGAGACAGCACCATCGGGTCTACAACAGCCACCCCCCCAGAAAACTTCAGCGGCACATAAATCCGACCGTTATCTCCAGTTATCCCCAACGACTCCGGACGGTCCGTCACCCCATCAACCCCAACAGGAATCCTTCCCAACAGCAAATCGGAGCTATTGGTATCGTTAACCACCGCTTCTGGATTAGTTCCATCCACCACCGACAAACTATCCGCCGATGCCAAAGCAGTAAATACATACTCCTTCTCGTTTTCCAACCGCACTTTATTACTCTCAAACTCCACCTCCACATAAATCGGTTCGGTTCCACTTTGTTCGGATAACAAATCCTGTTCGCGACTCAGGGAAATCCGAGAACTGCCCAAAGGCACCGCATTCGGAACCTTCACCGCCACCGTCACCCGGTTATCGCTTACTTCAGAACTCAAATCTTCTAACACAGTTCCCTCATAAACTTCGTTCCCCACAGAAAACTTAGGTATCAAATCCTCAAACCGACTCCCCTTAGAAGTCGCCAAATTCGCACTATCTATCAAAGCGTTATCCGCCGTCAAAAACAGAACGGGTTCGTTGTTATTTTCCGCAAACGGCTCCCCATTTTCATCGCTAAACTTCAACTCCACCCCTTGCAAAACTGGCTCTTGGGTTGGGTCAGATTCCGGTGCGGGCAAATCCAAAACCGCCTCAAAACTCGCTATCCCGTCGGCCCGTTGAACTCCCACGGACGTCTTCACCGGCAATCCCACTTCTGGAATCGCGATAACATCCACCGAGGAAATATCGTAAGTCACGCTAAATTTCGTCAGTGGCGCGTAAATAAATAGTATTGATTCCCAAGGGCAAAGTTTCTCCCAAAACTTCTTCCAAAACTTCTCGGTTTAAGACGAAACTGCCGTCGCTTTCTAACTCGGTCGTTACCTCAATAAAACTGTCGCTTTCTCCCGTAACAGGCGTCTGGCCTTCGCCGCCGGTAACAGGCAAGATGCCTGTTCTACTTATCTCGAAACTAACAATTTTGCTCTCATCAATAACCGTTCCAGTTAAACTCGGATTTGTCGTAATTTTATCAGTTTCATCTTCCCCCGTATCGTTAACTAATTCCACAGTTATTTCCGGCGCGTCTCTATCTTCAGCAATAACGCTATCTACTATTTCCACAAATTCCGTTTTTTCCTCAAACCAGTCTCGTTTGGGATTTATTAAGTCGTCGTATATTAGTCACTGCTAATTCTTCGATTCCTTCCAGACTAAATATTGCTAATTCTCCTTTATTACCGATGATGTCTAGGAGATATTCGATTAATACTTCTCCGGTTTTGTCTGCGGTAAAAACGCCGGAATTAAAGTTAGTTAAAGAGGAGGAATCTTGACTTTTTTCTCTTGTTTGGGAATAGGGAATAGGGAATGGGGAATCGACTTTTTCGTGGAAGTAATTTAATCTTTGTGGGGGGGGTACGAGAGATCGCTTTTTTGTTCCTTTCCACTATTGGACTGGAACGGTAATATCTCTGGGTCGGTCCCAGGAGCTTCTGGGAAAATGTACTTATCGAACGGATTGGCAATGTTGAGTCTGAAATTTGGTTCTTCTAACATGGCTTTGTCCCATCAACTGATTAGATTTTTCTAACTCTTTTATCAGTTATACCCCTACTCCCGGCTTTATCTGTAAAATTTGTTACTAAATTGCCGAGATTCTGAAAAATATCTCTTTTTAGATATTAGACTTAGGAGAGAGACGATTGTCCATTTTAATTTATGTTCGTAGCAATCGCTTTAGCGATAAAATAAGTTTATCTAACAATCGCGCTTTGCGATTACTACGAACGGCCTCAATCGCGCTCATCGATTACTACGAACGGCATCGGGTAGAGCTCCCTCCATCTTCTCCGATCGCTCGATTAAACTCTCCAACTGCTTCTGCGCCGCCAACACTCCCAAACCGCGCACCTTCACCTTGCCCGGTTCGTAAACAAAACGAGAATGCAAATGTTGGAGCAACTTTTCCTTCAGCAAGTTCCAGGCCGGTTCCTCCATCGGCGTTTCTAAAACGACGTGCTGGGTGCCTTCCGGTTTGATGCGAGCAAAACCTAACTTTTTCGCGATTTGCTTCAACTCCATCACCCGCAATAATTGCAAGGCCGGTTTGGGAATGGGGCCGTAGCGATCGCACCAATCAACCTCAATCTGCTGCAATTCCCAACGACTGCCTGCAGACGCCACCCCCCGATAAGCGCTCATCTTCTGTTCCAAATCGGGTATATAATCCGCCGGAATAAAAGCAGTCAGCTTCAAATCGATTTGAGTATCGTCAACCTGGGGAATCTCCTGCCCGCGAATCTCCCTAATCGCCTCCTCCAACATCTCCGTATATAAATCGAATCCCACCACATTAATCTGCCCCGACTGTTGCGCCCCCAGGATATCCCCCGCGCCGCGAATCTCCAAATCCCGCATCGCTAACTGATAGCCCGAACCTAACTGAGTAAATTCCTGAATCGCCCTCAAACGTTTCTGGGCGTCTTCCGTTAGCATCGCCCTGCCGTCCCCATCCACCGGATAAAACAACCAGGCGCGAGCTTGAATGCCAGCACGCCCGACGCGCCCCCGCAACTGATACAACTGAGACAGACCGAATTTGTGAGCGTCTTCTACTAAAATCGTATTTACCCGAGGAATGTCCAAACCCGACTCGATAATCGTGGTACATACCAATATATCCGCTTCCCCAGAACTAAAACCTAACATAATCGATTCCAACTGTCCCGCATCCATCTGTCCGTGAGCGATTTCTATCCTCGCCCCGGGCACGAGGGAGCGCAACTTACCCGCCACATCTTCGATACCCTCCACCCGAGGCACTACATAAAATACCTGTCCGCCCCGGTCCAACTCTTGCCGAATGGCAGAGCGCACCGTTTCCAACCCCAAAGCTGCTAAGTGAGTTTTAATCGGACGGCGGGCGGGGGGCGGCGTGGTAATGACGCTCATCTCCCGCACCCCGGATAAAGCCATATATAAGGTTCGCGGAATCGGGGTCGCCGTCAGGGTGAGAACGTCAACTTTTGTTTTCATGGCCTTGATTTTTTCCTTCTGGTTGACTCCAAACCGCTGTTCTTCGTCAACTACCAACAATCCCAAATCCTTAAAGTTGACCTTTTTACCCAAAATCGCGTGGGTGCCGACGATAATATCGATTTCTCCCGTTGCCAAGCGATCGTAAATTTCCCGCTTTTCGTTACCACTTCGGAACCGGTTCAACAGGGCGATTTCGATAGGATAGGGGGCGAAACGTTCTTTGAGAGTGTGGTAGTGTTGTTGGGTTAAAATTGTGGTGGGGGCGAGCAGCGCTACTTGTTTGCAGGCCAACACTACTTTAAAAATCGCCCGGATGGCAACTTCCGTTTTGCCGAAACCGACATCGCCGCAAACTAAGCGATCCATGACGCGATCGCTCTCCAAATCTCGCTTCACATCTTGAGTTGCCTTCAACTGGTCCGGAGTCGGTTGGTAGGGAAACGAATTTTCCATCTCCTCTTGCCAGGGAGTATCGGGAGGGAAAGCAAAACCCTGCTGTTGCGATCGCTGGGCGTAGAGTTTCAACAAATCTACTGCCAGTTTCTTAATCGACTTGCGGACCTTATTTTTAGTCTTTTCCCAAGTCTGGCCCGTGAGTTTGTTCAGTTGGGGCACTTTTTTATCGCCGGTTCTCAAACGAGATAGGGTACCCACCCGGTCCGCCGACACCCGCAACAAACCGTCGGCATATTTAATAGTTAAATAGTCTCGGGTTTGACTGTCGATAGTGATGCTTTCCAATTGGAGAAATTTGCCGATGCCGTGTTCCCGGTGAACTACATAATCTCCCGGTTGCAGTTTGTTCGGATCTACTTGTTTGGATGCCGCCCGGCGGCGCTTGCGGATGTAGGTAGGAGTGGCGAGGGAATGCTGCCCGTAAAATTCGCGATCGCTTACTACCACCAACCGAAACGTCGGCAAAATAAATCCTTCCAGTTCGGCAATGCCGCTATATTTGAGCGCTACGGGGACGTGTTGGGTTTGTTGTTTGTCGATGGCGGTGTAATCTTTGGGTTTATCGATAAATTTGGCGGGGCAGTCGTGTTCTTGCAACAACGCCACCGTTCGCGAGGGTTGGGCCGAGACGAGGAAAATCGAAAAGCGGCGATCGCGTTCTTTGCGAATAGTTTCTGCCAGTTGGGCGTATTGGTGGGGCATCACCGGCAAAGACCGACTGGCTAAATTTAAAGTATAAGCGTTAGAGACGAGGTTGCTGGAAGTTTCTTTGACCAGTTCCGATAAATATACTCGCCCAAAAGCTTCGAGAGATAGGAGAGAATCTTTAAAAAGTCGATGGAGTTTGACTGCCGTCGGGGAGGTTTCCTGCCATTGTTCTTCTATATGGTCGAACCAGCGATCGCTATGGGCGGCGCATTGGTCGAGTTCGTCTATAGCTATTAATGTATTGTTCGGCAGATACTCTGCCAGAGAGACAAAATTGAGGTAGGGAGCAATTCCTTCTTGCTCGCCCAACCCCCACTGCTTGAAATTAGTAGGAGTGAGGATGAGAGAATCTATTTTGTCGAGCGATCGCTGAGTGGAAGGATCGAGCTCTCGAATTTTTTCCAATTCGTCGCCAAACCATTCCAGTCGCACCGGCAGCTCCGCCGCCACCGGGAAAATATCGACAATATCTCCCCGCCGACTCCACTGCCCCTCCGTTTCTACTTGAGGTACGCGATCGTATCCCATCCTGGCGAGAGTTTCGTCTAACGTTTTTGCCTCCCAGGTCATACCCTTGGTAAAACTCAGGCAGTAGGGTTTAAATTCCGTCGGCGAGGGCAGGTGAGGTTGGAGGGCCCGCTCGCTGGCAACGATGGCCGTATTGCCCCGCAAATTTCCCGTCGCTAAGTCGGCCAGCACTTGCATCTGCCCCCAGGTTATCTCGTCGGAGTGGGAGGGCTCGTAGGGCGACGCTTCCGAGGTGGGATAAAAATGGACCGTCTGCCAGTCCATCGCTTCGAGTTGAGCCGCCCAACGACCGGCCTCTTCTAGGGTGGCGGTGACTACGAACAAATTTTGTTCTCTTTCTCGGGCCAGGGCAGAGGCCGCTAAACCTTTGGGCAGGCGAGGCAGGCCCATTAGTTGCAGGCATTGTTGTTCGAGTTTGCCCAGGAGTTCGGCGGTAAGGGGCGATCGCCTTAAGGCCCGCACTATGGATGAAAATGTCATAAAACTTTCTAATGCTGCTGGAAATGATTTTAATATTTTAAGTAATTTGGGGTTCGGTCCCCAAGGATGGCCATTTTACATCGCCATTTTCTTGTAGGTTGGGTGAAGTGCAACGGAACCCAACATCTGGTAAGCATGGAGACCGCCAGAAACCGGGTTTCTCAGAGAAACCCGGTTTCTGGCGGGTGAGTTAGCCTTGAAAAAATGGCGAAGATATTTTCCAAAAAACCGGGTTTCTGAAATATCGGTTATCATCAAAATTACCAACGCTCAAACTTGAAGGAAAAACGTGGAATCTCAAGAAGAAAAAATATCGAGAGAAGACCGGATTAAACGCCTTTTTGAAACTATAGAAAAACTATCGCGTTTAAACGAAATAGAGCCAATTTCAGAGGAAGAAATCCAAGCAGAAATAGAGGCTTATCGAGAAGAAAAACGTGCCCGCCACCAATAACAATTAACTTATTTAATGCTTCAATCCCTCAAACAACTTAAATTCACTAAAATAAAGCAATTTTTATTATTAACTTTCTGTTGGCTAATTCTGCCCTTGTTAACCTTAGAAATATTGTTAATTGTCTTAGAACCATACTTATTTAAAGGACTTTATCAATACGACCCAGATTTGGGTTTTAAGGTTCGACCTTATGCCAATGGTAACAATCAATTTGGTTTTAACGATCGCGACTACCCCCTCTTAAAAGAACCGGGTAAATATCGCGCCCTCATCGTCAGCGACTCTTTTAATTGGGCGGGGGGACAAAATGGAAATTATACGGCATTATTGGAGGATAAATTAGAGAGTTATTACGGCAAACATCGAATAGATATTATTAATGCCGGCTATCCCGGAACCCACACCGTCGAACAGTTGGCAATGTTAAAAAAATATGGCTTGCAATACAATCCCGATTTAGTAATTTTAGGATTTTTTGCAGGTAACGATTTTCGCGATGCCGACCCCCATAGAAAAAGAATTATTGTTAACGATTTGTACGTCGATATCGATAAAAGGAAAGAGTTAATTATTTTCGGCTATCCTATTATTGGCAAGTCGAGATTGCTGTTGTTTGTCGAACAAAAATATAAAGTTTGGCAGGAGTTACGGCGGGCTAAAAAAGCAGCCAGTCGGTCGAGAAACCCAAGAAACCAGGTTTTTCAAAAAAACCGGGTTTCTAAGATTTCGGGTTCTCTAAAATTGCCAAATAATTTATTATTTTCTCCTGTTTTTGCTTCTGGAAAACCTCAAGATAACCGACGAGAACAATCTCCAGGAATTTTATCCCAAGAAGCTTTTCTGCAAGTAGAAAAAAGCAGGTTAAATTTTTGTAAAAAAGATGATTTGGCCCGGGGGAAGCGAGAGGAAAATATTAACTATATTTTCAACGGGATTTCCGAGATGAAATCCTTATTAGATGCCAAACAGATTAAATTTATTGTAGCCATTTATCCAGACGAATATCAAGTAAGCGATCGCCTCTTTCAAGAAATAATAGAAAATTTCGATTTAAACCAAGAAAATTACATCGTCAATTGCCAGCAGCAAATTTTAATCGAACATTTAGAAGCTAACGGCATTCCTTACATAGATCTGCTGCCAAGGTTCAGACAAGAACAAATTAATCGCCATCTGTATTTATTAAGAGAACCCCACTGGAACTCTGCAGGCAATCAATTAGCCGCCGAGATTTTCTTCGATTATTTAGTAAAAGAAAAAGTCGTTCCTCATCGCTAAAGCGATTACTACTAACCCAATAACGTCGTAATTTCAACTTTAACAATGAAAAAAACGTTTTCTATCTCGCGTCAAATCGTAATTATATCCTTAATCACCTTTATTTTAACCGAAATAACCTTCAGAATTTATCATCAAATTAATCCCTCATTTATGTTTTACGACACCTCTTATAACAGGTGGCGCGGCAAACCTTTTGCAGAAGACTACGATTTTAAGTTAAATTCCAGAGGTTTTAAAGACGTAGAATTTAGCCAGCAAAAAGAAGCAGGAACTTACAGAATCATCGGTTTGGGAGATTCCTTTGCTTATGGAGTCGTTCCCTACCAACATAACTATTTAACTTTATTAGAAGAACAATTAAATAATAACAATAGCCCCAAAATAGAAGTGCTGAACATGGGATTAATTGGCACCGGCCCTAAGGATTATTTATCTGTTTTAGTCAACGAAGGTTTGGCCTTAAATCCCGATATGGTGCTTCTATCATTTTACATCGGGAACGATTTTATCGACAATCGCATCACGGGCATAGATAGGGAAACCTTAAGCGATCGCGACTCCTACGTTATTACCTTCATTCGGGGCTTCATCAAAATTCACAGCCAATATCAAGGTAAAGTTTACTTCACCAAAGACGATAAATACGAAGACGACGGAGAAACTTTCAGCGATGAAGCTTACTTACAAATGACTCAAGAAAAAACCCTCATTTTCAACCGCAACCCCGTCAGACCAGAATTTTTTGAAAATGCTTTTAACGATGCTTTGGGGGATTTATTAAAAATTAAAGAAATTTGCGATTATCATAACATAAAATTAGTCATAGTTTTAATTCCCGACGAAGTACAAGTCAGCCCAACCCTTCAAAAAAAAGTAATAGAAGCTTTTGGAGTCAGCCAAGATGCCTTTGATTTTGCACTAGCTAATAAATTATTAACCGCAGAATTTGAAAAAAATAATATTAATTATCTCGATTTGTACGCTGAATTTGAAGCGAAAAACCGGGAATTTTCCCTTTACAAACCCAACGATACCCATTGGAATATCGCCGGGAACAAATTAGCAGCAGAAGCGATGGAAAAATATTTATCAGAAAACTTTTTTGAGTAGGTTCGTAGCAAGCACTTTAGTGCTTTAAAGTAGACTTATTTAAAGCACTAAAGTGCTTGCTACGAACTGGGTAAGCTATAATGATTAGAGACAATTGTCAAAATATCAATTACAATCGATGAACCAACGACCAAATCCCAACCCAAACCCCTTCGAGGACACCCCACCCGCCGAAGCATCTCAAACTCCCAAGGAAAAAGACGAACAAATGGAAGTTTTAGAAGTTTACAATCCCGACACAAAAGTAATGCTCGAACGCTTTACTTTAATGTTAATAGCCGTGGGAGTTATTATAGGAGCAATTTTATCCGTGGGAATTGTTTATATTCTGGAAAAAACGGGATTGACTGCTACTCCCAACGAAGTGCAGATCGAAAGGGCAGAGTAGCGGCCATATTCCTTGAAATGCTAAATCCAAAATCTAAAATAGATTGCTTAAAATCAAAATAGCTCTAGCGGATGAGTGTAGCGATCGCTCTTATCTGCTAATCTGAAGAAATAGCATGACAAACAAGTAAAAAAAGATAAAATTATGACCGACTCTAAACCGTCTATCCCAGAGAAATATGTGCCCTTTCTCGAAAAGGTAATGACCCAGGCAAAATTACCAGACATCTACGATGCCAGAGATATTACCGTAGTAGTTTTTCGCACCATGCGCGATTTAATGACCACAGATGCAGCTAATAAAGTCGCGTCGGAATTAGAGACCAAAGAAGCTGACAAAGAGGAAAAAGTCGATAACGATGATGTGGCACTTCTTTGGAAAGATACTAATCCTCTAGTCGCTTTTCTCAGTAAAGTTCGTCCCCCTTTACAGTTTGATGGCGATACTTTTATCTTCCGCGTCAATCAAGAATCGGGAGTACCAAAAGGCATCGAGGCAACCACAGTGATTAAAGCAGTATTTTCTGCAACTAAGCCAGAATTATCTCCCGAAAGGGTTAAAGAAATAGCCAGCTTTTTACCCGATAAAGTTAAAGTTCTTTGGAACGAGGCTTAAGTTTTAAAAAGTCCCATCGCTGCTTACCGGTAATCCAGAAACCCGGTTTTTTCAAAAAACCGGGTTTCTTAGTTAACTTTTAGTTTTTTCTCAGCGTAAATTCAGCTTGTAGAGATTTAATATTTTTCAAGAAAACTAACTAACTTTTATGAACGTAAAATATTTGGCTGTTGGTACTGGAATTTCTCTTCTGGGATTGGGCGTAACTGCAGCTAACCTAGAAAACTATGGAACTGCTCAAGCTAACGTCATTGTCCAAAACAATCTCTGTACTAAGGAAAACTGCCTCGTTTATAACGATAACGGCGTCGCCATCCAAGGAACAGATCCAGTCGCCTACTTTCGGGAAGGTAAATTAGTAGCAGGAAACAGTCAATTTAAACGCGAATGGAACGGCGCTATTTGGCATTTTTCTAGCTCTCAAAACCGCGATTTATTTACGGAAAACCCGGAAAAATACGCCCCTCAATACGGCGGTTATTGCGCTTATGCAGCTAGTAAAGGTGAAGTTGCCCCCACGGAGCCTGCAGCTTGGACTATTGTTGATGGCAAACTTTATCTTAACTTCAGTTTAGAAGTACGAGATTTGTGGGCAAAGGATATTCCCGGTAATATTGCTAAAGCCGATCGCAATTGGCCCCTTGCGGAATTGACTGGCAATTAAGTAGGTAAGAGGTAACAGGCAGGATGCCCGTTCTACTGTTGGGTGGAGGTTCGCGGAGCCCGACCTACATTTTTTGACTATTACCCATTACCCATTACAAAAAAAATACATGGTTCAAACTGTTTTAACCCCTTTTCAAAGAAAGTTAAATTCCCCTTTAACCAAACAGCAAATAACTGTTTTACAAATCAATTTAGGTAAGCGTTGCAATCTTGCCTGTACCCACTGTCATGTCGAAGCTGGACCGAAACGTACCGAAGAACTTACTCCAGAAATTTGCGACCAATTAATAGAAATAATTAATCGTTTTCCTCAAATCAAAACCGTAGATTTGACCGGGGGTGCCCCGGAAATGAATTACGGTTTTAAGCCTCTGGTAGAAGCGGCCAGGGCAACTAATAAAGAAGTAATCGTTCGCTCTAATTTGACGATTTATTTTGTCGATGGTTTTAGAAATATCCCCGAATATTGCGCCGCAAATCAATTGAGAATTGTTGCTTCTCTTCCTTGTTATTTGGAAGCAAATGTGGATAAAATGCGCGGCCATGGAGTTTATAACGAATCGATTCGCGCTTTGCAATGGTTGAACGATTTGGGCTATGGAAAAAACCCTAATTTAATCTTAGATTTGGTTTACAACCCTGCCCTGCCTACTACTCAAGAAAAATTCTCTCTACCTCCAGAGCAAGCTAAGTTAAAAAAAGATTATAAAGCTTATCTGGAAGAATATTTTGGCATCGAGTTTAACCAACTCTTGACTATTACTAATTTGCCCATAGGTAGGACTAAACTTTATCTGCAACGGCAGAAGCTCCATCAAGCTTATTTAGAGTTTTTGGAGGAGAATTTTAATGCCAATACTGTCGAACCTTTGATGTGTCGCAACGAACTGTCGATAGATTATTTGGGAAATGTCTATGACTGCGATTTTAATCAGATGGAAAATCTGCCCGCTAAAACTAATTCTGGGGCAACAATAACGGTTGCTAAATTATTAGAAGCTGGCAGTTTGGACTTAATTAATGAGGTACAAACTGCCCCTTATTGTTACGGTTGTACGGCGGGATGCGGTTCTAGTTGTGGGGGGGCTTTGGTTTAAATTGTCGGGTAGCTATAATAGAGGGGTTGCCGATAAAGTTGAAATGAAATTTGATGGTAAAAATATCGACTAATCCACCGCAAACCTCTATTATTGCTGCTAATTTTCACGCTCTTTCTGACTCCTTGCGAGTTTCCATTTTGGAAATATTGCGCCACGAAGAGTTATGCGTTTGCGAATTGTGCGATCGCCTCCAAGTACCTCAATCTAAACTCTCTTTTCACCTCAAAATCCTCAAAGACGCTTCCCTAGTTAGAGCCCGCCAAGAAGGTCGCTGGGTCTATTACAGCCTCAATTTATCTCAATTCGCAACCCTCCAAAAATATTTAGCCCAGTTTCAGTTATTAAGTCCCAGGCAACCCGGGCGGCGCTGTCCCGATTTTCCTTAAACAAAAGTAAAGATTCTCTGTGGCTTAACCAAACTTTAACCTAACATATCAAAAAAATTTGATATATTAATCTTACGAGCCCTTACTCAAGCTAGGGAGAGCAGACAGATGAGTCCAAAAACCACAATTAAAAATGTATTAACGCTAGCAGCACTGGCCTTAGCTGCATCCTGCGGTTCCGGCCCGTCGGGAGAACTGCAAGCGATCGTCATAGACGGTTCGAGTACAGTTTATCCCATCACCCAAGCCATAGTCGAAGAATTCAATGCCGCCAACAAAAATCCTGTAGAAGCTACAATTGGCTTCTCGGGTACTGGTGGAGGTTTTAAAAAATTCTGCGCAGGGGAAACAGACATTAATAATGCCTCCCGTCCCATCAGCAGAAACGAGATGGAAACCTGCAAGCAAAACGAGGTTTTCTACATAGAATTGCCAGTGGCCTTTGACGCTTTAACGGTAGCTGTCAATCCTCAAAATACCTGGGCCTCCGAGATTACCGTTGCGGAGTTAAAAAAGATTTGGGAACCAGGGGCCCAAAGGAAAATTACTAAATGGAATCAAATTCGCCCAAATTGGCCCGATAGACCTTTAAACCTCTACGGTCCGGGTACGGACTCGGGTACTTTTGACTACTTTACCGAAGCAATAGTGGGTAAAGCGGGGGCAAGTCGCAGCGACTATACTGCCAGCGAGGACGACGAAATCTTGGAACGGGGTGTCAGTTCCGATATTAATGCTTTAGGTTATTTTGGTTTTTCCTATTACGAACAAAATAAAAACGACCTAAAAGCATTGGCGATCGATAACGATGGAGGTTCCCCTGTATTGCCGTCGGTTAAAGCGGTGGAAAATAACGAATATCGACCCCTTGCCAGACCGTTATTTATTTATGTCAATGCAGCCCCAGTTCGAGATAATCTGTTGATGGCAGAATTCCTGGATTTTTACTTACAAAATGCCGCTCGGGTAGTCAGTTCCGTTGGTTACGTTCCTTTCGATGAAGACGATTATTTGGTGCTGTACCGCAACTATCATAAAACTAAAGTCGGAACGGTTTTTGGTGGGGAGTCCCAGTTCGACCTGACTATCGACGAAGTGTTAACCAAACGGGCTGAATATTAGTCAGTTAGCACAGTTTTTTGTTGTTCTGAAAAATACTAATGAATCAAAACAATTCTCCAGTTAATTCAACCACAGTTAGAGCAGGAAGCAAGCTCAGTTTTTTTGAAAAATACCTCACCGTTTGGGTATTTTTGTGTATCGTGGCAGGCATTATTCTCGGTCGATTATTTCCTGGAGTTGCCGTAACTCTCGATGCTATGAGCATCTATCAGGTTTCAATTCCTATCGCCATTTGCCTGTTTTTTATGATGTATCCCATCATGGTGAAAATAGACTTCACCCAGGCAGTAAACGCGATTCGCGCGCCGAAACCAGTGATTTTAACTTTAGTAGTTAACTGGTTAATCAAACCCTTTACAATGGTAGCTTTTTCTCAGTTTTTTTTGGGGTGGTTGTTTCGCCCGTTAATTGTGGGAAGCGAGCTCTTGCGAGGCAGTGAAGTCGACATCGCAAATTCCTATATTGCGGGTACGATTTTATTAGGAATTGCTCCTTGTACGGCTATGGTTTTAATGTGGGGTTATTTGTCTTTTTCCAATCAAGGACATACCTTAGTTATGGTGGCAATTAACTCTCTGACCATGCTATTTTTATACGCACCTTTAGGCAGGTGGTTGCTAGCTGCTAACGATTTAACGGTGCCTTGGCAAACTATTGTTTTGTCAGTATTAATTTATGTAGGTTTGCCTTTAGCTGCTGGAGTTTATAGCCGCCACTGGATTTTCAAACATAAAGGCCAAGATTGGTTCGATCGCAAATTTCTCAAATATTTAAGTCCGGTAGCTACTGCCGCACTTTTAATTACTTTGGTTTTGTTATTTGCTTTTAAAGGAGACTTAATTGTTAACAATCCTTTACACATTTTGTTAATAGCAGTTCCCCTGTTTATCCAAACCAATTTTATTTTCCTTATTACTTATGTAGCGGCTTGGAAAATGAAGTTATTTTATGAAGATGCAGCCCCAGCAGCATTAATTGGAGCTAGCAATCATTTTGAGGTAGCTATTGCTACGGCGGTGACTTTATTTGGTTTAAATTCGGGGGCGGCTTTGGCAACAGTTGTGGGGGTTTTAATCGAAGTTCCAGTAATGTTAATGTTGGTGGAATTTTGCAAAAAAACTGCTTTTTGGTTTCCCCGGGAACCGGAAAAGGCAAGTTTGCCAGATCCTCGTTGTTTGAAAGTATGATTTTAAGGGCCTAGAGAGCCCGCCTGTGAAACCCGGTTTTTCTATCTCAGAAACCTGGTTTTTCTATCTCAGAAACCCGGTTTTTTGGTATCCCAGAAACCCGGTTTTTTCAAAAAACCGGGTTTCTTGACCGGTTCTGCAGTTTCCTACTTGTTTTCGAGAGTATTAATTTTGGAGTTTAACCGATGAAAAAAGTAATGTTTGTGTGTAAAAGAAATTCCTGTCGTTCCCAAATGGCAGAAGGTTTTGCTAAAACTTTAGGGGAGGGTAAAATTGCCGTTACCAGTTCCGGTTTAGAAGCAAGTAAAGTACATCCTACGGCGGTAGAAGTAATGTCAGAAATTGGCATCGATATTACCGACCAAACTTCTAAAGCTTTGAGCGATTTTAAAGCCGAAGATTACGATACGGTAATTTCTTTATGCGGTTGCGGGGTTAATTTGCCCGAGGAATGGGTGACGAGGGAAGCATTTGAAGATTGGCAATTAGACGACCCAGACGGGCAACCGATAGAAACTTTTCATCGGGTTCGGGATGAGATTAAAGAACGAGTTAAAAGGTTGGTTGGGTTATAAAATTAGGGTCTGCTGAATAAATCGAAAAAGCTCTGGGGGGTGGGAAGGGTGGGAG
>CAZUCT010000009.1:15656-49723 GCA_964619285.1 uncultured bacterium | reverse complement strand
GGGGTCGTCGTGCCAACCCCTGGCTATTTCTTGTACTGCCGCACGTCGCACATCGCTATCCTCATCTGACTCGACCCGACCTTTGAGGTAAGGCAGGGTATGGGGGTCGTCGTGCCAAGTTGCCGCCACTGCTGCCACCGCTTGCGTTCTAATTTGGCGAACGAGTTTAGCTTCATCACCCCAAGTTTCGTAAGAGTAACGCAAATCATATTTAATCAAACCTTTTAACCTCTCCAACAAGCGACGATTAACAGCCCCAATCTTGTGACGATTTCTCACCTCCCCCAGACATTTAGCCGCCAGAAAAACGTTAACAAACTTCTCCCCTTCCCCATCTTCTGCTAACAAATACTCGATAATTTCCCCCACATACTTAGCATCAATTTGCCCCGCAATTAACTGCAACACCTCGTGCCAAGATTCATCCCGCCAATGGCTGCCAAAAATATCCGTTTTCAACTCATCTGAAGAAATTTGCCGTCGTTTTTCAAACCGTTGAACGAACTCGGCGGCACAGAAATATTCCAAAAAAGTGCGGTGGATAAAAGCATAGCAATCCGCCCCCAAATAACACAAAATAAAATTCCTTTCTCGCAACCTTTCTATCAGCAACCGCGCCAATTCTCGGGGGCTTTCTAAATCGATACTCTTCAAATATTTGGCAATAACCTCCACCAAATCTTGCCAAGCAACTAAATTACCCGCCAACCCCTTCTCGCTACTCTGCATGGAATAAGCCACCCGACGCAAAATTTCCTGCTTGTCGCGATAATCGAGAGTTATTTTTGTGTCTTGCAAAGTACGTTCCACATCCCATTGATAGAGCAGTAATTTCGATGCTTGGTTGTAGAGTTCCGCCCTGTCTCTCGACAATTCTTGATTGCGATTTAGTATGGCCATCATCGTCAATAACAAAGGATTCCCCGCCAGTTGCGCGATAGCTGAAGATTGAGAAATCGACCTTTTTAAACGTTCCCGCTTCCTAGCTTTTTCCCCTTCATCCTCATAAGTTAAATCGTGCCATTTTTCCATAAAATCATCGATTTGTTGCCTTTCCAAATCCTCCAACATAAAATGTCGAAACTCGGCATCCTGCAATTTTGTAGCCTTATAACCGATGACCCGAGAAGTGACAATAACTCGCAGGTTAGGATAATCGTTAGTAAAACGATGAATATCGGTAATAATCTCCTCCCGTTGCCCCCGGTCGAAAACCTCATCCAATCCATCAAACATCACCAAAAAATTGCCAGTTTTTAACCTCTGGTGAAGTTCCTGTTGGGGCAACCGACAAACAATGCCGCTACCCTGGTGGAAAAACTCTAAAAAATCCTTACATTGTCCCGCCTCCCGATTGCGATTATAAGCCCGCAATTCTATTAATAAAGGAATCGGCTGTTGGGGCAAATCCTTCGGCGATAATCGAGCCCATTCTAAGGCCAAATATTGCAGCAAAGTTGACTTACCCGAACCGGGGTCGCCCAAAATTACGAAATATTTAAAACTGGCATCTTTTACTACTTCTAAAACCGAACGCGCAGACTGTTGAAAATAAGCTTTTTGGTATCGTTCCATCTCCTCAAGAGAGAGTTGTTCTTCCAAATCGCCCCTTTCTTTTAACCGCCGTTGATGTTCCTTGGGAATCTCCAAAACCCGAGGCAAATACTCCTGACATTCCCGAACGTTTTGCGCGATAAAAACCGTCCACAATTTCAACTCGTTATAAGCATAACCGCTAGCATCCAAACTCTCTAAATTGAGATTGCCATATCGTTCGATAATCCCTTCTTGATGCTTTTTTAAATCAAAGTCTGGTTGCACTTCCACCGCTGCGGCAATTGTTTCTAAATTTTGGGAATCGAGAATATTTCTTAACTCCTCATCTTCCCGCAGAATAGATTTAACTTGTCTCAAATATCCTTTAGCTAAATATTCCCAGTCAAAATCCTCTGGCAGCGCCGGTAAATCCAATTTTTGCCAAGTATCATTTAAAGTTTTAGGGTCGATAAATTTGCGATTACTTTCAAAAGCACTCCCCAAGGTTTCGGCAACAGTTTTATTCTTAACGAACTTTTTCAAAGGTTTGTTATATTTCTTAATTTCCTTCTCCTCAAAATCCGCATCTTCCAACTCTTGTTGTACCAATTCTAAAAACTCTTTTAAAGCTTTTCCCACAGCCTTCTGGAGAGGTTCTTTTTCTGGCAACCGAATCACTTTTTCCAAAGAACTTTTAAAAAAGTCTTTAACGTAATCTTTAGCAACATCCGTCACCAACTCTTCCAAAACAGATTTAAAAGCAAAACCCGCCGCTTGAGTAACTCCCCAAGCAATTAACATATCATCAATTCCAATCATAATTACCCTCCTTTTTACAATTAACAATTAACAATTGACCGTATCATTATATCTGAGAAACCGGTTTTTTTCAAAAAACCCGGTTTCTGGTGCGCGTAAGGTAACGCCCACCCAAAATTAAAGTTAACCATCGTTTTCCTGCCAACCTTTTATTGCGCCGACAAAAACCGCACCAATTGGATTATCAAACCCTTTTTCTATTTCTGCCAAACCACCCTCTTTCGCCACATTTATTAATCGCTTTTTTAAAATAGGATTTGCTTCAACTTGCTTAGAAGCTTCTGCGGCTATTACGACTTTTTCTGATATAGTGTTTGTGGGATAAGTTTGAGACAACTGTTGTAGTATCTCTTGAACTTCAGTTAGAGTTTCTGCTAGGTTCTTCTGTTCGTTAAAAACGCCAGCTACTTTAGCATTGTCTTTAATCTGGCCACCGATCGTGTGACCGATGCCGAATTGACTGAATTGATAACCGTAATAAATGTTATTTATTTCTTGAACGCCTCCAAAAGTTGCTTTCATTGTGGCAATTACTTTTTCCAACTTAAAGGAACTTTCTCGATCTGAATGGAAAATGTTTATCGATCGAGTAATTGCCACTGCTTCTGATTGAACACTTTCCACCCAAACATCAAATTTTTCGCTTTTTGTTGTGGGGTCTAACAGTCTACCGCAGGTCTTACACTTGTAGGTTTTAGTTACCCAAATAGCCTTACCTTCTGCATCGTGACCCACAATAAGAACCCGACCTATTAAATAGTGAAACAGGTTTTTGCAACGGCTATCAGTTTCCGCTAGCAGCAATCCATTTTTGTACAGCGTGGCCTGAGTTGTCAACGATTTGTTATCTCCTACTTCTGTCGGCCCTTTTTTGTACTTAATCAATTCGCCTTTGAATGTCTGTCTAAACTGTTCCCTCGCTAATTCAGTTTCTCCTCTCTCTATTAATTGACTTCCATAACCTAAAGTAGATTTTTCTAAGCCATCTTCCGCCCGGAGAGGATTTACTTTATACAATCTCTGGTAAACCTCCGCCCCTTTCTTGAAATCTTTAACCTTCAGATATCCCTCCCCCAAGTTAAATAAAGTCTTAAAGTGGTTCGGATTTATTTCCAAAACTTGCTCGTAAAGGTTGAGCGCATTTTTGAGGAAAACCTTATTTTGAGCAAACTCTCCCGCTAACTCGTAAATGCGATTTGCCTCCGAACTAACCTTCTCCAATTCCCAAATCTCATCCCGCACTGGATAGCGTTTCACCAACCAACGACGCACCAACTCAACTATAAACTTATATCTGGGAAACCTCTCCCGAACATCTACTAAATCCAAAAAACCCCAATCGACCAACCGCCCCCCGGCCTCAATAAGTGCCTCCGTCTCCACAACTCCATACTCTTTTAACAACGCCAGCGGTTCCCTACCAACCCCGTCGCCGTTTGCAGCAGCTATCTGTTGAGCTTCCGCCACCGCAGAAAACACCACCCTTTCTGCAACTGGCAACCCATCTCGGAACCATTGCAACCCCCCCTCAGCAATCTCGATCGCCTTATCCGCAACCTTTTCCACATCCGTCCGACTCACCCGCCAGCGATCCTCCTGCCTCGCCTCCCCAAACAGGGCAAAACAGATTACTTGAGTAAAATAAGGATGCCCGGCAGTGAGTTCTATAATTGCAGCGATCGCCTCCTCCTCATATTCCAGCACACCTTCAGCAGGTTTAACAATTAACTGTCTGGCAGAGCGATCGTCTAACAAACCAATTTCCCATTGCGGAGCCCTTCTAAACAAACTCAGCAACTTCGGCATATCCTCCACTCGCCGCCCCACAACCGGAACAATAAAAAGTTGTGGATGCCCGACAATAAGAGACTGTAAATAAGGAAAAAAATGTTCCTCTGCCGAGTTAGGATTGTAATTACTTAAAACATCAAACTCATCTAGCAACAACACTAAATTCCTACCCTCTAATTCCCGAGTTACTTGCGGCAAAAAACTTTCCGAAAAAATCTCCTTCTTATTTTCTAACGCCGCCACCGAAGGCAGCTCGATTTTCTCTGGCGATAGTTGAAGATTATCCCTTATTTCCTTCGCCAAGCGATGCAAAACTGCACCTACAGACAGTGCATTTTTATCTTGCAAGTCAAACAGAACGAAAGCAAATTTATCCGGCATCACAAAATTAGGAATTTGGGCGATTACCGACGACTTACCAATGCGTCTTTGACCGTGTAACAGAATAACTTGCGACCCCTGAAATAAGTTATCTCCCACAAACTGAAACAAACTTTCCCGACCGAAAAATAATTCCGGTTTATAAATGGGACGACCTATGACATAAGGGTTAATTGGCTTAGTTGAAATGACCATATTTTTTCCTGTTATTTGAGAATAAAATAAACCAACCCGTCGATTTAGAAACCAGGTTTTTTCAAAAAACCTGGTTTCTGGAACATCAAACAACCGGGTTTCTGGAACACCACTACTTATCTTAACAGATTTCAGCCGCCGATAAATCCCTTGGGGAAAGCACCCGCCAACTGGCCTACCCATTTAGCTAAAGATTGAATATCATCTTTATGTTCCCATAAAGTTTTAATTACATTTGTAACTCGTTCGAGTTGCCTGTGACTCATCAAATTTAGAAACACTTTTTGCCGTTGCTGTAATGCTTCGTCGTCGCTATTTTCAATTTCCTTAATTACCCACCATTCCATCAGAGAAGAAGCAAAAGAATAATTAGTTTTTTCTTCAGTAAAACTTCTGACAATTACCCCCCGCTGTTCCAAGTCATTTAGTTCTCGTTCTCTTTGACTAAAAATAATACTAATATCTCCTAAATCGTAGCGGGTTTTTTGCAAGCGACCTTTTAAATTAGACAGGGCAATTAGCATTAAAAGAGTTTGCTCTAATTCGTTAGCTAACTGCCAACTATTTTGAAAATATTGTTCCGTTGCCGTCAAAAAATCCCTGGCATAAGTTTCCACATCGGGCATCGTGCCAGAACGTCGCTTGCTATATAAAAGAAAACCAGCATTTTGTAATAACGCCGGATGTCCGTCAGCTATTTCTCGAATGCCATCTCGCAGACTGGGTGTCATTGGCATTCCACCGAGTAAAATTATTGCTTCATTATTAGTAAATGGTTTTAGCGGTTGAAATAAATAATGGTTGTACCAAGGAGAATTTTCCGGGGTTAAATTAGGGCTAATTTCTGTCAGGCGTCGCGAGGAAGTAACTACCACCGAAAGATATCTTCTTTCCTGAGAGTGGTATGCTAAATTGCGACACTCGCTTAAAAAGGTTTTAATATCGTTTTCAGTATATTGAGGATGGGGTCTTAAAGTGGCATCATAGTCATCCAGCAACAGCAATAAAAATTGATTTGCCTCGCCGATTTTTTTCAAAATTTGACGTAAATCGTCTTGGGTAACTGCAGCTTTTGCTAGTAATTTATCGATGTCGGAAAGGTAGGAAACTTCACCTTCTAGTTGCTCTTTAATTAGTTTAAGAATTTCTCGCCAAAAAGTTGATGCCGCGAAAGGATAAATGCTGAGGCAATTTAGATAAACAATAATAGCATCCGATGGATCGTATCCTTGCAACTGCCAATTTTCACGGGATGCCAGCAATTCTAAAAAAGAGGTTTTTCCAATGCCACTACCGCCCCATAAGGCTAAATTGCTGCGAGTTAAAATTTGGTCGAAAGCAATGGCAATTTCATTTTCCCGTCCGACAAAACGTTCTAGAGGAACCGGTTGACCTACCGTGAATGGATTTATCATTAGATTCGAGTATCCTATTGAGATTAAGACGCTCTCTATTATATCAGCTTGGGTCGGAAACTGTCAACAATTAGAAAATCGTAAGTTAGTCAAGGGTTTTGAAGACCTGAGAAACCGGGTTTTTTCAAAAAACCCGGTTTCTGGTGCGCGATTATTACTTTTTATTTCTCTTCCCAAACTTCCAATCTTCCCCACCAGGTAACAAAACCAAATTATCGTTAATAATTGTCGGCAAAGTCTCCGGTGGATGTTGGTAAATTAAAGACAATAAACTCAAAGCAGTTTCGGTAGTTTGACTTCTATCCACCATTTCTGTCAATTGAAACGGACTGCAATTACCATCTAATACTTCCACGCTGGCATCTCGAATGGCTGCTTCTAAAACTCGGGCGATCGCCTCCTCCCACTCATCCTCTTTAACATAATAAGAAGTTTCATTTGGCTTCAAATTCAAGTGTTTAATTTCTCTAATTGCACTCCGAATGGATGCTGCCCAAGAATTAGTCAACCGTTGTTCTACCTGATTTTTTATTAAGTGAATTAACACCACGGTTAAATAGGAGTAAATTTTTCTGAGGGTGTCTTTTTTACTCATAGCATCCAGTTCGTCAACAATTGTTAAAGCATCCTTAGTTCGCCCTTCCATAATGCAAGTCCTTAAATCGATTAATTCTTGAGTTGTCATGGCAATTAACAATTAACAGTTAATAATTAACTAGATATCTTAGAAACCCGGTTTCTGGTGCGCGATTATTACTTTTTATTTCTCTTCCCAAACTTCCAATCTTCCCCACCAGGTAACAAAACCAAATTATCGTTAATAATTGTCGGCAAAGTCTCCGGTGGATGTTGGTAAATTAAAGACAATAAACTCAAAGCAGTTTCGGTAGTTTGACTTCTATCCACCATTTCTGTCAATTGAAACGGACTGCAATTACCATCTAATACTTCCACGCTGGCATCTCGAATGGCTGCTTCTAAAACTCGGGCGATCGCCTCCTCCCACTCATCCTCTTTAACATAATAAGAAGTTTCATTTGGCTTCAAATTCAAGTGTTTAATTTCTCTAATTGCACTCCGAATGGATGCTGCCCAAGAATTAGTCAACCGTTGTTCTACCTGATTTTTTATTAAGTGAATTAACACCACGGTTAAATAGGAGTAAATTTTTCTGAGGGTGTCTTTTTTACTCATAGCATCCAGTTCGTCAACAATTGTTAAAGCATCCTTAGTTCGCCCTTCCATAATGCAAGTCCTTAAATCGATTAATTCTTGAGTTGTCATGGCAATTAACAATTAACAATTAATAATTAACTAGATATCTTAGAAACCGGGTTTTTTGAAAAAACCCGGTTTCTGGTGCCGGATATCTGAGAAACCGGGTTTTTTGGAAAAACCCGGTTTCTGGTGCCGGATATCTGAGAAACCGGGTTTTTTGGAAAAACCCGGTTTCTGGCAAATCGCTAAAGCGATTACTACAAACTAGAGAATGTCGCGGATATCCAAAGGATTAGCCGACATTTGAGAATTAGCCTCTTGGAGCTTTTCGCGAGAGGACATCACGCAAACCGCACTGCGATCGCCACCTTTCTCGAAAGCATCCAAAATCGCCTGCTTCACCCCCGCTACCGTCGCTTTCATCGCTCGTTCGTAGCGATCGTCGCGGATTTCGGGATTTTGTCCCGTGAGATACCGCCCCAAAGATAAACCGGTCACTAACTCCGGTCGCAACACCGGGGAATCTTTTTGAGTGGTAGCGATAATCGCCCGTTCCACATCCTCCTGACTCCAGTCCGCGTTTTTAACGTAATCCACCAAACCGGCAAACACCTTTAAAGTGCGAACCACATGAGGATCCCGGTAGGAATACAAAGTAATCGTTTCTCCCAGGGAACTGTAGGAACAGCCGGCCCCGTAAGCGTTACCCTTCAAGCGAACCTCGCTAAACAAATAGCCCAAACCTAACAAATGGGCTCCCAACCTCAACAGGGGAGAGGAGGGGTTGGAATAATGGGGCGCGGGTAAAGTTTGAACGCAATAGGCCACCTGCACCGGTCCGGCCAAACCTTGGCGGAGGTTACGAATGGGACTAAAACCGACTTGCATTTCTGCGATCGCTGGCGGCTTTTGCTTGCCACTCCACCGGGAAAGGGTTTCTCGCACCAGAGAATAAGCGCGATCGCTCCCCGTAAAGCTGGCAGTCAAAGCTTGAGAAGCGACGAAATCGCGAATGGTTTCGATTTTTGCCATCAAATCGCCGCCCAACCCGTCGAACTTACTGCATAGCTTCTCGGTAAGCTCTAATTGAGGCAAACCGTTCATCTGCTCGCCCAGATATCCCATTGGCGTCACCGCCGCTGCAGCCCGCTCCATGGCGGTGTGGATGCCGTCATATACTAAGTCGGAGCTATATTGAGCGCGAGCTTGATTCACTACATCCCGCAAGCGGGCGGTATCCCGAGGATCGACTTTAAACAGTACATCCTCCAACAACGCCAGGGCCGGTTCGATGCGATCGTCGAGGGTTTTGAGAGTGACGCGAAATCCGTAAACGGGCCGTCCGGCATCTTCCGCGTGGGTTTGTAGCTGGCACTGGAAGTTCAAACCGCCCGTGTTGGCGGCGATACGACGGGCGATTTTTTCGTAATTCATCCCTGCAGCACCCAATTTTTGCAGGGCATCGATATAAGAGGGGATGTACGGCCACAACTCGGGGGGCAATCCCTGGAGGTTGAAATCGAGATGTAAGTAGTTGACTCCGTTAGCGAAAACTTGATTGCGCAACACAACCGCGCCACCGGGAAGCTCTTCGATAATGGTGGGGATGTGTTCCGGTTTGGGCGGCAAGTCGGTGACTTTGAGTTGGGGGAGTTTGGCGATCGCCTCTGGAGGGTTGGGAGTTCCCGCGTCGGCGTCTAATTCTGCCGCTTCTTGGGCGATGCGCTGCAATTCTGCCTCCGTGAGTTGAGAGCGCAACTGTTCCATTTTTACCGCCAAGGCTTTATCCTCGATAGTTTGCCACTGGCGATCGGGCCTCAATACCGCCGTCAGTCGATGGGGGTTGTTTAAGAGCTTCTCGCGAATTAAGTTATTGAAATAGTTCGGGTTTTCGGCGTAACGTTGCTTGCACTCTGCCAGGCGATCGCTCATGTTTAAAAACAAGAGCGGATCGCCGTCATAGATCCACGTTTGCATCACCCGAAATAGCATCCGGATCGGATACATCCGAGCTACTTCTTGGTGTTGGTAGCCTGCCTGTTGGAATGCCGCTTCTACGATTTCGCGGTCTATCTCAGCGCCAGCAATTTTTTCGAGGGTGTCGGCAACCAATTTTTCAAAAGCTTCGGCGCGATCCGTTTCGCTGCCCTGCAACCCCACGGCAAAAACCGCCTCGCAACCCACGGAGTCCATGCCCGAGTGGGGCAATAAATCTTGACCCAGTTGAGAATCGACGATCGCCTTTTTCAACGGAGCCCCTTCGTTCCCCAAAAGAATGCGGTTGAGAATATCGAGCTCCGAAGACTCGGCGGCATCCGTAGCATCCCCGACGAGCCACTTCATTAAGATGTAGGTTTTTTCGTTTTCCGGTTCGGAAGCGCCGATGGGGTAAGAGTCCATCGCCGACTGAGGTTGCTGCCATCGCGGCTGGCGGGTAACGGGAAAATCTAGATCGCGGCGATCGAACGCTTCTAGCTTCGGCCCGAGGAAGGCTAGATATTCTTCCGTGGGGATGTTGCCGTAGAAGACGAAGCGGGCGTTGCTGGGATGGTAGCGATCGGCGTGAAATTCCCGAAATGCTTGATAGGTTAGTTCGGGAATATATTTGGGATCGCCACCGTATTCTAACCCGTAGATAGTATCGGGAAAGAGTTTTTGATTGGATATAGTTTCCAAACGCTGTTCCGGATCCGACAGCGCCCCACACATTTCGTTATATACCACCCCCGTTATTTTTAATTCCCCAGTAGGGTCGTCTTGCTCTACCGGTGCGAGGTGGTGTCCCTCCCGTTTAAAGGTATTTTCCGTAAGGAGGGGATGGAACACGGCATCGAAGTAAACCTCTGCCAGATTGAATAAGTCTTGTTTGACCTTACTGGAGACTGGATAATAAGTGCAGTCCGGTCCCGTCATCGCATTGATAAAGGTTGCCGGACTCATTTTGAGCATTTCAAAGAAGGGCTCCCGGACGGGGTATTTTTGCGAACCGGCCAACACCGAATGTTCGAGGATGTGAGGCAGGCCGCTATTGTCCGGCGGGGCAGTGGGAAAACTGACGGAAAAGAGATTTTCGGCGTCTTCAGCAGCGTGTAGGTGGAGGACTTTTGCTCCCGTTTTCAAATGTTCCATTTGGTATGCTACCATCTGGAGGTGTTTGAGAGGGGTTACGGCTTTGACTTCAAAGCCATTTATTTTTTGTCCAACTTCTGGAAGTTGCTGGGTTTGTACTGCCATAGAGGTTTCCTTGTATTTTTGCACTGGTTCTATTATAGTAGCGTAGTTGTCCAAAAGATGAGTAGCGATCGCCGAACGCCCCCATCATACTCATACTCATACTCTTGTCAATTGTCAATTGCTAATTGTTAATTGTCAATTGTTAATTGTCAATTGTTAACTGTTAATTACCATGTCAAATAGCCTTAAACGCTTCTGGAAACGACTTTCAACGACTCCCCAATTAATTTATTTAGTCTGGCAAGCAACCCCCAGACTGTTATTGCTGTCGCTGGCAGTCACTCTAGTTAGATCTTTACTGCCGGCAGCGCAGCTTGTAATTAACAAACAGGTATTAGATTTAATAATCGCTAGTATTGGCAAAACAAATGTTGACTGGATGTTACTAGGAACTTTAGTCGGTATTAGATTTGGTATCGATATTCTCTACGAAATTCTAAATCAAGTCAACGTTTCCGTCGGTTTGCTGATAAACGATCGCTTCACCCTCCACGCTAACTATATACTTTTATCCCAAGCAATAAAACTAGATTTAGCTCACTACGAATCAAGCGAATTTCACGACGCTCTAGATCGTGCGGCCAATAGCGGCAGCACTTATCCAGTTAGAGCCCTCAGCATCGTCACCACTATTTTCGGACAAACTTGTACCCTCGCCAGTTTGATAGTTTTGCTAATTCAATTTAATCCGGCCATCGTGCTGCTTTTATTATTAACAAACATACCCGCTTTTTGGTTGGGAGTGCAATTTTCTGGCAGGCGTTTTTGGATGTTGCGCAAGCAAACCCAAAGCAGCAGATTAGCGCAATATTTGCAGCGCGTACTCACTCACAACGAATTTGTCAAAGAAATTCGTTTGTTTAATTTAGGGGAATATCTCGTCGGGCAGTGGCACCAAATTCGTCGAGAATTTAACCGCCAGTCGGCAAATTTAGTTATCAAATATGCCTCGGCGCGGGGTGGGGCGGGAGTATTGTCTAACGTGGGATTTTATGGAGCGTATGTTTGGGCGATCGCTCAAACAGTGCGAGGCATCATTACCGTTGGCGACTTCACCATGTATGCCGGCGCCTTTCAACAAGCCCAGAATTTAATACCCAGTCTCCTAGAAAGGATCGCCGCCCTCTACGAAGCAAACCTCTACGTCGGTCAATATTTCGAGTTTTTAAGCTTCCAACCGCAAATCCTCAATTCCCCTTCCACAAAACCCTTTCCCAAACCAATTAATCGAGGTTTAAATTTGCGCGATGTCAGCTTTACTTATCCCGGTGCCGCAACTCCCACCTTGCAAAATTTAAACTTCAAAGTCGAACCCGGAGAAACTATAGCAATAGTTGGGGTTAACGGCGCGGGAAAAACAACTTTAGTTAAATTATTAACGCGGTTGTACGATGTCAGCGAGGGAGAAATTACCATCGACGGTATTAATTTACGAGAATTTGACCTTTTAGAATTGCGTCAAAATATCGGCGTAATCTTTCAAGATTTTTCCCGTTATAATTTGAGCGTTCGAGATAATATTGGTTTTGGAGATTTGAGGGAGAGGGAAAACCTAGAACGCATCGAAAAAGCTGCCTTAGATTCCGGGGCAAATTCCGTAGTTGATAAATTAGAAAAACAGTATGAAACTGTTTTAGGAAAAATGTTTTCCGAGGGCATAGAATTATCTGGAGGTCAGTGGCAGAAAATCGGCATTGCCCGAGCTTTTATGACTTCGGCACAAATTCTTATTTTAGACGAACCCACGGCAGCTTTAGATGCTTTAGCGGAATACGAATTATTTCAGAAATTCCGCGATTTAACTAAGGATAAAACGACCTTTTTTATTAGCCATCGTTTTTCGACGGTGATGTTAGCGGATCGAATTGTCGTGTTAGATAAAAGTCGCATTGTGGAGGTGGGTTCTCATTTAGAATTGATGGAAAATGACGGTCTTTATGCCGAGATGTTTCGCGCTTCGATGGCGAGTTTTAATAAGGAATTATTGGAGAGTTCGTAGCGATCGCTTTAGGGATATAACTTTTAGATCGCGCTCATCGATTACTACGAACTTTTTGCGTTGACTAATTGGCCCGGGCCTTCAACCAGTCGACAATAGTGGGAGGTAAATCTCGCTGAACCTTACCGCTAACGTACATCCCAATATGTCCTACGGGGAAAGAACGAGCAGTGTAATCTTTACTACCCACATATTTTTCCAAAGCCAAAGAAGAATCTGGAGGAACCAGATGGTCCTTTTCAGCATAAACGTTGAGAACCGGCATGGTCGCATTTTGGAGGTTAACCAGGCGATCGCCTATTTTCACCTCACCCTTAATCAACTTGTTTTGCTGATAAAAATCCTTCTGAAACTGTCGGAAAGCTTCCCCTGCCTGATCCGGACTGTCAAAGATCCATTTTTCCATGCGGAGGAAATTGAGCAACTTGTTCTTATCCTCCATAATATCTGGCATATCCAAATATTTATCGTATCCTAATTGCAGAGGTTTGAGCATCACAAACTCGGCATTGAGAAAATCTCCGGGAATATTTCCCAAAGCCTCCACCATCAGATCTATATCAATAGCCTCGCTACCGAGAGTGCAGCCACCGCGCATATTCAGCAGGCAATTAGGCATCCGAAAATCCACTGGAGTTACAGTCAAAACCAAATTTTTGACCTTTTCCGGGTAGAGGGAACTATAACAAAGACTAAAAGTTCCTCCCTGACAGACTCCCAAGAGATTAATCTTGTCTAAACCGTGTTTTTCCCGCAGAAAATCCACGCAATTATTCATGTAACCGTTGATGTAGTCGTCGAGACTCAACCAGCGATCGGCGCGACTGGGATAACCCCAGTCAATGATATAAACATCCAATCCCAGTTTGAGCAAATTGGCAACCAAAGACCTCCCTTCTTGTAAATCGACCATATAAGGGCGATTGACCAGAGCATAAAAAATTACCACCGGGATTTTTAATGGCTTCTCTACCGCCGGTTGAAAGTGGTAGAGTTTCACTTTATCTTCTCGGTAAACTTCTTCTCTGGGAGTAAAACCGACTTGAATGTCGTCTTCTCTCAGTTGGCTTAAGTTTTCTATTCCTGCAATCATTTTTTTAGTTAACTCGGTGTATTCGCGGTAAAAATTATTCCAACCCATCTGGGTAGCAATTGGAAACACGATGGCTTTTCGCCTCCATGATTTTGCTGAAACCTAAAAGTTTCAACCATCAGACATTTTAGCTGCTTTGATTTTTCTTGCTTGACTTAGCAGTAGAACTTTTGCTTTTTTCTGATTCTGCTGCTGATTCTGCTGCTGCCAAACGCTTTTTCAAAGATTTAACTTCTTTGCGCAATTCGTAAACGCTGCGATGAACTTCGTCAATTTCGCTCCTCAAGGGCAGATTTAAGGTGCGCATCCAATATTCCTGGAGTTGGTGCTGCTGCACCCGATAAGAATTAAGAGCGTTAACTAATTTGCCGCGAATTTTGAGGTTTTCTTCCTGAGAAAAAGTTTCCTCAAATTTCTCGTCAGCGATGCGACTCCACATCTGCTGAAACTTGCGCCAATCTTGTACTGGTTCGCCCTTTTGCGCTAAAGCAACTAATTCTTGCATCAGTTTTTCAAAAGACTGTCGTTGAACTTGGCTTAATAGCGCTTGAGAATCGATACTGGCTTTATAGAGATTGGTCCAGGCTTCAAAGGCTTCTTGTATTTTAGCATTAAAAACCCGACCCGGTCCGACGCTGGGACTTTGCAGCAAGTTACCGAGAGTCGGTTGATACAACATATCCCAATAGAGATTGTTGAGCTCGATCCAAGGTTGGCTGTTACCGCTGAGGGTTTGACTCAGAGGATTGATGGATGCACTCCAATAATTGCCCCAAAGCTGATTGAATTTTTGAACTTGCTCGAAATACGCTTGCCACAACTTATTGGTATCTTCTACTAATTTGGTGGGAGAAGAATAAAAAGCTTTTAACTGTTTGCTAAATTCATCGGCGTACTTTTTCGATGCCTCTTCCCAGTTTTGACCTGCTTGCAACTGGTTGAAGATATCTTTCCAAGCATTGAAAGAATAAAGCAAGGGGTTAAATAGTTCCTGGTTGGTGTCGCCAAAGGGCGAGGTAAAGTTCGGTAAATTGCCTGGTTTTGAATATTGGCTGGCTGTTGATGTCATTAAATCGTACCAACCTTTCCACATTTGAGTTGTGTTATTAAACCAAGCGTTCATCATTTCATTGGTCGGGTTTGATTCCATAATTTCTCCTTTTGTTAATTGTCAATTGTCAATTGTTAGTTGTTAATTGTTAGTTGTTAATTGTTAACTTCAAACTAACAACTAACAACTAACAACCCACTCTTGCCTCTTGCCTTTTGCCTCTTGCCTCTTGCCTTCTTTTAAGTATGATGGGCGCCGTTAACCCGCAACACTTCGCCGGTGACGTAGCTGCTGGCAACTGGGGAGAGCAAAAATGCTACTGCCCAGGCAATATCTTCGGGTTCGCCAAAACGACGGAAAGGAATTTCGGCAGTAACTTTGTCTTTTACTTTGTCCGGCAGACTTTTGGTCATTTCGGTGTTGATGAAACCGGGGGCGACGGCGTTGGCGCGGACTTTGTAACGGGCGGCCTCCCGGGCGAGGGATTTCATTATCCCGATAACGGCGGCTTTGGTGGCGGCGTAGTTGGTTTGTCCTGCGTTGCCGCGATCGCCCGAAATCGAACTAATCCCCACTATAGACCCTTCTTGCCGTTCGTACATTCCTTCGATAAAGGGTTGAACGGTATTTTTTACGCCTTTGAGGTTGACGGCGATGACTTTATCCCAATCTTCGTCGGTGAGTTTGGCAAAAAAGTTATCTCGGGTAATGCCTGCGTTGGCAACCACTCCGTAAACCGGTCCGAGTTTTTCTTCTATTTCTTTGCCCGCTGCCCGCATGCTTTCTAATTTGGTGACGTCGGCTTTTAATGCCAGAACTCCTTCTGGTGGTTCGCTATCGATGACGTCGATATAGGCAACTTTTGCTCCTAATTCTCCCAGTAACTTAACGATAGATGCGCCGATGCCCCGCGCACCGCCAGTTACTACTACTACTTTGTCTTCTAATCCTAACGATACCATGACTATTTCCTCCTAAAGTTTGCGTGTTTGCTAATTGCTAATTGCTAATTGCGAGTTACAAAATTGGTAAAAACCTATTTCCTACTCTTGCCTCTTGCCTCTTGCCTCTTGCCTTTTGCCTAAATTAAACTCTTTCTACTGCTAAAGCAGTACCGCCACCGGTGCCGTGACACAGGGCACCCAAACCGAGAGTTTTATCCTGTTCTTTTAAGGCGTTGAGCAAGGTTACGATAATCCGAGCTCCAGACGCGCCGATGGGATGCCCGAGAGCGATCGCCCCTCCGTTGACGTTGAGTTTTTCGTGGGGCACGTCGAGCATAGTGTGGAACAACATATTGCTGACGGAGAAGGCTTCGTTGTTCTCGAACAGGTCGAAGTCGGAAATGCTCATTCCTTTCTTTTCTAAGAGTTTCTTAGCTGCGAAGATGGGCACTTCTGGAAATCGCCAGCTTTCGCCACCCGCCCAGGCACCGCCGATAACTTTGGCGATGGGGGTTAGTCCGTATTTTTCTACCGCCCCTTGACTGGCAACGATAACTGCAGCCGCCCCATCGGAGATCTGGCTGCTGTTGCCTGCGGTTAATACTCCCTCTTTGGTAAAAGCCGGTCGCAATTTGCCGAGGCTTTCTAAAGTAGTATCTGCCCGAATGCCTTCGTCTGCATCTATTACTTGAGTGCCTTTTTTGGTCTTAACTTCTATAGGGACAATCTCGTTTTTAAAGGTTCCTCGTTCGGTGGCTGCTGCCGCCCGCTGTTGGGAGTATAGCGCCACTCCGTCTAAGTCTTGCCGGCTAAATCCATGTTCGGCTGCCAGCCTTTCGGTTTGGTCTCCCATGCCTTCGCCGGTGGTGGAGTCGGTTAGTCCGTCATGTAAAAGGATGTCTGTCAGTTGTTCTGGGGCTCCCATGAGGAATTTGTAACCCCAACGGGCCCGATGGGAGAGGAAGAACCCCGTCTGGGACATACATTCGGTGCCGCCGGCGAGGATCAGGTCCGCTTCTCCTGCTTTGATGGCCGTGGCGGCGTTGATTATGCCCATCATCCCGGAGGAGCATACCATGTCTATGGCGTAGCCATCCACTGTGGGGGGAATGCCGGCTTTGAGGGCTGCTTGCCGGGGGACTAATTGGCCGTGTCCCGCTCTGAGGACGTTGCCCATAATATATTGGTCTAGGGCTTCTGGGGGCACGCCTGCTCTTTCGATGGCGGCTTTCATGACATGGGCCCCTAAGTCGCTGGGGGAGAAGCCGGACAGCCCTCCGCCAAAGCGACCCAAGGGGGTGCGTGCTGCTGAGACTATGTAGGCATCAACCATTTGTTAGTTCCTTTTTTTGTTAACTACGAACTATTTGGGTTTTATCATGCCTTTGCCAATAGGCTCTGTTGCCTACCAAAAGTTTTAAGATTTGGGAATGGGGAATGGGACCGAGGTAGTTGGCCAAGTTCGTAGTAAGCGCTTTAGCGCTATCCATCGCGCTCCGCGATTACTACGAACTAATTCGGGCTTGCTGAAAAAGTCAGAGTGTGGGGAGGGTGGGGAGTGTGGGGAGTGTGGGGAGTGTGGGATTGCCAAAAAGTTGATTTAACCCGTCAGTTTTACTGTACGAAAATTTCCCCCCACCCCGACCACACCTCCGGTCCCTCCCCACCCCCCAGAGTTTTTTCGATTTATTCAGCAGACCCTAATTCTCATTCCCTATTCCCCATTCCCCATTCCCCGTTCCCTATTCCCCAGTTACAATATTTCTTAATTGTGTTGTTAATTTGCGAGGAAATTATGAGTAATTCTGAGTCTATTCAAAATTTGGTTGAGGCGATCGCTTCTCTATCCGCTGAAGACCGCGCTAATTTGTGGGAAATTCTCGAAAAAAAGCAACTTATAAAACCGAAAGACGAACCGACAGAAAAGGCTTTTGTTTTCCCGGAATACAAAGTCGAAGCTGGTAATGCTAGGATTGATTTTTTCGAGGTACAAAATCAAGGGAATTTTTGGGGAGATAAAGGTAAGGCAAGCTATCAAGTTTTAATTAAAAAAGAAGGGGGCGATCGCTTTAGCGCTACTTTATTGGGATGGTCTGATTGTAAGGCGGTGGGAAAGACGCGATCGCGAGCTATTAGCAATTTACAAGAGTTAGTCAATTCCCAATTAGCCGAAGCAGAAATCGCTACCGTAGAACTTAAATCTAATTCGTCCGATAGTCCTTGGGTGAGGTGTGCTGGTATGTTCAAAGACGATCCCCAATTCGATGAGGTATTAGCATATATAGAAGAATATCGTCGCGAGTTGGATGCTGAAACTGAAGAATATTATCGTAAATTAGAGGAGGAGGAAAAGGCTAATGAGCCAATACATTCTTGATACCGATTGCGTCACGCTTTTTCAAAACGACCATCCAGTTGTAGTGCGGCGCGTTAATGCAAATCGTCCTAATGTTGTCGTGACAATTATTACTGTTGAAGAACAAATACGAGGAAGATTTAATGTTATTCGGCGTATTTCTCAAGGTTATCAACTCGAACTGTTAAGAGCAGCTTACACGAATTTAGAGAAAACTTTGCAATTTTTTTGTCGGATTAAGCTGCTTAATTTCAGCGAGGAAGCTGCTGCCATTTATACCGATTTACGGCGTCAAAAAATACGCATTGGCACTCAAGATTTGCGCATAGCTTCTATCGTCTTGGCTACCGAAGGAGGGGTTTTAATTACTCGCAACCAACGGGACTTTTCGAGGGTTCCCGGTTTGGTTTTTGAAGATTGGACGGTGTGAAGATGGGGCGAAGTTGGCCAAGTTCGTAGTAATCGCTTTAGCGATTTATGACGACTAAAGTCGTTACTACGAACGAGCTTATTTAACAATGTGTTGAATATTTAATCAAGCGTAGGGGCGAACGACCCCCCGAACTGATGCGAAGGAGATTTTGCCATCTTAATTGTTAATTATTAATTGTTAATTGTTAATTTCTATTACCCTTCAACCCAGAGAATACCTTCGTGAAGTGGCACTCTATGTTTGCGGTTTTTCCACTTCGTATTTCTATCCCTGATTTTCTCAAACTTATAAGTTTTAAAACCCGCAGCTAAAGCGAGTTCGCCCAACCATCTATCCACGGGAACATATACCCCATAAGGTGCAGAATCTCCCACTACAAAAATTACTAAACCACCCTCTACCGTCACCCGCCTTAAAGCTAACCAAACTTTAGCCATATCGCTAAAATAAGCAGCAACCATCGCGTGATACGACTTCTTGCCACCACGATCTTTTCTCTCAGCAGAAAGCAGACTGCAAGTATTAGTAATTTCTTCAAAAATAGGGGCTAAAAGCGGACTTTTCAAAATGCCATCTATCTCTTTATTAAGTTTAGCAGCGTGTTGAGTGCAAGAACGAATTAAATATTGACGAACGGTTTTTTGTAAATCTCCCCAACCGCTAATTTCTCCCAAAAAACTCATTTCTAATCGCGTCGCATCGGCATAATCGTAATTATTAGCATAAGGAGGCGAGGTAATTATTAAATCTGCCCATCCATCGGCAATTGAGTTACATTCTCTGGCATCTTCTCGGTACAAAATTGCTGCTTTATTAAGGGAGTTTTGTTGTTGTTTAATCAGATCTTCTCCCATCAAGTAAATCTTAGCTAAAAATGCTTCGTAAGGTTCGCGGATTTTAGTTTTGGTTTTGTTGGGAAGTACATATTGCCATTGAGCGGTTCCTGCGGTGGAACATTCTCGCAGAATTGATGTTAATGCTAACCAGGTAAGTTCTGAAAGTTTTCCCTTATCTCTTCTATTTTCTAATGCTTTTTTGATGCTATTTAATTGTTCGAGACTTTTGTCAGTAAAGCACTTGTGTATTAGTTTAGGATATTCGCTAATATCTTGGGCGCTTGATGTTGTTTCTAAGGTTTTTGCTTCTCGTAAAATTCCTAGGGCATATTTTCTAAATTCTAGGGGATTTTCTCGCCAATAAAGTTTGGTTTGAGCGATGCGGGCGACGAAGGGATGAGCTTCTATACCAATAGCTTCAACGTTACAAGATTCTGCTGCTAAAAGTGTTGTGCCAGAACCTACGAATGGATCTAATATTCTGTGTCTGCCTTGGGCTTTTTCTTGTTGGATAATGTCCGTTACCCAGGTAGCGGAAAATCCAGCGGAGTAGCGAAACCATCTATGAATTGGAAGGGATAAGTTGTCCGAGAAGGTCGATGTTTTATTTGGAGTTTTTTCTGGTTTGTCGCTGGGAAATAGTTCTAATTGTTTGGGCAAGAATTGTTGGTTCATAATCCCTTCTTTTTATAGGGTTCGTAGTAAGCGCTTTAGCGCTATAAATCTAAATCGCTGAAGCGATTACAACGAACAGAATGTGTTGAATATTTAGTCAAGCGTAGGGGCGAACGACCCCTTATAAACAATAGGTTAACATAAAAAAATCGATTTGACAAGGGGGAATTTGCTTCGGCGCGGGAAAAATTTATGGGCCCAAAATTAGGGGGTAATTTACGATATTGGCAGTTTCCTGACTCGAAAAGATAACTGCCTGACGGAGATAATTGCTCCTGTTTGTAAATCGTCTCGACATCGTTCTAAAACTAAAAGCAACCGTTCGGAGTCGCGCAGAAATAAAATTCTTATTTAAGCAGAAAGCATAGTACAATAAAATGGAAGCTCAGGAGTAATAAACAAATGTCAGCAATTGAGAATGTTCAAACAAAATTTGAGGCGTTGATTCCTTACATGGACGAGAGGCTCAGACAATTGCGGGCAGCGGCAGAAGCAGTAACTTTGGGGCAAGGTGGAATTCCCTATAGTTGCAATAGCTACGGGATTATCAAGTAAAACCATCAGTAAAGGAATCAAAGAACTAAAAGTTCCATATAAGCAAGAAGAAGGAATTATCTCCTCAAAAAGCAACTCTAAAGTGAGACGTTCGGGAGGAGGACGCAAAAGCTTGCTAGAAAAAGACCAAACTTTAATTAAAGATTTAGAAGAATTGATAGCACTAGCAACTCGTGAAGACCCCGATTCACCATTACTATGAGTATCTAAAAGTACCACCAAGTTAGCAACTACTCTCAAAGAAATGGGACATAAAATTAGCCCTAGAACCGTAGCTAAACTTTTGAAAAAATTAGGATATAGCTTGCAGAGTAATCGAAAAACTACTGAAGGGTCATCTCACAAAGACAGAGACGCTCAGTTTCAATACATTTCAGAGAAAGTTAAAGATTTTCCAGAAAAAAATCAACCAGTGATATCAGTGGATACAAAGAAGAAAGAACCGATTGGAAACTATCAAAATGTAGGCAGGGAATGGCAACCGGGGCGATCGCCAATTCCAGTATTGATTCATGATTTTCCCGATACCGAACTTGGAAAAGTAATTTTTTATAAGTATATTATGTAAACCAATAATTTCGGGATTGGTCAATGTAGGGATTAGCCACGATACAGCAGAGTTTGCGGTTAGTTCCATCCGTCAATGGTGCAACCTTATGGGAAAACAAATTTATCCAGAAGCAGAAGAAATATTGATAACCGCAGATTGTGGTGGCAGTAATGGTTATCGAGTAAAACTGTGGAAAAGTGAGCTACAAAAATTAGCAAGAGAAACGGAATTAACAATTAATGTTTCTCATCTACCTCCCGGCACTAGCATAAGGAATAAAATTAAACATCGAATGTTTTGTCAATTAACAGAAAACAGAAAATACGAGAGGCAGACCTTTAGTAAGCAAAGAAACCGTTAATTTGATTATACTCAAAGCGGCAAGGAATGAAGCGTATCATGACGAGTGACTCACACTCATGACTCACACTCAAAAAGAGAATTTTGAGTTTTTTCTTCGAGTCAAAAAAAGCGCATTTTCTACCCGCGTCGAGTATAGTAATAAGTAGGAGTGCCAAATTAATTAGACACCGAACAGACAAGATGTCTGTTCTACGGGGAAAATTTTCTGCAAATATTTTTGCCTACCTACTTATTACCACTAATACAGGATTAACTGTTCGGGCTCGATTAGATGACAATGAGTATCAAACAGGAAAAAAAGCGATCGAAGATTTTGATAACGTGCATATTCTCAGGAACAGTTTTCATGGAGAATAGAATTACTCCATCCTTCCTCAATTTACTTCTGAATAGGTAAGTTATTTTGGCGCGGCTCCTAACATAATGACCCTCAGTATTTGGTATAGCAAAATTAGGAGCGTGGTCTCCCACTCTTAAAGTTTTTGTCGATCGCAGCATAAACAAATTTTCCAATTTGAGCAGCTACACCCTGGATCGGGCGGGAGCGAAAGATCGAAATCCCTAGACGAAACTTGTTTTCTTAAGTTTCCCGAACCGTTATTCGAGGAATTGGATAATTTATTTGTGTATTTAATTAGAAGCAAACCGAGCATAACCCAGCTCGGTAATAGCTTAAAATTGACAATAATTGTTGTATTTAAGGAAAAAACGAATATGAATCGAAACTTTTTATCTCGTTCTCGGATTAACTCTTGCGGTATGATAGCTGCCCTTTGTTTGGGGCTGAGTGGAGTTAACCTGGTTGCTTTTGTTCCCCAGGCGATCGCCCAAGAACAACAAACCAGAACCTTGAGCGTTACCGGTCAGGGAATAGTAAGTATTCCTACTAGCATAAGCGTAGTACGTTTGGGCGTTCAAGCAGAAGGTAAAACTGCAGTAGAAGTCCAACAGGAAGTAGCGAGGCGATCGGCTGCCGTGGTAGAGTTGTTGCGATCGCGCAACGTCGAAAAATTGGAAACCACCGGTATTAGTCTCAATCCCGTTTATAACTACCAAAACGATCGCCAATTGCTAACCGGATATACTGCGATTAATACCGTTAGTTTTCGTCTCAGTACCACCGACACCGGTAAGTTGCTCGATGATGCGGTCAAGGCCGGGGCCAGTAGAATCGACGGTATTAGTTTTGTGGCCTCCGACGAGGCCATAGAGCGGGCCCGACTGCAAGTCCTACAACAGGCCACCCAAGATGCCCAAAAACAGGCCGATACCGTCTTAAGCGCTCTCAACCTTACTCGTCGCGGTATAGTCAGCATTTCAATTAACAGTGCCAGCGCCCCCATGCCTCAACCTTTGATGCGGGCCGCTTCTTTCCAAGCCGAATCTGCAACTACTCCCGTAATCGGAGGCGAGCAAGAAATACGAGCTTCCGTCACTTTGGGAATTAGTTATTAATTTTGAGTTCGCTTATGGGGGCCCCGTTCGTGGGGCCTCCTTTTTTTCGTTCCAGTTTAGTCAGATTAATAATCTGAAATAAATTAGTAAAAATAATCATACTAAGGTTCCCAAAGCGATCGCCACCGTTAAACCTCTCGATCTGCTTGCAATTAACCCCAACACTCGATACAATTCTTAAAATACTTTTCATATTTATCCCAGAGAGCTAAAAATGGCCTAAAAAACGCGGCTCAAACTTAAACACCCGCAGGCAAAAGGCCAAAAGCTAGGGAATAAAAAACAGTATCGAGCTTATGGGACGATACCCCCTTTTGACAAACCTTGCCCAGCAATGGTCAAAGCTTGTCTAGAACAGGCATCCTGCCTGTTACAAGTAAAAAGGTATCTGCAACTAGATTTGAAATAGACATTAATCAAAGGAGGAGCGTAGTCAATGGGACTACCCTGGTACCGCGTACACACAGTCGTCCTGAACGATCCGGGGCGTTTAATTTCCGTACACCTAATGCACACAGCTCTAGTAGCTGGCTGGGCTGGTTCGATGGCCCTTTACGAACTAGCAATTTACGATCCCAGCGATCCAGTCTTGAACCCCATGTGGCGTCAGGGAATGTTCGTGATGCCCTTCATGGCCAGACTAGGCGTCACCGAATCCTGGAACGGTTGGAGCGTCACCGGCGAAGTGGCCACAAATACCGGCCTCTGGTCTTTTGAAGGCGTAGCCGCAACCCACATCATCCTGTCTGGTTTGCTATTCCTAGCAGCCGTGTGGCATTGGGTTTTTTGGGACTTAGAACTATTCTTCGACCAACGTACCGGCGAACCTGCCCTGGACTTGCCAAAAATGTTTGGCATTCACTTATTCTTATCCGGTTTGCTCTGCTTTGGTTTTGGTGCCTTCCACCTAACAGGAGTATTTGGTCCGGGAATGTGGGTATCAGATCCTTACGGCCTGACAGGTAGTATCCAACCCGTAGCGCCATCGTGGGGTCCAGAAGGCTTTAACCCCTTCAACGCCGGGGGAATTGTAGCCCACCACATAGCAGCCGGAGTAGTAGGGATTATTGGCGGTTTATTCCACCTATCGGTACGACCGCCGGAACGACTCTACAGAGCCCTGCGGATGGGGAACATCGAAACGGTGCTATCCAGCAGTATTGCCGCCGTTTTCTTTGCCGCCTTCGTAGTAGCCGGTACCATGTGGTACGGCAGCGCGGCCACCCCCATAGAACTATTTGGCCCCACCCGCTATCAATGGGATGGCGGTTACTTCCAAGAAGAAATCCAACGTCGAGTTCAAACAAGTTTAGCCGAAGGAAAATCTCAATCGGAAGCTTGGTCGGAAATACCAGAAAAATTAGCTTTCTACGATTACGTCGGTAACAGCCCGGCTAAAGGTGGTTTGTTCCGCGTAGGCCCGATGAACAAAGGCGATGGCATCGCTCAAGGTTGGCAAGGCCACCCAGTGTTTAAAGATAAGAATGGCGAACAATTATTCGTGCGTCGTCTGCCTAACTTCTTTGAAACCTTCCCAGTGGTCTTGACCGATCGCGAAGGTGTAGTTCGGGCAGATATTCCCTTCCGTCGCTCTGAGTCGAAATACAGCTTCGAGCAACAAGGAGTAACTGTTAGCTTCTACGGAGGCGAATTAGACGGCCAAACCTTTACCAATCCAGCACTGGTTAAGCAATATGCTCGTAAGGCCCAAGGTGGCGAGCCTTTTGAATTCGATCGCGAAACCTTAAACTCCGACGGGGTATTCCGTACCAGCACTCGCGGTTGGTTTACTTACGGCCACGCTTGTTTTGCTTTGCTGTTCTTTTTCGGTCATATCTGGCATGGATGCCGCACTCTCTTCCGAGATGTGTTTGCTGGTGTCGATCCAGACTTAGAAGAGCAGGTAGAATTTGGTCTGTTCCAGAAATTGGGTGACTTAAGTACCCGAAAACAGGAAGGCTAAAATACTGGCCCCAAATGTTATGGCAATGGAGTTGGAAAAAAATAAAGTACCAGATTGTAGGTTGGGTGAACTGAAACGAAACCCAACAAGCCGGTATCTTATTAAATTGCAAGTCCCTAACCATTACAGTTAAAAGCCAGTTTTGGAGAAGTCCAAGGAAATGCTTTGATACTCCAGGCAAAGTATTTCCTTGGACTTTTATTTGCCATTGATTGGTAAACTAATTATTGAACCGCATATTCAGGAAAATCTGATATGGAAAGTGCCGCTTATATTTTGGTTTTGGCCTTAGCACTGGGAGTTTTATTTTTTGCGATCGCTTTTCGCGATCCACCCCGGATCGGTAAGTAATTAACCAAAAAACCCTTACTCGAACAGTGCCAGGGTGATGAGCGCTGGGGCAGGCTGTAATAAGTACGTCCTCAGCTCTCATCCTTGTCTCTAGTTCCCAATAATTATGTGGGGCCATCAACGGCCTACCCCAAATAAGGGCCAATACTAGGGAGCAAGACTCCAAAAAACTTAAATCGTGCAGTGTCCAGTTTGCCAGCACCCCAATAGTCGCGTTCTCGAATCGCGCTCCACCGAAGCAGGTCAAAGCATCCGCCGCAGGCGAGAATGCTTGAATTGCCAGCATCGCTTTACCACTTACGAACGAATAGAGTTTATTCCGATTACTGTGGTAAAAAGGGATGGGTCTCGCGAGTCTTTCGATAAATCGAAGTTACTGCGGGGTATTATCAGAGCTTGCGAAAAAACTGGTATCCCCTCGAAGGAGATCGAAGAGATGGTTGAGGAAATAGAAACCGAAATTATGGGGCGATCGCTACGAGAAATTACCAGCGCCCAAATCGGCGAATTAGTTTTAATCAGATTGCGGCATCTCAGCGAAGTAGCCTACATCCGCTTTGCCTCCGTTTATCGCCAATTTCAAGGAATACGAGATTTTGTCGATACCTTAAATCAACTCCAAAACAATCCTCCAACCCAAACAAGCGATCGTCAATCCTTGCCGATGACTAACTTAAAATTTTAAAATATGTTAAGATAACAATTTTGCAGTGCGACTCGTGGGGTCTGAATAATAACCCTCTATAGGCCAAAAATAAGGCCAGTTATGAGGCAAAATAAAATAAGGGTTGGGAAATTGTGCTTAATCGCAAAACTAAAGCCGCAGTTGTTCCTTGAAACTAGATGGCGGGGGACTAAGATTGCCGCAGCTCTCAAAAAATCAATCAAACAAAAAAATTAAGGGGAGAAATCTCGAAAAACAATACACATGATCGATTCAAACACAATAACTAAAGATGTGGGCTTCACTCACGAAGATTTTGCAGCCCTACTGGACAAATACGACTATCACTTTAGCCCTGGGGACGTAGTGCCGGGGACAGTTTTCAGTATAGAACCCCGTGGGGCATTAATTGACATCGGTGCAAAAACAGCAGCATACATTCCCATCCAGGAAATGTCAATTAATCGGGTCGAACAACCAGAAGAGGTACTACAGGCCAACGAAACCAGAGAATTCTTTATTCTAACAGATGAAAACGAAGATGGACAGCTAACCTTGTCCATCCGACGCATAGAATATATGCGGGCTTGGGAAAGGGTACGCCAACTGCAAGCGGAAGATGCAACGGTGCGCTCGGAAGTATTCGCCACCAATCGTGGGGGAGCCTTAGTAAGGATAGAAGGATTGCGCGGCTTTATCCCCGGTTCTCATATTAGCACCCGCAAACCCAAGGAAGACTTAGTAAACGAACTACTACCCCTGAAATTCTTAGAGGTGGACGAAGAGCGAAACCGGCTAGTTCTCAGCCACCGTCGCGCCTTGGTAGAACGGAAGATGAACCGCTTGGAAGTAGGAGAAGTAGTAATCGGAAACGTACGCGGTATCAAGCCCTACGGTGCGTTTATCGACATTGGCGGCGTCAGCGGTTTGCTCCATATTTCAGAAATTTCCCACGACCATATCGATACCCCCAGCAGCGTTTTCAAAGTCAATGACGAACTCAAAGTAATGATCATTGACCTAGATTCGGACAGGGGCCGCATTTCCCTATCAACCAAGCAGTTAGAACCAGAACCGGGGGCAATGGTCAAAAATCCCGACCTGGTTTACGACAAAGCAGAGGAAATGGCTGCTAAATTCAGGGAAAAAATGATGGCCGAAAAGCGAGGAGAAACGGCCCCGCAAGAGGTTGCCGAAGTCGAGACTGTTGTAGAGGAGGAAGTAGCAGAAGTAGCAGAAGCAGCTTCAGAGCCTGAAGTAGAGGAAGCACAAGCATCAGCAGCATCAGCTTCCCCAGAAGAAACAACCGAACCTGTAACAGAACAAGCAGCTCCAGAGATAGTTTCAGAAGCAGCAACTTCGGAAGAGGTAGAAGATTCGCAACCTCCCGAAGAAGAAGAAACGTCACCGACAACAGAAGAAGAATAGCTTAGAGATTGCTAATGACAGAGGAATAGAGGCGTGCATCTCAATTTTGAAGAAAACCAAGAGCGCGAAGCGTTGCGAGTGAAACGAAGCAATCCCGCTTTTTGTCAATTGTCAATTGTTAATTGCTCAAGAAAGTTTTTTTGCAAATATGAGATGCTCCAGGAATAGAGAATAGGAATTTTACTAGCTCGACTAATATAATTCTATTCTCTATTGCTTTTTATGCCCGAACAAAGCAAAGCGAAGAGCTAAAAAAAAATGGTGACAATTAAATGTGGGGGAACTACTTTCTCCAATATTCAAGCAATAATTTTTGATAAAGACGGGACTTTAGAAGATTCTCAAGAGTTATTGAGAAATTTGGGCCAAAAAAGAGCGCGACTGATAGATGCCAAAATTCCAGGAATAGGAGAGCCTCTATTAATGGCCTTTGGTATCGATGGGGATAGCATCGATCCTACCGGTTTATTAGCGGTAGGCAGCAGGCGAGAAAACGAAATAGCAGCCGCTGCCTATATTGCGGAAACGGGGCGAGAATGGCTAGAATCTTTGGCCATAGCTCGCAATGCCTTTAACGAAGCCGATGTTATTTTAAACAGAGATGTCCCATCTCCCCTATTTATCGGCAGTCTGGAACTGTTAAAGTCCCTCTGGGAGTCAGGTCTCAAGCTAGGCATTCTCTCGGCAGATTCAACCGCAAGAGTGCAACGTTTTGTCAAACATTATCAGCTAGAGGATTACATCCAATTGTTAATGGGAGTAGATTCTGGCCCGAGCAAGCCAGACCCGATTTTATTTCTGGAAGCTTGTCAAAGATTGACAGTGGAACCAGGGGCGACTTTAATGGTAGGAGATTCTCCCTCAGACTGGGAGATGGCAAAAAAAGCTGGGGCAGCCGGTTGTATTGGCATTTGTTGGCAAAGAGCCGAAGCAAGCCATTTACAAGGGGCAGATGTAGCGATCGCTAATTTGGCAGAAATTACAGTTTTGTCCTCTGAAAAACAAGACTGAATCCGCTTTTGAGACTTTAATTAAAATATTAGCCGAAACATTGGCAACATTGGATTTGGGTGCAACGACATTAAAAAATAGCCAAATTTCCCAGAAGCTCGCGAGAACCTTTGTTATATTAGGAAGTCCCGGTAACTGAGAAAACCGAAAAAAAATTATTTCCCATTGTCAAGAAACAATCTTGAGAAACGGGGAAATGCAACTCAAAAGGTTTTCAAACAAAGTTGAGAAAAGCTGGCGAAGTAGTTTTGTGAATCATTTTTCTTCGTTAAATTTGCATCTAAAACAATCAATTGGAGGATTAACTCTTGTCTAATCGTTATCTATTTACCTCAGAGTCTGTAACTGAAGGACATCCAGATAAAATTTGCGACCAAATCTCAGACACTATCTTAGATGCTCTCCTTGCTGGAGATCCTAAAAGTCGCGTCGCCGCCGAAGTAGTAGTTAACACCGGTTTGGTGCTAATTACTGGGGAAATTACCAGCAAAGCTATCGTAAACTACATTGATTTAGCAAGAAAAAAAATTGCCGAAATCGGCTATATTCATGCAGAAAACGGGTTTTCTGCCGATAGCTGCTCGGTGCTGGTAGCTCTTGATGCCCAATCTCCAGATATCGCTCAAGGGGTGGACGCGGCTCAAGAATCTCGCGAAGAACTCAGCGAACAAGAATTAGATGCCATTGGGGCAGGAGACCAAGGATTAATGTTTGGTTTTGCCTGCAACGAAACCCCGGAATTAATGCCTTTGCCTATCAGTTTGGCTCACGAGATGTCCCGCGAATTGACAGCTTTGCGCAAAACGGGCAAACTTCCCTACCTGCGTCCCGATGGCAAAACTCAAGTGACGGTTGTCTATGAAGATGGACGACCGGTGGCGATCGATACGATTCTAGTTTCTACACAACACACGGCTCAAATTGGGGATTTAACTGCTCAATCGACGATACAGGCAAAAATTAAGGAAGACCTTTGGCAAAATTTGGTGGAGCCCTTGTTTGCCGATAAGTCTATCAAACCTGATGCCCAAACTCGCTTTTTGGTTAACCCAACAGGCAAATTTGTCATTGGCGGACCCCAGGGAGATTCGGGCCTGACGGGACGTAAAATTATCGTGGATACTTATGGGGGTTATTCTCGCCACGGAGGCGGTGCTTTTTCCGGCAAGGATCCCACCAAAGTAGATCGCAGTGCAGCTTATGCCTGTCGCTATATTGCTAAGAATATCGTGGCTGCTGGTTTGGCAGATAAATGCGAAATTCAAGTCAGTTATGCTATTGGCGTAGCGAGACCTGTAAGTATGACCATCGAGACTTTTGGTACTGGTAAGGTGGATGAAGATAAGTTGCTGGAAGTGGTGAAAAACAACTTTGAATTGCGTCCGGCAGGGATTATTCAGGCATTTAATTTACAGAAGTTGCCAGGAGAAAGGGGCGGTCGTTTCTTCCAAGATGTGGCCGCTTACGGTCATTTGGGACGCACCGATTTGGATTTGCCTTGGGAGAAAACTGATAAAGTGGAACTGCTAAAACAAGCATTTACTCCCCAGTTGGCTTCAGTGGGATAGTTGGTCCAGTAATTTTTAGCGGAAAAGCGATCGCAGAAATTGTTGTGGATCGCCGGGCAACCAAGAGCGATCGCTTTTGGTTGCCCGTTCTCTTTTAGCGATAAATCCACTAGAGAGCCGTTCAAGAAACCCGGTTTTTCTAAAAAACCGGGTTTCCGAGCTTTCAAAAAACCGGGTTTCTGAGGACTAGCTCTCTAGAAATTAGTTTAATCTAAATTAAAGAAGGTGTGTAGGAGTTTTTTTAATACAATGAGTTCAGCAATTGCGCTTTCCCCTAATTTGCAATATTCAGTTTTAGGACTGCCAGTGGACTGCATGGACGACTATCTAAATTACTTGCTTTCTTGTTTGGAGCAGGGGTTAGGAACTCATGTGGTGACGCTCAATGCAGAAATGGCTATGGAGGCAGAGCAAAATTTAAAATTAGCTCGCATCGTCCAGCAAGCGGAGCTGGTAGTTCCAGATGGATCGGGAATTATTTTATATTTGCGTCTCAAAGGTGTATCTCAACAGCGCTGCCCGGGTATTGAATTAGCAGAATCTTTGTTAGTTCAAGCTGCTAATTTGGACGAGAATAACTCGATTTTTTTCTATGGAGGAAAACCGGGGGTAGCGATGGCCGCTGCAGCAAGTTTGCAAGAGAAAATAGGGGTAGAAAAGTTGGCGATCGCCGCCCAACACGGTTATCTAAAACCGGAAGAAGAACGAGAATTACTTCAAACCCTAAAAGATTCGCAACCGCGAATAATTTTTGTGGGTTTGGGAGTGCCTCGGCAAGAATTTTGGATTGCCGAAAATAGGCATATTTGTCCCCACTCTATTTGGATTGGTGTTGGCGGTTGTTTTGACATTTGGGCGGGGGTGAAAAAAAGGGCACCGGCTTGGTTTCGCGACAATCATCTCGAATGGCTTTATCGACTTTATCAAGAACCGTGGCGCTGGCGAAGAATGTTAGCTCTGCCTAAATTTGCGATGAGAGCGATCGTGGCTAAAAGCTAATAGTTATTTGTTAATGGTTAGTTGTTAATTAAAATAACGAATAATTATCAATTAGCCTGTCTTCAATTAGTCAAGAACGATAAAAATAAAGAGGTATTTATGAAAGTCAAACAGGGGTACGAAAAATGTTTGGAAAAACTGACTTGGGCTACTAACGCTCTAAAAGTAGATACTACACCTACTCAACTTGCCGAAATAGCGGAATTAATCGTCCAACCCATGACCGGGCCTTGGCGTTACTTTCATACTACGAACCACCTTTTTGAAGTAGGGGGAAATTCGGATGCAATTGAGGTACTGGCGGCATTATTTCACGATCTAGTTTACGTCCAGGTTGACTCCAGTATCAATTTTAATCTCAGCTATTATCTGGTTCCTTTTATCCAAGAAGTGCAGGGGCAGCTAAAAATTGGCGACGATCGCAAATTACCAAAAGATGCAACTTTTGAGATGGCAATGTCAATTTTTGGCTTTATTCCCGGTCAAGTTTTGTCGCCTTTTGGGGGGCAAAATGAATTTATGAGCGCTATAGTTGCTGGAAAAACTCTAGACTCTTTTATTAAGCCCCAACACTTGTTTCAAATATTAGCTTGTATCGAGGCAACAATTCCTTTTGTGCCGCCTTCTGCTGATGGGTTAAGTGCAAGCGATCGCCTCTATCAACGCTTGCAAGAAACTAATAGTAAATTCAACCTCAATTTAACAGAGGCAGAACTGATAGAAACGGTCAATAAATCTGTCAGAATGGCTAACAGGGATATCAGCGGTTTTGCCGCCCCAAGCGACGTTTTTATAGAGAACACTTGGAATTTATTACCGGAAACCAACCACGCTCTGCTCGCTCTTAATTCTTACACGGTTTATGAATATCGAATTGCTTTAGAAAAAACGGAACGATTTTTGAGTTCTCTCAACCCAGAATTGATTTTTAGAAAATTCGATGGAAAGCCAGACAATAAAATTTACCAAAATTTGGTAGAACGGGCTAGAAATAATCTTGAAGTTGCCAGGCTTTATCTACGTTGCAAACTATTTAGTATCGCTTTCATGGAGGCATTATCTTTGCGAGTGGGATTGAATATTCCCCTTTCTACTATGATAGGAGAAGCTCGTTCTCAGGATTTTTATACGGCTCAATTGGTAGATTTTTTACCGAAACTAGGTGATGTTTATCAACCTAAAAATAAATTAGAAAGTGAAGTTTTGGCTTTATTAGAACCAGGAGAAACGGCTAAAGCTAGTTATGAAGCTAACTCACCGCTGACGACATTTATCATTAAATGTGTTGGATTTGATGAGATAATTAATAACAGAAAATTAGTCCAAGATTTTTTTGCAAAAAACATTTCTGCAGAAGATTTTTTGGGAGGGAAAAATTCTCAAATTACTCAGAAACTATTAGATGCTATTATACAGCTTTTTGAAAATAGAAAAAATGCTTTGCGCGGTCTAAAAAAAATGAAGGATAGTTAGTTTGGTATCTCAGAAACCCGGTTTTTTTGAAAACCCAGAAACCCGGTTTTTTTGAAAACCCAGAAACCCGGTTTTTTTGAAAAACCCAGAAACCCGGTTTTTTTGAAAAACCGGGTTTCTTAACCAAGGGTATTTATTGAGAAACATAAAACATAGCAAGTCAAAAAAAACTCATGCAAAATAGAAAAAAATTGCTTTTTGCAGCGATCGCTCTCTGTTTATTATTGCTAGGAATTGTCAATCTAACCCTCGCAATTATCCCTGGCAGTTTGCTATGCTGTTGGCTTTCTTATAAATATCCCAGAACTGCTCTTTGGCTATTTCTAATTTATCTGCCCTTCGGCGGTACAGTTACTTACTGGATCGGTGGCGGCAATCCTATTTTTCAATTTGCCAAAGATTTCTTGTATTTTCCAGCATTAATTAGTCTAATTCAATCCTGCCGAAAACAGCAGTTGCCGATATTTATTTCCCAACCTTTGATGCTGCCTTTAGGGTTGTTATTAGGCTTGAGTTTGTTAACTCTAATTTTTGTTAACGGATACCAGCAGTTTTTTGCTTCTCAACCTAACGGACAACCTTTGATGGTGGGCATTGTTGGTTTAAAAGTGTTAGGGGGATATATCCCTTTAATTTTGGCCGGTTATTATCTGATTCGCAACCAAAAGGATTTAACTTTTTTAAGCAGGTTGCTGGTGGTTATTGCCCTAATTTGTTGCATATTGGGTCTGACACAATATGGGTTATTGGCAACAGGAATATGTCAGGGAACTCGCGGACTCCAAGGAGACGATTTATTTAAAGCAACTCTCGATGCTAAATGTTTGGTTGGAGGTTCTTTAGTATTTAGTCCTTCCCAAAATATGATTCGTTTGCCCGGTACTTTTGTTTCTCCTTGGCAGTGGAGCTGGTTTTTAATTTCCAGCGCGTTTTTTACTGCTGCATCTGCTTTTTCCGAATCTTCAAAGCGCTGGCGAATTGTTGGTTTTGCGGCAATGTTTGTAGTATTTATTGCTGCGGTTGTTTCCGGTCAAAAATTGCCTTTAGTTTTAGTACCTTTAATTTGGATAATCTTGTTTTTCGGAACCAGACAAGACTGGCAACGCTGGAAAAAGTTACTGGGGTTAGGTGTTTTTTCAGTAGTATGGGTAGCGATCGCTGTCTCTATTTTCGATGCTATGGCACCTTGGATGGCTTCGCCGCCATTGGATTTTGTTGCCGAGCAATTTAAAAGCGTTGCCAGCGACAATCTGGGATTATTAGGAAATGGTTTGGGAAGGGCGACAAATGCGGCTAGGGTTTTTGGCAAAACGAGATTAATAGAGACATTTTATCCGAAATTGCTTTATGAAATTGGCTATCCGGGTTTGTTAGCTTTTTTAGGAGTGGTAACTACTTTAAGTTGGGTGACATTTAAAGCGTGGCGATCGCTTTACGACCGAACTTTACGCCAATATGGAATGAGTTTTTGGCTGTTGATTCTCTTAATTAGTTACAACACTTACTATTATCCACTAGATGTGGATCCGGTTAACGTTTATTACTGGTTTTTGGCAGGGGTAACTCTCAAATTACCGACTATTAACAAGTAGGGTGCGCACCGCGCACCAAGATATTTTTTATCGCATAAAAATCGCGCTCCGCGATTACTACGAACATAAAAATCGCGCTCCGCGATTACTACGAACATAAAAATCGCGCTCCGCGATTA
>CAZUCT010000009.1:15479-15556 GCA_964619285.1 uncultured bacterium | reverse complement strand
CTACGAACCACGACTAAAGTCGTTACTACGAACCACGACTAAAGTCGTTACTACGAACCACGACTAAAGTCGTTACT
>CAZUCT010000009.1:0-15379 GCA_964619285.1 uncultured bacterium | reverse complement strand
CGAACCACGACTAAAGTCGTTACTACGAACCACGACTAAAGTCGTTACTACGAACTATTTTTTCAGATGGTTATCTAAAAAAGCGGTGGTTTTCTCCCAAGCATCTTCCGCCGCTTCAGCATTATAACGAGTGCCAGAAGGATTAGCAAAAGCATGATTGGCATTTTCATAAATATAGATTTCCGCCGATTTATTTAGGGATTTTAAAACAGATTCAAACTCGCGAGCTGTCTCCGGTGGCGGGTTGCTATCGAGTTCTCCAAAAATACCTAAAATTGGCATTTGCAAAGGTTCTAATAATTGAGGATTAGTTTCGATGCCGCCGCCGTAATAAATAACGCTGGCATCTAATTCTTGAGGGAATAAAAGAGCAGTTTTAAAAGACATTGTGCCGCCAAAACACCAACCGATACTGGCAATTTTTGGTGCTTTTTGTTGGTTTTCTAAATATTGATAAGCTTGGCTGAGATTTGCTTCTAATGTCTGGGGGTTGCCTTCGGCGGTTTGTTTTAGTTGGCCCGCTTGTTCGGGATTGGCCCCTACTTCGCCGCCGTATAAGTCCACCGCCAGGGCAGTATATCCTTCTCCGGCCAGACGGTCGGTCATCGCTTTAATATTATCGTTGAGGCCCCACCATTCGTGGATGACGATTAAGGCGGGTAAAGGGCCAGTTGCTTCTTGTGGGCGGGTCAGATAACCGTTAAAAGATTGGCCGTTATAGCTGCCGTAGGTGACGGTTTGGCCATCTACCGGGACTTTAGGGGCGATCGCTACTAAGGGAGTGGCCGCAGGATAATCGCCAGCATGGGCCTCCATGAGGGGATCGGCGTTATGGGGGCGATGGGCGATCGTGGCATGGGAATAGGTTGTCCAACCAAGGGTTAAGATGAAACCAGCAAGGGCCAGTAAAAAGAGTTTGCGCATCGGTGGAAAGATTAAAAAGGTTTTTTTGAGTTTATCTCCAAGTTGTAGGTCGGGCTCCGCGACAGCGGAACCCAACATCGAAAGTTGGGTCCACGAAGGTCCGCACAACCTACTTTTCAAGGCTGGAGATTGGGCCTGTGAAACCCGGTTTTTTGAAAAAACCGGGTTTCTGAAATACCAAAAAACATAAAGGCCCTTTATCGTAACTTCACAATCTCAAAAATTTCTTTACCAAATCTTTAAAAAAAGGGGATTGACCCCTCATAATAAATCAGTTATGATGTGTTATGTAGATGCACCCTGATGGCTGGGAGAGTTGCGCGAGTGACTCTCTCTTTTTTTTGTCACTGCCAGGGGAAATGAACGGCCAACTAATAAAATTTGTCGCTCCAGAAACTTCTAAGGCAAAATAGTAGTAGCGCATCTAGTTTAAAGATGTGGGTAAAAATATTAACGCTAATTGCTAATTGCTAATTGCTAATTGCTAATTGCGAGCTAGGCACCTTAGAAATTCCCCATTCCCAATTAAGCATGAAACTAATCAAAAAAACCACCCTTCACTACCAAGACGATCGCTCCGATAAAATCTACGAAGTAGATTTGTGCCAACTAGGAGAAGACCGTTATCTTGTTAATTTTCGTTACGGTCGCCGGGGCGCAAAACTCAAAGAAGGCACCAAAACAGATGCACCAGTAATCTTACCAAAAGCGCAACAAACTTTCGATAAATTAGTTCGAGAAAAAGTCAAAAAAGGCTATCGGGATATCAGCGAAACAACTCCCGAAGAAACCTCTCCACCCCCACAAGAAACATCAACCCAAACAACAACAAAAACAGACCCTCGCCAACAAGCAATTATTCAAAATTTGCAGGGAAACAGTAACAGCAATTGGCCTTTAGATAGAGTGATTTGGCGTGCTGGAGAACTTAAAATTGCCGAAGCAACTCCCCTGTTAATTAAACTTATCGGCAGCGGCAGGCCGTTAAGAGATTATTGTATTGCTTGGGCGTTAGGTTGGTGCGGTGGGGAAGGTGCTATTTCTGCTTTAAACCGCCTCTATAATAATAGCTCTTCTCCAGAATTTGTGCGTCGCATTGCTTGGGAAGCATTGTTTAAATTAGCCGACGAACAAACTAGGGCAGAATTGCAAAATGAAATCGCAGAAATGCTGCCAGGAGAAATCCGTAATTTAGGGATTCACGGTTCGGCAGAAACTTTAATTAAAGCATTAGAAAAGCGTTTTGAAAGTGGAAAACAAAATGATTTTGCGATTTTGGATAGCCTCTATCAAATAGACAATCAAAATACCAGAAACGCACTTTTAGAAATCTTAAAAACTGCTCCCTTTCAACGGAACTATTTTCAGCGAATTCGCCACATTTTTAAAATGGCAGAATATCGCCACGATGCAGAGGTCTTTGCAATTATTGTTTATCGGTTAGACAAAGAACCTCCGAGAGAATGGCGACTTTATAGCGATAAAACCCGTCAATATTTATTGCGAAGAGTGTGGCGGACTTTGAAACAATTAGGGGAAGAAAATGACCAAGACTATATTAAAATTGCAGTAGAAATTTTGCTACAATATGCCGATTTCGATGCCGTCTCTTCTCAAGACTCTAACATCTCTCAGTGGGATAGAAATGCGCGGCGATATCAAACTATTAACCGCAAGTGGGATGCTTATGCGAGTTACATAAATTTCGGTCATATTCTCTACGAAAATAGTCCGCGCTATCTCTTACTTCCTAATACTAAAGCGTGGCGCTGTCGGTATAATTATAAACCCGGGGATCCGGAACCAACAGATAGAGAAGAAGCTTTTCCTCAATTGTGGGATGCCCATCCAGAAGCTTTGTTAAAATTGCTTTTGGAAAGCAATTGTCGCCGGGTTCATAATTTTGCTGTAAAAGCATTAAAAACTAACAGTAAATTTGGCGAAGAAATTGAGATTAATACCTTAATAAAACTGTTGGATAAACCTTACGAACTAACGGCAGAATTTGCTTTTGAATTAGCGAGCGATCGCTACGATGCAAATAACCCCAATTTTGAATTAGTATTAGGATTAGCCAACTGTTTGGTATCTGCAGCCCGCCAACAAGCTTATCGCTGGATAGAAGAACAACGTCAACTATTTTTAAACGACAGGAATTTTCTCGGCAGTTTAATTACCAGCAAACAACAAGAAACTCGTCAATTTGCCGGGAGATTGCTAAGTTCGTCTATTCTCAACGAGGATGCTTCTAAAGTTTTAATCGGGCAAATAATCGTCCAAGTATTAGCATTTAATCCAGAGGCAGAAGGAATAGGAAAAGTAGTAGATGACATCGCGGATATTCTACTAACAAGTTTTAGCCCGCAATTGCGAAAATTAGGGATGGGAGTTATCTTAGATTTGTTGCGACATCCCCGGCCAGAAGTGCAACAATTAGGAGCAAGAATATTATTAGATCGTGAAACTCCCGCCGCCGAATTGCCCCCAGAATTAATCGAGTCTTTAATAGAATCTCCTTACCCACAAGTGCGGGGTATTGGTATCAGAATATTCGGTCAATTGCCAGAGGAAACTTTAATCAGTTCCCAGAAACTTGTTATCTTAGCAATGGCTGTTAATTCCGAGGAAGATATTAGAAATGCGATTAAACCAATAATTGCTCGTTTAGCTGCAGCAAATTCGGAATTTGCTATGGAATTAGCCCAAGATTCGATCGAGTTTTTATTAGTACCAGAAAAAGCCGAAGGAGTTCATAGTTATTTACTCGGTTTGTTGCGCGACGATATTCCGGGATGGATGCAGAGTATTAGTCGGGAAATGGGAATGCGCTTATGTCGGGCCAAGTCGAATTATGCTAAAGAATTGGGCGGTTTAATTTTGCAGGCAAATTATCGGGATTGGGCAGAGGAATTTGAGACTATTAATATAGTAAAATTGGCAAGTAATGAAATCTTAGCAGTGCGCCAGGCGGCAAGGCAAATGTTCTCGGCAAATATGGAAAGGTTTCGCAACAATACTCAAGAAATGTTAGCGGCGGTGAGGATATTAGAATCGAAGTGGGATGATTCTCGGGAGTTTGCTTGGAACTTATTTAATGAAACTTTTACCGAGGGAGATTGGTCTCCAGAAGTAATGGTGAGTATTTGCGATAGCGTTCGAGATGAGGTTCGTCAGTTCGGACGGGAGTTAGTTACTCGCTATTTTGAGGAAAGTTACGGGCAGGATTATTTGTTAAAATTTAGCGAGCATCCTGGGGCGGATATGCAGATGTTTGCAACGAATTTTTTGGAGAATTATGCTGCGGATAATCCTCAAAAACTGGCTGAATTAGCGCCGTATTTTGTTAGCGTTTTGTCTGGGGTAAATCGCGGCGGCGTGGCGAAGCGACGAGTTTTTGCTTTTCTGGATAAGGAGGCAGAAAAAAGCGAGGCAGCGGCCCGAGTTGTGGCAGAAATTTTGACGCGGCAATCTGTTACTATTGCTACGATCGATAAGGCGAGTGCGATTCAAACTATGTTGAAGATTAATAAGTCTTTTCCTCAGATTTCTTTGCCAATTCAGGTTAAGCCTGTTTTGGAAGTAAGAAGCTAATTGTTAATTGTTAATTGTTAATTGAAAAGTAACAACTGACAGCGGCAACAGGCAAGATGCCTGTTCTACGAGGGCAAAAGTTCATTGAAAGGTTTCCCGAAGCGTAGGCGATCGCTTGGGAATGTTATAATAGAAGAGAAAACCGTTAGTAGGGGCAGAATAAATCAGTGAGTAACGAAATTCTAGGCATCAGAAAACCAGGAAAACCTGCGGAAACTACTCCACCAGAGCAAATAGAATCTCATGAGGAAAACTCTTTAAAACTGAATCGACCTGCTAGGATAGAACCGAAAGAAGAAACTGCTTCTCAAGGGGAACAAACACCCTATAAGCCAATTCGTCCTAAGCGATTTGAACCCAAACAAGAAACTACTGGTAATTATGAAAAGAAACAGTTATCAAAACCATCTTTTCCTAAAAATAAGCCATTCCGGTCCGATCGACCTAAGAAAAAACAACTATTAGTTGAAAGAATACCAGAGGCAACTAATGCCAATGGCGAACTATTTAAACCAGGAGATAAAATCCGAGTTTTAGCACCTTGGTGTCTCGAAGTAGAAGGGGAGATTACTGGTTTTTATAAAGGCGGACAAGGCTCTATTTTTGCTGAATTTGTTCCCCAAGAATCTTTACCAGAATGGAGCTGGGAAAAGGGCTGCATGCGTGCAGAATTGTTGCAACTAGCTTAAGGAAGACAGGCTAAGAATTAAGATAAATAATAAGGAAGAATTGGTTTCTCTCCTTTCAGAGAGAAACCAATTCTTCGCTTTTTGTCGCAATTGCTCCTGAAAAACTATGATAGCATTTCCCATATCTGTGAGGTCAAAAAATTAAAGCTCTTGGTAATGGGTAATAGGTAATAGGTAGTAGTTAATAGGTAGTAGTTAATTGCAACTCATTACCCATTACCTATTACCGATTCCCGAAAAGAAAAAATGTACCTCATTCAAGAGAATTTTCTGACCCAGTCGATTACCTTACCATTAGCAATTAGCAATTAGCAATTAGCAAAAAGCGGTAAATTATTGGTTTTATTCAAAATTAAGATGCACCCAATTAGACTATCTCAACAACAATTAAACGTCCTCGCAAGTTGTCCGAGAAAATTTCAACATCTCTACCTAGATAACCTCAGTTCTCCCATAACTTATGAAGAACAAGAACGCCTGAATTGGGGTAGTCGCTTTCACTTATTAATGCAGCAAAGAGAATTGGGATTGCCCATAGAACCTTTAGTGGAAAAAGATCCAGAAATGGAGGAATGTTTAAAGTCTTTTATCGAGGCAGCTACAGAAATATTTCCTAACTCGAAAAACGACGAAACTTTTAGGCAAGCAGAACATACTCGGAGTTTAAATTTTCAAGGTTATATCTTGACTGTTATTTATGACTTATTAATAGGCGATCGCCACCAAGCTCTTATTTTAGATTGGAAAACCTATCGCCGCCCGCGAGATAAAAGTTATTTGGCAAAAAACTGGCAAACTCGCCTCTATCCTTTTGTTATGGTAGAAACTAGCCATTATCTCCCAGAACAAGTCTCCATGACTTATTGGTTTGTTCGACCTGCAGATAAACACCTACCCGAAAATTTCAAATTTTCTTATAATCAACACAGGCACGACAAAGTTCGTCAGGATTTAAGCCAAATCTTGAGCCAGTTTACCTACTGGCTGCAAAGGTATCAGCAAGATGGCGAACTCTTTCCCCAAATAGATGCATCTACTGGCCAGTGTCATTCCTGTCAATTTGCTATTCGCTGTCATCGCGATCTAGAAAGCAGTTCGCCAGTGGCCGAGTCAGACGATAGAGAGCTTACTGAGGGTTGGTTGAGGGCTCTAGACGGCATCCAAGAAGTATCAATTTAGGGTAATAGCTAATAGGTAATGGGTAATGCTAATGGTTAGGATTAGCAATTAACAATTAGCCATTAGCAAAAAGCGGTAAATTATTAGCAATCTCAAAATTGAGATGCACCCTCACAAGAGTCTCGCCAATCCAGACTTAATTACTTTTAAAAAGCTATGTCATCAAGAATACTTGTTGTGGACGACGAACCAGATTTTGAATCGCTAATTCTTCGTAATTTTAGAAAAAAAATTAGAAAAAAAGAACTCGAATTTTTATTTGCAGGTAATGGAGCAGAAGCACTAGAAGTTTTAAAAAAAGAGTCAAATATAGACATGATAATCAGCGACATAAATATGCCGATTCTTGATGGATTGACTCTGCTAGATCGCCTGATGCATAACTATCCAGATATCAAAGCGGTGATTGTTTCTGCTTATGATGATATGGATAAAATTAGAACGGCAATGAATCGTGGGGCTTTTGATTTTTTAACTAAGCCTATAGATTTTGGCGATTTGGAAATTACGATAAATAAAACTATAAAAAATACTCAACAGCTAAAGGAAAATAAGCGGTTGAGACAAGAAAAACAAGAAGCCGAAGCTGCTAATAAAGCTAAAAGCGTGTTTTTAGCAAATATGAGCCACGAGCTAAGAACGCCGTTAAATGCTATTATTGGCTACAGCGAAATTATGTTGGAAGATGCTGTAGATTTGGGCTACGATACTTTTATACCGGATTTAACTAAAGTTCAAACGGCGGGCAAGCATTTACTGGCAATAATTAACGATATTCTCGACCTTTCAAAAATCGAAGCGGGCAAGATGGAACTGCATGCGGAACCTTTCGATATTGAGAGTTTAATTGATAATGTAATTTCAACTATTCAGCCTACTATAGAGAAGAATTTTAACGTTTTAGAGGTCAGATTTGAAGATAACATAGGAACGGTTGGAGCCGATTTAACTAAGGTGCGACAGGTGATTTTAAACCTCCTCAGTAATGCGGCTAAATTTACTGAAAATGGCAAAATTACTTTGACGGTAAGAGAAGCTACTGATGAGGAAAAACCCCTAAGAGAAGAGCTAGAAATAGAAGGGGACTTAAGCGATCGCCAATATATCCTAATTAGCGTAGCCGATAATGGTATTGGTATTTCACCGGAGCATGTCGAAAATTTATTTGAACCCTTTACTCAAGCTGATTCTTCTACTACAAAAAAGTATGGCGGTACCGGTTTGGGATTGGCTATTAGTCGTCATTTCTGCAAGATGATGGGGGGAAATATTAGCGTTGAAAGCGAACTTGGTAAAGGGTCGGTTTTTACTGTGAAATTGCCCGTTCAAATCGAAAGTTATTATCAAGAATAATAGGGAATAGGGAATAGGGAATAGTTTGAGGAGAAAGTCATGAGCGAATCGGAAGAAAGATGGCAAATTAAACCAGTAGCAGAACTGCCAGAATCTTATCTTGAAGCAGTAAAAAATAATGCTGGCAAATTTCCCTGCAAACATCTTTCTCAATTGCTGTGGCAGCGGGGTATTAAAGAAGAACAACTAGCAGGATTTTTAAATCCAGAAAAATATCAATTTGCGAGTCCTTTTGAATTTGGAGAAGAAATAAAAAAAGCTGTAGAAAGAATTAGAACCGCGATTAACCAAAACCAAAAAGTTGCTATTTGGGGAGACTTCGACGCTGACGGCATTACTTCTACTGCGGTTCTCTGGGAAGGATTGGGAGAATTTATCCCTCAAAAAGAGCGTTTAATTTATTACATTCCCAACAGAATCAAAGAATCCCACGGTCTTAATTTTCAGGGAATTGATGCTTTAGCTAAAGAAGATTTTAACTTAATTATTACCTGCGATACTGGCAGCACAAATATAGCAGAAATTGAATATGCAAAAGGTCTGGGAATCGATATAATTGTCACGGACCATCACACCTTACCGACAGAACGTCCGTCAGTAATAGCTATTATTAATCCGCGCTATTTACCCGCAGAACATCCCATGTATCATCTTTCGGGAGTGGCAGTTGCTTATAAATTAATCGAAGCTCTTTATCAAACTTTGCCAGCTCTTCCCAAACGCGCTTTAGAAGATTTATTAGATTTAGTAGCTATTGGTTTAATTGCCGATTTAGTAGAATTAAGCGGAGATTGTCGTTATTTGGCGCAAGTGGGAATTAAAAAGTTAGGAGAACAACTGAAAAATCCCACTCGACCTGGGGTTGCTAAATTGCTTTCTTTGTGTAAGAAAACGGGCGATCGCCCCACAGATATTTCCTTTGGTATCGGCCCGAGAATAAATGCCGTCAGTCGCATTATGGGAGATGCCAGTTTTTGCGTCGAATTACTAACTAACCCCGATGCCGAATTTTGCGAAAAATTAGCTTTAGAAACGGAATTGGCCAACACCCGCCGCAAGTCTTTACAAAAAAACGTTGCCAAAGAGGCCGCCGAGAAGTTGAGCAAAATAGACCTATCTACCACTGGGGTCATTGTTTTGAGCGATCCTCAATGGCCTACGGGAGTTTTAGGCCTAGTAGCTGCCGAAATTGCCAGGGAATATTGCCGCCCGGCCATTTTGCTGAGTTTCGCTGAGTACGGAATGGGGATGGAGGAGGAAAACTTGGCCAGAGGTTCGGCCCGTTCTGTGGATCGCATAGATTTGTACGAATTGGTCAAAGGCCAAGCACATTTGTTGCATCGCTTCGGGGGCCATCCTTATGCAGCGGGGTTGAGTTTGCCAGTGGAGAATCTTCCTTTGTTTGCCGATGCCATTAGCCAACAATTGGCCCTCAAACTGCCTGCGGGCCTTTCCTTTGCCCGGGTAGTAGAAGCTGACTTAATAGTGACGGTTTCAGAGTTGGGCCAGGATTTATTTAAGGAACTGAAGCTTCTCGAACCTTGCGGTATGGGGAACCCGGTTCCTCAGTTACTAATTAAAAACTGTTGGTTTAAAAATGCTTGGCATCAAAATCAAAAGGATTTGCGGGGTAATAAAATTAGTTATATTAAAACGGATTTTGAAATTGCCGACGATTCCAGCGAGAAGGGTTTTCCTGGTATTTGGTGGGGTCATTATAAAGATGAGATTCCGCTGGAGGATCGGCGATGCGATGCGGTGGTAGAGCTGGATTTTAATGCTTATAAAAAACGTTATGAGGTAAGATTAATAGCATTGCGCCCTCGTTCGCAGGAAGTACCCTTGGTGGGGGACGATCGCTTGGATTGGATTTTGGACTGGCGGCGGGGAGTAGAGGAAGAATCCCCATGGCCGATTGTGGTGAGGGAATGTCCTACCAGTTGGGAAAATTTGCGAGTGGAGTTTCGGCGAGCTTTTCATCGAAAGGAGAAATTAGCGATCGCCTATTGTCTTCCTCCATCAACTCCAGCAAAAGACATTTTGCAGACTCTCATCGGCATTGCTAAATATTTAGCTCGCACCGAAAAATCCGTGACTCGCCATCAACTTTTGCAGAAATTAGGCATCGGCGAATTACCTCTGAAAATAGGATTCCAAGTATTAAAGCAATTAGGGTTTAATGTCAAGTACGGCGGCGGCCTTTTTCAGATATTTAGTAAGAGAGACAAGGGAGACAAGGGAGACAAGGGAGACAAGGAGGACACGGGGAGGCGGGGACGCCCAGACACGGTGACATCCCCTCTCCGCGTCTGGGCGTCTGGGCGTCCCCGCGTCTCCCCCTCTCCCCACCCTGCCTTGGAAGAGACTGTAGAGCAATTTTTGGCCGCAGTGCGAGAAGAACAGTTTCGGCGCAAGTATTTTAATGAAGTGCCTTTGGCGACAATAAAAGAGATGGCAGCTAGAACTGTTTTGACAGAGTTAGTAGAGCTAGCAAGGGAAAATTTAGCTGATGGAGGAGGAGAGTCGGTTCCTTTTTAAAAAATCGGTTAAGAAACGACAAACAAGAAACCAGGTTTTTTAGAACCTGGTTTCTGAAGGCCGGGCCATTATTCCCAATTCGATATTGCCAAAAATTGAGATGCACCCAAGAAATATCCTAAAATAACAAGAGGTCAAAGCTCGAAAATAAATGGGCGCTCGATTCCGAAAATCGAGAAATAAAAAAAATTTATCTTACTCATAACCAGTATTAGTCACCGCCGTCATCCAATCCCCTACCCGGGAAATCGATTATGCTCGTTTGTCCTCAATGTAAATTTGAAAACCCAAATAACCACAAATTTTGTCAAAAATGTGGTACTTCTCTAACCCACAAAGAATGCTCTCAATGTGGGAAGGATGTGGCTTGGAGCGACAAAGAATGTCAAAATTGTGGAGCGCTGACAGGTGTTGTCTGGATGGCTGTCGTGGCCACAAGCGCCGCCACAAGCGCCCAAGAACAAGAAGCGGAACTGGCCGTTTTGGGAAGCCAAGAGGAAGGCCTGGTAGGATCGGTTTCTCAGGCGCGAGATTCTGCGGCATCTGCCGGGGATGCCATTGAGGCCGATGAAGCGGAGCAAATTACTCGGTGGGCCAATGAGGAAGGGAGCTTTTTACCAGAGAGAGAGCCAGAGAGAGAGCCAGAGAGAGAGCCAGAGAGAGAGCCAACTTCGATAGGGATCGAGGGGGAATTTGATAATTTAGATGCCGATGAAACCGGTTTTATTATCAATCTTCCGGGAGGAACGTCCTCAAGTGCTTCTGGCCAAGAACAGCAACAACAATTCACAGCCGAAGCTGGGGATTTCTTGAAAAGGAAAGAGTCAGAAAATTTTGAAGGTTTAGCCCCTGGAGCTGCTAAAACGTCTGCTCCAGATTCTGGCGAGGCCCCAGAGGAAGTACTGTTGCCCGAGGAAGAATCGGCGGAAATGGCTTCGGGAGAAAATTCAGATCGGGGGCAGGGAGAATATATAGATTGTCAGAAACGCTATCAATTATTAGAAACTTTGCCTCCCAGAAAACAAGGGGATGTGGCAGTAGTGCGGGTTTTGGATTGCCAGCCGCTACAAATATCTCTGCTGGGGGCTTTATTGGATACAAGGGAGATGCCTACTCAAAAAACAAACACGCCATCTGGAGCGGAAACTTTGGTGAAATCTGAAAATACGGAAATAGAAGCTTTGGTTACACCCGAAATTGCTCAAGGTTATTTAACCCTAAAGTGCCAATTTCCCTACCATCTACCAGCAGTTCACGATGCCTGGCTGCAGAAGGGGGAGCAAGTGGTATTATTGGAAGACTGTTCCGGTTGGCCTTTGCTATCGGTGCTGTGGGAAAACGACGGAACTCCCCAACTGCAACTGGTAGATTGGCTGTACCAAATGAGCGAATTGTGGATGGCTCTTGAGGCCTGGGGTTGCCGTCAAAGTTTGCTGGAGCTAGATAATCTGCGGGTTTATCCCGATTTAGTTGGGGACAATCGGCCTGTTTGCCTGCAAAGGTTGTATTCCGAGGGGGCAGAGGTTAGGTTGGAAGACTTGATGAAGCTCTGGTTGGAATTGTTTCATCGCTCCCAAAGAACGCTTTTTGGTCCTTTGGCAGATTTCGTACACGATTTGCGCTCTGGCAATCTCAAGGAAATTGAGGAGGTGCGATCGCGCTTGCAATGGACCAGAGAGCAACTAAAACAAGAGGAAGAACCAAGCTCGTCGGCTACAAGATTGCAGTCTGAGGAAGGTTTCGAGGAGGAAACGGCAATAGGAGAGCGAACGACTTTTATTAGAGCTAGGCAACTGGTGGCCTTGGAAGCTGTGGGTCGCACCCATCTGGGCAGAACCCGAGAACACAATGAAGACTTTTTCGGCATCCAGACTCAGATAGATAAGGTTGAAAGTCCCAACGGCAAAATTTTGGACGCGAAGGGACTTTATATTATTTGCGATGGCATGGGAGGACACGCGGGCGGGGAGATCGCTAGTAAGCTGGCTGTGGATATTCTCAAGCAATATTTTAAGGCTAATTGGCAGAGGGAATTGCCTTCGGAGCGTATTATTCGGGAGGGTATCCTCCAAGCTAACCAGGCAATTTACGATCTAAATCAAGAAGAAGTTCGCTCTGGTAGCGCTCGGATGGGTACGACTTTGGTGATGGCCTTGATTAGAAATACTAAGGTCGCTATTGCTCATGTGGGAGATAGCCGCATTTATCGCTTTACTCGCAGTGGGGGATTGGAGCAGGTGACGGTAGATCACGAGGTGGGGCAGCGAGAAATTAAGCGGGGGGTTGACCCACATAAGGCTTATTCTCGCCCGGATGCTTATCAACTTACTCAAGCTTTGGGACCGCGAGATGAGGATTATGTCAGGCCGGAGGTGCAGTTGTTGGATTTGGATGAGGATCTGCTCCTGATTTTGGCATCGGACGGACTGACGGATAATAATGTTTTGGAACGCTACTGGGAGAGTCATCTTGCTCCTTTGCTGGAGCCCCAGGGCAATCTCGAAGAAGGGGTAGAGCGATTAATCGCTCTGGCTAATCAAGAAAATGGCCACGATAATATTACGGCGATCGCGATCGCGGCTAGAGTCCAACCCCGCCGCTAGCAATTAACAATTTGGGAATGGGGAATGGGGAACGGGCAGGATGCTTTACGGGGAGATAGGGGAAGTTTTATTTTAAGGCTTAAAATTGATGGTGGTTAAGCTAACGCTTTTCGAGGCAGAAGGCCAAAAAGCGATCGACAGCTGGGAGTTTGAAGAGCGGTCAATTATTAGGGTAGGCCGGGCTCCCGATAATGATGTGACGATCTCAGATAATCTGGTATCGAGATATCACTTGGAGTTTCATAAAATTGGTAATTCTCCTTCTAGCAATAGCTGGCGGTTGGTCAGTAACGGCACAAACGGTACTTTTATCAATAGGGTTTTGATAACTCAAACGATTATATCTGATGGTTGCCTGCTCGAACTAGCTCGTGGCGGTCTTCTTTTGCAATTCCAAGTTAAAACGGGAGCATCTTATACTGTAGGACAGTGCTGTTCCCGGGGTGACGATAACCCGCCGGGAACTCTGTTTTGTATTTACTGTGGCAAACCGATAAGGGTAGAACGCACTATCCGTCAATATCAGGTATTGCGGATTTTGGGCCAGGGCGGCATGGGTACTACCTATCTAGCGTGGGATTCCCAGTGGCAGGAGCGCCAACATCGCCCTACTTACCCGGGGGCTGCAGTGGTGGTATTAAAGGAAATGAATGCAGATTTGGCTAAGATCCGCAAAGCGCAGGAGTTGTTCGACAGAGAAGCGCGGGCGCTTAAATCCCTCGACCATCCGGGGGTGCCGAAGTTTTTAGATTTTTTTGTGGAGGAGGATAAGAAATACCTGGTCATGGAGACGATTCACGGTCATGATTTGGAAAAGTTGGTTTACGATCGCGGTCCCGTACCTCCCCCACAGGCGATCGCGTGGATGATTCAGACTTGTGAGGTTTTGGGTTATATTCATTCCCAAAGTCCTCCTTTGATTCATCGAGATATTAAACCTGCTAATTTGTTAGTGCGTCGCACGGATAATAGGATTGTCGTGCTGGATTTTGGGGCGGTTAAAGAGATAGGAACTCATGAAGGCACTCGCATTGGTGCTGAGGGCTATAGCGCACCGGAACAAGATCGAGGTCAACCTTTGACTCAATCGGATCTGTATGCTATTGGGTCGAGCTTGATTTTTTTACTAACCGCTCAAAGTCCTATGAACTTTTATGATAATCGAGGCAAGGGTTATCGGTTTTATTTGGATAGCGTTCCCACTATTACCCCCGAGTTGCGATCGGTGATTGAAAAGGTGACGACACCTAAACCGGGCGATCGCTATCAATCTGCTTCAGAATTAGCTGCCGCCCTGGCAGAGTGTTTGTAAGCGCCCCACTAACTCTTTTTTTGCTCTTTTTTTGCAGGCGTTTTCCTTCGCAAAGCTGCTCCCTATTTAGCAATGCCGCGAAGTGTTTTTGAGGGCGCGATCGCGCTTATTTGGTTATGGTTATCGAAAAAATAAAATTTGATTGTTTTTGTTGATGCGATCTGTTGATGTCCCTTTCTTGCATCGCTTTCCGCTCGTTTAAGAACTATCTCTAAAGCTTCGAGATTTCTTTTTTCTCTAGTATTTGCAGGCGACCTCTAATCTTCTTCCCAGACATCAACTGCTAAGAGTTCGCTTATTGGATCTTGCATTTCAAAATCAAAGTCTTGAAGTTGTTTTTTCCAATAAGGCCATTTGTCTCCAAACAGGAAGGCTATCTTCCAGAGGCGATCGTCCGGTTTTATGATATTGGATTTTACCAGAGATTTCACTTGACGCTGAAATTTCTCCATTGGGTGTAGTACCTGTTGGACCATAATACTTTTATTTTTTCTAAACTAAATTGTTCTAATTCTCTGCTTTGCTTCCCCTGTATACCTTTTTTAGCTATTTTAGCTGCTTGGTGCTTTGCCTTCTATCTTTATTTTAGGGCTTTTTTAGCTATTGGTTTATTTTTAGGTGTTTTTGGAGGAAGCTTTTTCGTTACTTTTATACAGTAGCATATTTGCTCTTCTCATTTTTAACCATAATTAAATTTGAACTCAAATTCATCAACAATAACTAATTTTTATGTTTTCTTGCCTAAATACTATTTTTGGCTGTTGAAAAAAGCGTGCTTATGTGGTAATTGCAGGGAAAGTATTAAAGAAAGCAATGAAGGATCGAAATCTAACTTATGAGGGCGGCAAAGCTTTAAATGTCTTGCCAATTAAAGACAAAAGCGTTTTGAGAACAAATGGGCCTTATAATGAGGCTATGGGGCGATCGCTGGCTGAAGGCCATTTAAACTTAGCTCTTGGGCGGTGGTATCCTGCAATGCAAAAAGAAAAGCAAACAGTTGTCGGTTTTTCCGTTACTTGACAAATTTGGTTTGGCTTTTGGCAAATTGTAGGGCATCCATGTTGGGTGCAAAAACCCTGGTGGGTAAAACCCCTTAACTAAAGCCGGGGTGGGAGAGCGATCGCGCTAGAACTATGTTAAAATCTGTTAATGCGATCGCTAAAACCTAACCTATAGTTTGGCGTTGGTGG
>CAZUCT010000008.1:12935-51228 GCA_964619285.1 uncultured bacterium | reverse complement strand
TACGACTAAAGTCGTTACTACGAACTACGACTAAAGTCGTTACTACGAACTAACCCCGCTAACTAAACCGGACATTAATTGTTTCCATTCCGGGGAATCAGTTAAAGAATAAACGTCAAATTCGTAACCGTATTGTTGGTACAAATTGTTAAAACTTTCCAACCAATGAAACACGGTTTCGCTTAAGGATAAAGGGGTATATTTTAAAGCTTGACGCAAATACTCTACCATCTTACCTAAAAAGCCGTTGCGATGGGCTTGCCACGCCAGCCAACAAAGGGTGTAATAACGGGATTTTGCTTCCCATTTGCGCGCTTCTTCTGGCAAATCTTCTCGACCGAAAAAGTTGTTTAACATGGCGTTCATATCGTCGCCTTGCTGGAAAGTTTTGCGAGTAGCATTTTGACCGTGTTGGCGATAGCAATAAGTCACTTTCGGCAACCAAACTGCTTGGCAACCTTTTAAGGCCATTCTCAATATTAAATCCACATCTTCTCCATGCCGCCAGCGAGTGTTAAAACCGCCGGCTTTCTGGAGCCATTCCCGCCGAAACATCATCGAAATAGTAACCGGTTTCCAAATAACCCAAGTCTCCAAACTGATGTCTAAACTGTCGCCATAACGCCATAATTCGATATCAGAAATTAACTTGCCTTTTTCGTTAACCAAACGCCACCCGCTGTGAACTATTCCCAACCCGGGGCGGGCGTCGAAACAACCTACTTGTTTGCCGAGTTTGTCTGGGAGGAAATAGTCGTCGGCATCGAGAAATGAGACAAATTCTCCTCGGGCTATTTCTAAGCCTAAATTGCGGGCTTTTGATACTCCTTGATTTTGCTGATAAATGTAACGAATTTTGTCGAGATAGGGTTCTAATATTTGACGAGTATTGTCGGTGGAACCGTCATCTACTACGATGATTTCGTAGGAGGTATATGTCTGATTTAATACGCTGGCGATCGCCTCTTCAATATAACCGGCATTATTGTAAGTCGCAATAATGACGCTAACCCGAGGAATTGGGGGATTTAAAATACTGCCAATTAAGTTTCTCCACTCTGGAGACTGACTCAAAGTTAAGACATCAAATTGAGAATTGTGGAGGCGATCGTAACTGGCAAAAGTCGCTATCCAATTAGAAATAGCCTCGGTTTTAGAAACCTCCGTATATGCCAAAGACTTCCGCAAATAAAACGCCATTTCCTCCAGATTTCCAGCCTTATATAAACGCCAACAATTCCAAATCAAAGAACCATAGCGAATCTTAGTTTCCAACTCCTTAATTTCTGCCGGCAAATCTTCTCTGGGGAAGAAATCGTTAAACAATTTTTCCAGAGATTTTGTCACCCCTTTTCTATTACCCAAACCCGAGGCGCTGCTGCCGTGTTGGCGATAGCAAGTTAACGGTTTTTTTAACCAAGCCGCCTTCCCTCCCGACAGCGCCAAACGCAAGACAATATCCAAATCTTCCACGGGAAAATAGCGCCCGTCAAAACCGCCATTAACTAACAACCATTCCCGCCGAAACATCATGGCGCTTGGCAAAGTTGCCTGCCAAAACAACCAACTTTTTAAATCTAATTCTGGGGCATTTTTCCAAGGTTCGGCATTTCTAATTCCTTCTCCTTTTTCGTCAACAAAACGCCAGCCAGTTTGTACCATAGTTAAGGAAGAATCTGCCTCAAAAACTGCCACTTGTTCCTCTAACTTTTCTGGCAAAAATACGTCGTCGGAATCCACAAACGCGACAAATTCTCCCCGGGCAATTTTAATACCTAAATTGCGGGCAGCAGATACTCCTTGATTTATTTGATAAACGTAGCGAATGACATCCAAATAGGGGGCTAAAACTTCTTCGGTATTATCGGTGGAACCGTCGTTAATAATAATAATTTCGTAGTCTTCGTAAGTCTGTTCGAGAATGCTTTCGATGGTTTCTTTTATGTATTTGCCGTTGTTGTAAGTGCCGATAACCACGCTAACTCCCGGCGTTTCTTGGGGCAGAATGCTATTAAATAATCTCTTAATTAATTGCTGCCATTCGGGAGAGTTTCTCAAGGCTTCTAAATCAAAATCGGCATCGTTATTGTCGGCAGCAAAAAAGATAAAATTAGACAGCCAGCTAACAATAGTTTGTCTGAAATTTAAGCCAGAATAGGGCAGAGATTTGTGCAAATAATAAGTCATTTCTTCCCAGTTTCCAGCCTTATAAAAACGCCAGCAATTCCAAATCAAAGAACCATAACGAACCTTATTTTCTAACTCTTTAATTTCTTCTGGCAAATCTGGGCTTGGGAAGAAGTCGTCGAACAAGATTTCCAGAGATTTAGTCACCCCTTTTCGATTGCCCAAACCAGAGGCGCTGCTGCCGTGTTGGCGGTAACAAGTTAAGGGTTTTTTTAACCACGCTGCCTTGCCATTTGATAATGCCAAACGCAAAACAATATCCAAATCTTCTACGGGAAAATAACGCCCGTCAAAACCGCCATTAATTTCTAACCATTCCCGCCGAAACATCATCGCGCTTGGCAAAGTTGCCTGGCAAAATAACCAACTTTTGACGTCTAATTCTGGGGCTTGTTTCCAAGGTTCGGCATCTCTAATTCCTTCTCCTTCTTCGGTGACAAAACGCCAGCCAGTTTGTAGCATAGTTAAAGATGAATCTTGCTCAAAAACTGCTACTTGTTCGGCTAATTTTTCTGGCATAAAGAAGTCGTCGGAGTCGAGAAAAGCGATTAATTCGCCACGGGCAATTTTAATACCATTATTGCGGGCTTTTGCTACTCCTTGATTGGCTTGATATTGGTATTTAATAACATCTAAATATGGTTCTAATACTTCGGCGGTATTGTCAGTGGAACCGTCGTTAATGATGATAATTTCAAAGTCGTTATAAGTTTGATTTAAAATACTGTCGATGGCTTCTTCGATATATTCGGCGTTGTTGTAAGTGCCGATAACAATGCTAACTTTGGGCGTTTTTTGGGGGATAATGCTATTAATTAATTGCTGCCAGGCGGGCAATTTTCTCAGTTGGGAAGTTGTGAAAGGAGTATTGGTATCGGTAGCGAAATAAATAAAGTTGGAAACCCAATTATAAATGGTTTTTCTGGGGGTAAATTTTGAATATTGTAAAGATTTTTTTAAATACTCTGCCATTGCTTCTGGATGACCGGTTCGATACAATCTCCAGGAGTTCCAAACGAGGGAACCATAGCGGACTCTTTGTTCGATTTGGCGGGCGTTTTCTGGGAGGTTTTTTTGCTGAAAAAAACTGTCTAATAATTCTTGTAAAGCGCGGGTGTATCCAGGTCTATCTTGGGAGAGATTTGTTGTATGTTGGCGGTAGCAAACTGCGGGTTTTTTTAACCAAGCAGATTTACCTCCAGCTAAGGTTAAACGAAGGGCGATATCGAGGTCTTCCATTTTGCGGAGTTGGGGATTAAACCCGCCAATTCTTAACAGCCACCTGCGGCGAAACATCATCCCACTCGGCAAGGTTGCCTGCCACAATAACCAATCTTCTAAATCTAAATTGGGGGATTTATGCCAAAATTCGACATCTTCTAAGTATTTGCCGTTTTCGTCTATTAAACACCAGCCAGTTTGTACTAAGGCGAGGGATGGTTTGGCTTGGAAAATTGCTATTTGTTCGGCTAATTTGTAGGGTAAAAAAAGGTCGTCGCAGTCGAGGAAGGCGATAAATTCTCCGGTGGCTATTTCGATGCCGCGATTTCTAGTAGCAGAAAGTCCGCGATTTTCTTGGTAAATGTAGTTAATTTTGCTTAAGTATGGTTCTAAGTATGGTTCTAAAACTTGGCGAGTTTTATCCGTGGAACCATCATCGATTACAATGATTTCGTAGTTGGTGTAGGTTTGATTTAAGACGCTTTCTATGGCTTCGGCAATGTAGCGATCGCCGTTATAAACTGGTATAATTACGCTGACTTTTGGTGTGGGCTTGACGGCTGACATAATTGTTAATTTTAACTACTTGAGAAACCAGGTTTTTTTAAGAAACCGGGTTTTTTTAACAATACCTTCGCCATTTTTCTTTTTGTTGGGTGAAGCGCACCGAAATCACCGATGTTGGGTTTCGTTTCACTTCACCCAACCTACATATTAAGGCATTTATCGTTTTGGCGAAGGTATTGTTTGAGAAACCCGATTTCTGAGTTAACCAATTTAGGATTGCTACTATAATGAAACAAAAGGGTTAAATTTTAAGAAGAAATCTTCTAACTTGTAGTTCCTTTCCTCTTAATAAAATAGAGGGTTTGCGTTTAGTTAGCTTACCAGGTTTGATGCAATTTACCAATAATCAAAAAACTGCCGATACTGGCAGCGCAGCCCCCAAGGGCCAACTAAAACCGATGGCCACGCCGACTAACTCGGTGGCCCAAGAGGTGGGCAATGGCCATGGAGAGAAAAAAAAGGCCGAGGTAGAAGCTAAACTAGGGACATTGCTGTTAAAAAATGAGAAGTGGGAGGAAGCGGTGGAGGCTTATCAAAATGGAATCAAAAACTACCCAGATTTTCCTTTTTCCTACGAAAAATTAGCGGAGGCTTTGCTAAAACTTGAAAGGTGGGAAGAGGCGACGGAAGCTTGGGGCAAAGCTATAGAAATTAATCCTAATTGTTCGTGGCATTACCACAAATTAGGGGAAGCTTTGTTAAAGCTTGAAAGATGGGAAGAAGGGAGGGAAGCTTACCAAACAGCGATTCAATTAAATCCAGATTTTCCTTGGTCTTACGATAAATTAGGGCAGTGTTCGATGGCACTTTTAAGATGGCAAGAAGCGGTGGATATTTTTTGCGGTTTTATTAAGATTAAAGCTGACTTTCCTCCAGCTTACCATAAATTAGGTAAAAGCTGGAAAGAATTGAAAAAGTTGGGGGAAGATGGGGGAGTTTTTGCTGAGGTAATGAAGGCTTTACCGAAGCTGCCAGAAGCTTATCAGTTTATGGGAAATTCTTTGAGAGAGAAGGGGTTATTGGAGGAGGCGATCGCCTGTTATAAAGAAGCAAGAGAACTGGCAAAAGAGGATGCGGGATTGCAGGTTTTATTGGGAGAGGCTTTGTTACAAAGCGGGGATGCGGAGGAGGCGATCGCCTGTTATGTAAAAGCAATGCAGCTACAGCCAGATTTTACCAAACCTTATCACAAACTAAGAAGCATTCATAAGTTTGGAGAAACTCAACTACAACCAAGTCAGTTAGAAAAGCTAGCTATTTCTTACCAGAAAGCCCTAAAAGTTCAACCAGATTTAATCGAGATAGCAGTGAATTTAGCGGATATTTTAACCCAACAAGGCAAAATAGAGGAGGCGATTAATTGCTATCAAAAGATTATTTATAAAAAAACGCAAGCATCTCGCCCGGACTTTGTGGAAAAACACTGGGAGTTTAATCAATTAGGACGACCCAATTTTATCATCATCGGTACTGTTAAAGGCGGTACGACTTCTCTCTATAATTATATTTGCCAGCATCCCGAAGTATTGCCCGCCACCGAGAAAGAAGTGCGCTTTTTTAACAAGCAATTTAACAAGCAATTTAACAAGCAATTTAACAAGCAATTCGAGGGAGGTAAAGATTGGTATTTCGCTCATTTTCCTCCCATTCCTGCGGGAGTAAAAATTTTAACCGGGGAAGGGAGTCCGACTTATATTTATGAGGATGAGGTAGCTGCCAGAATCAGAGAAACCGTTCCCGATGTCAAGTTAATAGCGGTGTTGAGAAATCCTGCGGATAGGGCAATTTCTCATTATTATATGCTGAAAAAATTGGGGCAAGAAAATAGAACTTTGGAAAAGGCTATTGATGGGGAGATGGAGGTTTTAAGTAAAGGAGAAATAACTTATAATAAAATGGGTTATTTGAGGTGGGGTTTGTACGTTTATTTTCTCAAGGAATGGGCGGGGCTATTCCCCAGAAACCAGTTGTTAATTTTGAAAAGCGAAGACTTATATCAACAACCGGAATTAACTATGAAGCAAGTCTTCGATTTTTTGGGTTTGCCAAATTACGAACATGGCGATTATCAAAACTACTTTCCCGGAGATTATGCGCGGGTAAATGAGGAGATGCGGCAGAGGTTATCGAGGTTTTTTGAACCTCACAATCGAAAGTTAGAAGCATTTTTAGGCAGGAAATTAAATTGGAAATAAAATAAAATGGCGGATATTTCTCATCTCAAAGAAAGGGCAGAAAGCTATTTAGCTGAAGGTAAATTAGAGTTAGCAAAGGAATGTTATTTGGAGGCGATCGCTCTTTCTCCAAACCAAGCCCTACTTTACCACAAATTAGGGGAAATTTTGAGCTTGCAGAAAAGTTGGCAAGAAGCTGTGGATGCTTATTGTAAAGCTATAAATATTAATCCAAATTTTGCTTTTTCTTATCATAAATTAGGAGAAGCTTTAAAAGAGTTGGGAGGTTATCGAGAAGCGGTAGAGGCTTATAAAAGTGCGATTAAACTCAAGCCAGAATTTCCTTGGTCTTATCATAAATTAGGGGAAGTTTCGATGGAGTTGGAAAACTGGGAGGAGGCAGTTTTAGCTTACCGCAGGTTTATAGAAATTAAGCCTAATTTATTTGTGGCTTACAAAAATTTAGGGGATGCCTCGATGAAATTATCGAGGTGGGATGAAGCTTTAGCTGCTTACCAAAAGGCTGTTGAAATCGAGCAAAATTCTTATTTTTGCAACAATAATTTAGGGGAAGTTTTAATAAAAGTTTCTAGGTTTGAGGAGGCGATCGCTTATTTACAGAAGGCTGTTGAAATCGAGCCCAATTTATATTTTGCTTACTACAATTTAGGAGATGCTTTAAGCAAAGTTAAGCGGTGGGATGAAGCTGTCAATGCTTATCGTCGAGGGATTGAAATCAATCCTAATTCTGATTGGTCTTACAATAATTTAGGAGATGTTTTAGAAGAAAAAGGAGAGTTTGAGGAAGCGGCGGTGGCATATTGTCGGGCTATAGACCTAAGCCCAAAATTGATAGAAGCTTATAAGAAGTTAAAGACAAGCTTAACTGAATCGGAAATTTTTGATAAAATTATCGCGGTTTACCTTGCCCAAAAAATAGAGTTAGTAGGCTGGGAATTTATGTCTAAATTAGGGGATGCTTCCGAGTTAATAACTGAGTCAAATTTTAAAGAAGCGATCGCCCATTGCCGAGATAATATTAACCAGCTAAACCCAAAAGCAGCTTACTACAAAATCCTAACCAGTTTGCCCGAAAAAGCTAGGTTATATTTTTACTTGGGAAATATTTTAAGTCAAGAAGAAAAATCGAACGAGGCAATTATTCTTTACTGTAGAGGGCTGCAAATTCAACCCCATCACCAGCCAATTATTCAAAAACTGGAGAAACAGTTGACTAAAAAAGAGGGGTTAAAAAAAGAAGTATTATCAAATCGAAAAGCTCTTGAATTAAACCCTAACTCTTGCGATTTATATTACAACTTAGCATTAGCTTTAAGTCAGTTGCAAAAATGGGAAGAAGCAGGGGATTATTGCCGTCGCTGTCTAAAGTTAGAACCCAACCATATTGATGCTTATAACTTGTTGGGAGAAGTATTAGAAAAGCGGGGTTTAAAAGAAGAAGCGATCGCCTATTACGAACCAGCAATTGTCCTGCCACCTCCCAGACAGCGGCAACTATTAACCATACCTGCTAATCAACCAATTAAAGTTAAATTTACAGACTTTTGGAAGAAATTTCGCTACGATAAACCTTATGTAGTAAAAAATTTGTTTGAAAAACATTACAACATTTGTTTATCCGACGACCCAGATTTTTTGTTTTACAGCGTTTTTGGCAGCGAACACGAAAAATACGATTGTACGAAGATATTTGTCACCGGAGAAAACAGGTATATGTGTTTGGATGTAAAAGGTAATTCTCGGCGGAATGGAATCAGACAAATAGACTTTCGAGAATGCGATTTTGCGATTTCCCACTATTACATAGAAGATTCCAGACATTATCGACTTCCAGTTTACTTCAGACATGGGGGTTTAGGTGCTATGATAAAAATCAAGAACATCAACAATATAGACAAAATCATAGAAAATAAAAAGAAATTTTGTTGCTTTGTTTATTCCAATAAAAAAGCCATTAGAAGAATCAATTTTTTTCGCAAGCTAAACCATTATAAAAAAGTAGATTCGGCGGGAAAAGTGATGAACAATGTAGGCTATTTAGCCCCCAAACGCCTTGAATTTATCCAGTTTTTAAGGGAGTACAAATTCGTTATTACTTTTGAAAATTCTAGTACCCCGGGCTATACTACAGAAAAAATATTTTTGCCCATGCAGGCTAGAACCATTCCTATTTATTGGGGGAATATTTGGATAGACAGAGAATTTAATCCAGCTTCTTTTATCAATTACCACGATTATGCTAGCGATGAAGAAGTAATTGCCAGAGTTATAGAACTAGATAATAATGAAGAACTCTATCGGCAAGTTTTAACTCAACCCTATCTAAAATCAAACAAAATTCCTGATAATTTGAGGATTAAAAATATCTTGAAATTTTTCGATAAAATATTTCAAATCCAACGCTAAAATGAAGCCATAATAAAATTAGGAGAAAACTATGCCGATCGCTAAAGAAACCTTAGCAAAACACACCAACCCAGTATTCGTAGAAACAGGCACTTATATGGGCGCTACGGTACAAAAAGCCTTGGAGTTAGGCTTTGAAAAAATTATCAGCATCGAAATTGACGAACAACTTTATCAAAAAGCCTGCCAGAAATTTGCCCGCCGGCCTGCTGTGGAGTTAATCTGCGGGGACACTCTGGAACGTTTGCCCCATATTCTGGCCGATTTGGCCCAACCTGCCACCTTCTGGTTGGACGCCCACAGGGGCCCGGGGCCTGGTGGGGATGTCCCCTATCCAATAATGAAGGAACTTGAATTAATCGCCAACCACCCCATCAAAACCCATACGATTTTAATCGACGATCGCCGGTTGTTGGACGATAAATGGGGGCTTACGGAAGCCGATGTCCGCATTGCCCTGCTAAAAATTAACCCCAATTATCAAATAAGTTACGAACCCGGTTTCGTGGAGGATGATGTTATTGTTGCTAAAGTTTCTTCTAATTCAAACTTAGCTAATGCCGAAACTTATCACAAATTAGGGGAGACTTTCAGCGAGCAAAAAAATTGGCACGAAGCTGTTATTGCTTACCAGCAAGCAATCGAAATTCATCCCAATTTTTCCTGGTCTTACCACAAATTGGGGGAAGCTTTCAGCCAACTTCAAAAGTGGAATGAAGCCGTCGCAGCCTACCTCCGCGCCACTGAAACTAATCCCGATTTTCCTTGGTCTTATCATAAATTGGGGGAAGCTTTAACGAAACTTCAAAGGTGGGATGAAGCTGTAGTTGCCTACCGCAAATTTATCGATAAAAATCCTGATTTTCCCTGGGTTTACAATAAATTAGGAGAGGCATTAATTCAATTAAAAAGGTGGGAAGAAGTGGTTGCTTGCTATAACCATTTTATTAAATTACAGCCGACTTTGCCGGAATCTTACCGGAAATTAGGGGAAGCATTAATGCAGTTGGAAAAATGGTCGGAAGCTACAGATGCCTACCGCCAAGCTATTAAGTTAAATCCTAATTTATATTCGGATTACCAAAATTTAGGGGAGTGTTTGACTAACCTAGAAAAATGGTCGGAAGCGGCGGAGGTTTACCAAAAAGCAATTAATCTTAACCCCAGTAACTATTGGAATTATAACAAATTAGGAGACGTTTTCAATAGACTAAAAAAATACGATGAAGCTTTAGAAGTTTACCAAAAAGCAATTGAAATCAAACCCAATTTATATTTCGCTTACCACAACACAGGACAGACTTTATTTAAACTAGAACGTTTGGATGAAGCAGTAAAAAGTTATCGTCAAGCTATTAAGGCTAATCCTAATTCTTATTGGTCTTATCATAATTTGGGCCAAGTTTTAGTGCAACTAAAAAGTTGGCAAGAAGCAGAGGAGGTTTATACTAAAGCTATCGAGATAAATCCTAATAATTATGATGATTATTACGAGTTAGGAAAAGCGCTGAAAAAACAAGGATTAATAGATAAATCCATTGCTGCTTATAAAAAGGCAATATCTCTCAAGCCAGACTTTTATGGTTTGTATGTTGTTTTAGGAAATACCGCTCTAGAAAAGGGGCAATTTGAAGAAGCGATCGCCTCTTTTATCAAAGCGATCGAGCTGCAACCAGATTTACCAGAAGTTTATGAAAAGCTTCGAGGTATGAACACTTTTAGCCTGTTTTCTCTCCAACCAACTCACTTCGATCGATTAGCCAAATGCTACGAAAAAGCTATCGAGGCCCGACCAAATTTGACCGAACCTTACATCAATTTAGGAGATATCCTAAGCAAACGAGGTCAAGTCGAGAAAGCAATTAATTGCTATCAAAAAGCATCTTATCAAAAATTATTAGAATCTCGCCCGGAGTTAGCCGAAAATAAAGAGAAAACGGAAAAATTTAGCAAACCAAATTTTATTATTTTTGGAACTGTTAAAGGTGGCACTACTTCTCTTTATAATTATCTAACCTTGCATCCCTCAATTTTGCCGGCCATTCAGAAAGAGGTGCATTTTTTTAATCGAAACCATATTTTCCGTCAAGGACTTAAGTGGTATTTAGCTCATTTCCCCCAAATTCCTCAAAACCTCAATTTAATCTCCGGCGAAGCCAGTCCAAATTATATGTATTTTCCCCAAGCTGGCAAGCGAGTTTTTCAATGCTTGCCAGAGGTTAAGTTAATTCTAATTTTGAGAAATCCCATAGATCGCGCTATTTCTCATTATTATATGGCGCGGCGACTGGGGCAAGAACAGAGAAGTTTAGAAGAAGCTTTGGCAGGGGAAGTTAAAACTATTAAAAACATACCCCAACGAGCTTTTGATGAGGTAAATTTTTTTACAGAACCACCAACTTATTTAAGGGCGGGTTTTTACTTTTATTTTATTAAAGAGTGGATGAATGTTTTTCCCAGAGAACAAGTGCTAGTATTAAAAAGCGAGGAAATGTACGAAAATCCGGCAGCTACGATGAAACAAGTTTTTGAATTTTTAGCAGTGCCAAATTATCAACTATCGGAGTACAAAAATTATTTTTATGGTTCTTATTCTCGCCAGGAAGAGGAAATTCGTAATAGTTTATCCGAGCTGTTGAAACCTCACAATCAAAGGTTAGAAGATTATCTGGGTATGCAGTTTAATTGGGAATAAGGAAGATTTTTAATGAACGAAATAGAATCGCAAATAGCTAACTACCGCCGAGAAATTGAGTTAAACCCCCGGAAGGTCGAAACTTATCAATTATTGGCAGAAACTTTGAGGATAAAAGGAGATTTGGAAGGGGCGATCGCCTGTTACGAAAAAGCCCTCGAACTCCAACCGAATCTCTGGGGCGTTTATCAGAAATTAGCGGATATTTACCGCCAACAAGGACAACCATCCACCGCCGTCGCTATTCTCGAAAAAGCTATAGAATTAAATCCCAATTTTTCCTGGTTTTACCACAAATTAGGGGTGGCTTTAATCGAACTTAAACGGTGGGAGGAAGCTGTCGTTGCCTTGGAGAAAGCGATTAAAATTAATCCAGATTTTTATTTATCTTATGAAAAACTGGGAGAAGCTTTGGTGAAATTAGAAAAGGTGGATGAGGCGATCGCCGCTTACAAAAATGCCATCAAAATTCAACCAAATTCTTACTGGGGATACAATAAATTAGGAAAGGCTTTAGTTAAATTAAACAGATTTGAGGAGGCGATCGCTTGTTTTAACCGCGCCATTGAAATTCAGCCCAATTTATATTTAGCCCGCCACAGTATAGGCAATGTTCTACTCAAATTAGGCCGGACAGAAGAGGCGGTTAATAAATTCAAGGAAGCGATTAAAATTAATCCTAATTCTTATTGGTCTCATAACAATTTGGGAGATGCTTTAATCAAACAGGGAAAGTGGGATGAAGGGATGGCAGAATATGGCAAGGCTATAGAAATTAAACCGGATTTTTATTGGTCTTATGGTTTTCTGGCAAATGCTCTCCAACAGCGAGGAAAAATAGATGCTGCTGCTGCGAATTATCGACGGGCGATCGCTCTCCAACCCGACAACCATTGGCCTCATGTTTGTCTCTGGAATATCTTCCAAGAAAAAGGAAAATGGGATGAAGCTGAGGCTTTATATCGAGACTGTTTGGAGGCTAATTCTCATAATTATTGGGCTTGGGCTTATTTGGGCAATAGTTTAGTCAAACAAGGGAGGTTAGAAGAGGCGATCGCCTGTTACGAAAAAGCTATTTCTCTAAATGCGGAAATCTGGGAGATTTATCAATTTTTAGGAGATGTTTTATTTTTACAACAAAAAACCGAAGCCGCCGCCAATGCTTATTTAAAAGCTACAGAAATCAACCCGGAATTATCTTGGTCTTATTATCATCTTTGGGAAACTTTAGATAATTGCGGCAAACTCGAAGAAGCTTTAAATTTGTACTATGCCGCTATTCAAAATAACCCCGATTCGGTTTTATCTTACGTCAATTTAGGAGAAATTTTAACTCAAAAAGGTGACAATAAAAAAGCGATTGCAAGCTATCAAACTGCCTGTTATTTGCAAACTGCTAAAAAAGATGCAAATTTCGCAGAAAAACACTGGAATATCGAGAATTTACGCGGTCCCGATTTTCTGATTATTGGCGTCGGCAAGGGCGGTACTTCTTCTCTTTATAGTTATCTCTGCAAACATCCCCAAATCTTGCCCGCAGTCAAAAAAGAAATCTATTTTTGGTCGGGGAATTTTGAGAAAGGCAAAGATTGGTATTTGTCGCATTTTCCCCCCATTCCTCCTGGGGAAAACTTTCTAACCGGGGAGGCGACTCCGACTTATTTTCGGGTAAAAAATGGGGCGGAACAAGTATTTAAGATGTTTCCGAAAGTTAAGTTAATTATGCTTTTGAGAAATCCCATAGATCGGGCAGTTTCTCATTACCATCACGAGGTAAGGTTAAAGAGGGAAAATCGTTCTTTAGAAAAGGCGATCGCTTTAATAGAAAAGTTGCAGAAAGGAGAAAAAGATTATTGGGATAACGACTTGCCTTATGTTACCTTTGGTTTGTATGTGGAGTTTATTCAAAAGTGGATGGCGGTTTTTCCCCGGGAACAATTTTTAATTTTGAAAAGCGAAGATTTTTACGATGCCCCTGGCGATACCATGAAAAGAGTATTTGATTTTCTGGGGTTGCCGGATTATCAAATTCCCGACTACGAAAAGTTAAATTCCGGTTATTATCCCCCTATTAACGAGTCGATCCGCCAGCAATTAAACGATTATTTTTTACCTTATAATCGCAGGTTGGAGGAGTATCTCGGGATGGAGTTTAATTGGTAAAGTTCGTAGTAAGCATTTAGGTGCTTTAAATCAAGTTGTTTTAAAGCACCTCAATGCTGGCGGCCAAATCTAGTAAAAAAAATCAAAAATCAAAAAATGAACTATCACGAAGTGGGAGAAGAAATGTTGCAACAGCAAAAATGGCCCGAGGCCGTTATTGCTTACCGGGAAGCGATCGCAAATAACCCCAATTTTTCTTTGTCTTATCATAAATTAGGACAGGCATTAGCCGAACTTAAAAAGTGGGAAGAAGCGGTGGAAGCTTATCAAAAAGCGATCGAAATTAACCCCGATTTTTCCTGGTCTTACCATAAATTAGGAGAAGCTTTAACAAAAATTAAACGATGGGAAGAAGCGGTAAAAGCTTACCAAAAAGCTATCGAATTTAACCCCGATTTTTCCTGGTCTTACCACAAGTTGGGGGACGTTTTAAGAGAAATTAAACGATGGGAAGAGGCGGTAGAAGCTTACCAAAAAGCTGTGGAACTCAACCCCAATTTTCCTCAGTCGTCTCAGAAATTAGCAGAAATATCAAGCAAACTTTCTAAATGGGAAGAAGGGATTGAGGCTTACCAAAATCTGATTAATCTCAATCCAAATTCTTATAGCTTTTACAAAGATTTATGGGAGATTTTATTAAGAGTAAAAACCTGGGATCGAGCAGCGCAAAACTACCGCGATCGCCTGAAAAGCAACCCAAAATCTTATTGGTATTATTATCAATTAGGTTACGCTCTCAAACAAATAGGTTTAATAGATGAAGCAATAGTCAATTATCAAAAAGCTATAGAATTAAAAGCAGATTTACCGTGGTTTCATACAGATTTGGCAGATGCTTTATTAGAAAAAAAGGAATCGGAGGAGGCGATCGCCAGTTACATAAAAGCGATAGAATTACAACCAGATTTCTATCCAGCCTACAGTCAACTAAGAGCAATTCACAGTTTTAAGCTCTTAAAATTAACTGGAACTCAGTTAGAAAATCTAGTAAATTGTTATCGAGAAGCTATTAAAGTAAAGCCAGATTTTGCCGAAACTTACGTCAATTTAGGTAACATTTTCAGCCAAACAAATAGAATAGAAGAAGCCAGCGCTTGTTACCAAAAAGCTATTAGGAATAAAAGCGGCTTATCTCATCCAGAATTAAGGGATAGTTTCTCGGAAGAATTACGCCAACCAAACTTTATAATTATCGGCACAATTAAAGGAGGCACTTCATCGCTTTATAACTATATCTGCACCCATCCCCAAGTATTGCCAGCAATTCAAAAAGAGGTACATTTTTTTGATACTCATTTTAATAAAGGAATCGACTGGTATTTAGCTCATTTTCCGGCAATTCCTACCGACAAAAACTTGTTAACCGGGGAAGCTAGCCCTAATTATATGTACTTTCAAAGAGCGGCAAAACAATTATTTAATTACTTTCCTAATACCAAACTAATTGTGGTTTTGAGAAATCCCATAGACCGGGTAGTTTCTCATTATTATATGGCCAAGCGACACGGGCAACATGGGAGGAGTTTAGAAGAAGTAATTGCTAAAGAAACAAGCCTTCTCAAAAAAATAGAAAATAATCCAAAAGCTAACGCTAAATTATTGGAACCTGCCAGAGGTTATTTAAGTTTTAGCTTGTACGTTTATTTTCTCAAAAAGTGGATGACATTCTTTCCAAGGGAACAGTTTTTAATCTTACAAAGCGAGGAGATGTACGAAGGACCGGAAGCGACGATGAAGCAAGTTTTCGAGTTTTTAGAATTGCCAGATTATCAAATAAACCAATACAGAAAATATTGCCCGGGTTCCTATTCTCCTATAGATAAAAATACCAGGGAAACTTTATCGGAATTGTTTCGACCTCATAATCAAAGGTTAGAGAAATATCTGGGCAGGCAATTTAACTGGTAAGATTAAAAAGTTTAATTTGTAAAGTTCGTAGTAGGCATTGAGGTGCTTTAAATCAAGTTGTTTTAAAGCACCTCAATGCTGGCGGTCAAATCTAGTAAAAAAAATCAAAAATCAAAAAATGAATTATCACGAACTGGGAGAAGAACTGTTGCAACAGCAAAGATGGTCCGAGGCCGTTGCTGTTTACCGTCAAGCGATCGAAAATAACCCCAATTTTTCCTGGTCGTATCATAAATTAGGGCAGGCATTAGCTCAACTTCAACAATGGGAAGAAGCTGTGGAGGCTTACCAAAAAGCGATCGAAATCAACCCCAGTTTTCCCTGGTCTTATCATAAATTAGGAGAGGCTTTAACGGAACTTCGACGCTGGGAAGAAGCGGTGGCAGCTTATCAAAATGCTATTAATTTTAACCCCCATTTTCCCCGGTCTTACGAGCAATTAGGAGAAGCATTCAGCCAACTTTATAGGTGGGAAGAAGCGGTGAAAGCTTATCAAAATGCTATTAATATAAATCCCAACTATTATAGCAGTTACAAAGGTTTGTGGGATGCTTTTATGATGCTAAAAAACTGGGATGAAACGGCGAGAGAATATCGCAAATATCTGAAAATCAATCCTAAGTCGTATTGGTCTTATTATCAATTGGGTTACGTCCTCAAACAAATAGGGTTAATAGATGAGGCGATCGCCAATTATCAAAAAGCTATAGAATTAAAAGCAGATTTGCCTTGGTTTCATACAGATTTGGCAAATGCTTTATTAGAAAAAGGGGAATCGGAGGAGGCGATCGCTTGTTATATTAAAGCGATCGAACTGCAACCCGATTTCTCTCCAGCTTACGATAGACTAAGAGCAATTCACAGTTTAAAGCTGGTAAAATTGAAAAAAAATCAGTTAAATAATTTGGCAAACTGCTATGGAAAAGCTATTAAAAATAAACCAGATTTTGCCGAACATTACGTCAATTTAGGTAACATTTTTAGCGAAAAGGATAACATAGAAAAAGCCACCGATTGTTATCAAAAAGCTATTAGGAATAAAACCAGCTTGTCTCATCCCGAATTAGGCGATCGCTCTTCAGAACAATTACGCCAACCCAATTTTCTCATTATCGGAACAATTAAAAGCGGTACTTCGTCACTTTATAACTATATCTGTAGCCATCCCCAGGTATTGCCAGCCATTGAGAAAGAAGTGCATTTTTTTGACACTCATTTTGACAAAGGAATCGACTGGTATTTAGCTCATTTTCCAGCAATTCCTACCGACAAAAACTTCTTAACTGGGGAAGCAACTCCCAATTATTTGTACTTTGAGGAAGCTGCAGAAAAGTTATTTAATTACTTTCCAAAAACCAAACTAATTGTGATGTTGAGAAATCCCATAGATAGGGCAATTTCTCATTATTATATGGCCAAGATTCTCGGGCAAGAAAAGAGGAATTTAGAAGAAATAATTGCTAAAGAAACTGCTATTTTGGAACGAATAGAGTCTAAACTGTTAGAACCGGGTTATTTTAGTTTTAGCTTGTACGTTTATTTTCTCAAAAGGTGGATGAAATTCTTTCCCAGGGAACAAATTTTAATCTTGAAAAGCGAGGATATGTACGAAAAACCGGAGGCGACGATGAAACAAGTTTTCGAGTTTTTAGAATTGCCCGATTATCAAATAAACCAATACAGAAAATATGGTGCCGATTCCTATTCTCCTATAAATAAAAATACCAGACAGACTTTATCGAAATTGTTTCAACCTCATAATCAAAGGTTGGAGAAATATCTCGACAGGAAATTTAACTGGTAAAATGGAAAGATAAGCAACGACAGGAGGGACAAATGAGCTTAGTTATTAGCGATGAAATTTTAAAAGCAAGCGAGTTGTCAGAAAAAGAATTTTTGCTAGAAATAGCAATTATGCTTTTTCAACAGGAAAAAATAAGTTTGGCTAAAGCTAGTAAAATAGCAGAAATGAATCAAATAAAGTTTCAAACATTGTTAGCTAATCGCGGAATATGCATCCATTACGATGTGGCTGAATTTCAAGAAGACATCAAGGGATTGCGGGAAAGAGCATGGCTATGATTATTGTTAGTAAGACCTCTCCAATTAGCAACCTAGCGCAAGTGGGAAGGCTAGAAATTCTACAGCCAATTTATGGTAAAATTATCATCCCCACCGCTGTTTATAATGAGTTAACCGCCGAAGGGGCAGGGGATATTGTTCTTTTTACAAAACTGACTTGCTTCCCTAAAACTACCTGTCATAGAAACTGGTAAAATATCAAGTAAAATCTTTCCTTAAAATATGTCCTCAACCGCCAAACAAAATCCCAAAGAAGCAGAAACTCATGCCAAACAGGGCAGCATCTATGCCAAACAACAGCAGTGGGAATCTGCTGTGGAAAGTTACCGTCGCGCGGTCGAACTCAATCCTAATTCTTCTTGGTTTTATCACAATTTGGGAGAAGGGTTATTTCGATTGGGAAAATGGCAAGAGGCGGCAGAAGTTTATCGGCGGGCTATTCAATTCAACCCCAATTTTTCCTGGTCTTATTATAACTTAGGAAAAGCTTTAATCGAACTGCAAGAATGGCAAGAAGCAGTAGCGGTTTACCGTCGTGCCGTGGAGTTAAATCCCGATTTTGCTTGGTCTTATTACGAGTTAGGAAATGCCCTACTAAAACTGCAACAGTACCGCGAAGCAGTTGCTGCTATTTTGAACGCCGTTATTTTAGAACCAAAATCCCCAGAAATTTATCATAAATTAGGAGATGCTTTGGGGGAAATAGCCGCTTCGGATTTAGAAGGAACTATTAATTATTATCGCCAAATAGTTCAAAATCCCGATGCAGATTCGCCCTACTTTAAATTAGTAGAAACTTTAAAATCTACTCCTCAATTAGCGTTTGAAATCGGCCATGGTTTGGCTAAAGAAAATAAGATTAAAGCAGGGATTATTTTTTATAATATTGCTAAAGAAATTCAACCGGATAATGCTGCTATAATCGGGGAATTAGAGAAAGTTTTAGGGAAGAAAAATAATTTAGAAAAAGATATAGCTGCCCGCCGCCAGCAGATAGATAGCAAGCCGACAGCGGCATCTTATTATCATTTAGGAATTGCCCTCGCCAGAGAACAAAAATGGGAGGAAGCTGCCGCCGCTTACCGCAAAGCTTTTGAACTTCAACCGGATTTTCGTTGGTGGTTTTACTACAACTCTTGGGAAGCTTTTACCAAGGTAGGAAATTTGCAGGAAATAGAAGATTTTTTCCTGGAATTTCTCAGAGATAATCCTCAATCTTTCTGGGCTTACTTAAACGTGGGGGAAGTTTTAACTCGACAAGGAAAAGCCGAAGAGGCGACTCTTTATTATCAAAGTGCTTGCTACCAACAAACTCTGAAATCTAATCCAGAGTTTGTCAAAAAGTATTGGGAAGTTGGTAAATTAATCGGCCCTGAATTTGCAATTATTGGAGTTAATAAAGGGGGCACTACATCTCTTTATAGTTATTTGATTTGCCATCCTAGAATTATACCGCCTATTAAAAAAGAGATGGATTTTTGGTCGTGGAAGTTTAACGGTTCTGTTGATTGGTATAGAGCTCATTTTCCTCCCATTCCAGAAGAGGGAAATTTTCTGACTGGGGAAGCTAGTCCGAGTTATTTTGATTATCGAGAAGCGCCGTCGCGGTTGTTTAATGCTTTTCCGAAAATTAAGTTAATTTTGTTATTAAGAAATCCCGTCGATCGCGCCGTTTCTCAATACCACCAGTGGAAGAGATTAAATTGGGAAAATCGCTCTCTCGAAGAAGCTTTAAACTCGGATTTGGAAAAGCTGGCTGTTAGAAAAATAGATGTTTGGCATAAAGAGTTAAATTACCTCGCCCGGGGGATTTATTTGGAGTTTGTTCGAGAGTGGTTGCAGGTTTTCTCCCGGGAACAGTTGTTAGTTTTAAGCAGCGAAGAATTTTATCAAAATCCTGCTGAAACTACGGACAAAGTTTTTGCTTTTTTGGATTTGCCAGGGCATCGCCTCCCAGAATACGAAACTTTTAATGCTGGAAAATATTCGCCTACTTCTGAGTCGATGCGCCGCCGTTTGAACGATTTTTTCGGACCTCACAATCAAAGGTTAGAAGAGTATTTAGGCATGAAATTTAACTGGGATAATTAAAAGGGTGTAGGTTGGGTGAAGTGAAACGAAACCCAACACGATAACTCTTGAATAAATTAAATTTAACTAATACCATTTCTCAAAAATAATGTTACTACAGAATTAAGGTAAAAGACAAAGAAGGCTAGTCGTACTGTTGCATGACTTTTGGGAAATAGTATAAGATAACTAAGGGGCAATCGCATTTACCACAAAATGTAAATGAATTTAAAAAGAGGGTTAATATGGAAGTACTAGAATTTACAGAAACCGTAGCTTTTAACTTAAACCAAGAGGCCGAATCTCTGTTAGAAAAAGGGGAATTAGAGGAGGCTTATGCAGCTTGCATGAAAGCTTTAGAAAAAGTTCCTTATTACGCCCTCGCTTGTAAAACTTTGGGGAATATTTCGCAGGCAATGGGCAAGATAGAAGAGGCTATAGATTGGTACACCAAAGCTGTAACTCAACAGCCAAATTGGGCGGAAGTTTATGCAAATATGGGGAGTTTGTATGCGAAACAAAAAGATTGGTCGCCAGCGATCGCCTGTTATGAAAAAGCTGTATCTATTCAACCAAAAATGCCGGGAATTTACCGCAATTTAGCTAAAGTTGCCAATCAATTAGGCAAGTTAGAATTAGCGAATCAATATTGGGAAAAAGCGCAAGAAGTAGATGCCCAATTAAAGGCTTCGGAACAGTTACACTTGGGAAATTCTTTGTTAAAAGATGAGAAAACGGAGGAGGCGATCGCCTGTTTTCGTCAAGCTCTTGAGTTAAATCCTTCCCTATCCGAAGCTTACCAAAATTTGGGAGATTGCCTGGTAATTGAAAATCAGTTAGAGGAAGCTAAAGATTGCTATCAAAAAACAATCGAACTGGAACCAGAAAGCGGAATTGGTTACAATAAATTGGGTAAGATTTTCTTAGATAAAGGGGAATTAGAAGAGGCGATCGCTCTATTTCGTCAAGGTATAGAATTAGAGCCTAATATGCCTTGGAGTCATAAAAATTTGGGAGATGCCCTGGAACAAAAAGGGGAAATAGAGGAGGCGATCGCTTGTTATAAACAAACAATTTTACTCCGACGGGGTTTGTGGATTGTCTATCAAAAATTAGGGGAAATGCTAGTACAAAAAGGAGAATTAGACGAGGCGATCGCCATCGGCATTCGCGCCATCAGAATCAAACCAGATTTTCCCTGGTTTTACGATTTTTTAGGGGATGCCCTCGCCCAAAAAGATAGACTAGCAGATGCTGCAAATTGTTATAAAGAAGCTCTCCAATTAAAGCCAGATGTCGCCAAAATTTATGATAAATTGGGAGAAGTTTTAGTAAAACAAGAGAAATTAGACGAAGCAATTGCCACCTACCGCGATGGCGTAAATCTCAAACCAAAACTACATTGGATGCATAAAAAATTAGGGGATATTTTGCAACAAAAAGGTTCCCTGGATGAAGCTATTGCCAGCTACCAAAAAGCCATAGAAATCAAACCGAATATTTGCTGGACCTATGGGGGATTGGGGCAGACTTATTTACTTCAAGAAAAGTGGGCAGATGCTTTGGGTTGTTTTGTAAAAGCTCTTAAGATTAAATCCGATTATAATGATGCTTATAATAAAATTGCATATATTCTGAAAAAACAAGGACATTTAGAAGCTGCCGAAGCTTGTAAAACTCGTCGGGAGTTGCCGAGTTGGTTGGTTGTTAGTTAATAGGAGAATTAGAAATTGAGCGAGAGGAAAGAAACCACTGCAAAAGAGTATTTGGAAGGGGGAAAAAGTTTGGCTGCAGAAGGTAAATTAACGGAGGCGATCGCCTCTTACAAACAAGCGATCGCCTTAAATCCTAATTTCCTATCTGCCTACCATCATCTAGCCGAAACTTTAATAACTAAAATAGAATTAAATCCCAATATTCCCCGGTCTTACTATCAATTAGGAGAAGCATTTCAAAAAATAGGAGAATTAGATAAAGCTATAAACGCTTATAGCTACGCCCTTCGACTCCAACCCAATCTCTGGGATCTTTATTCTAAATTAGGCAGTATCTTTATCCAACAAGGAAAATTAGAAGCAGCAGCGGCAGCCTACCGTTGCGGTTTGCTACATCAACCGGAAATGGGTTTATTGCACAAAAGATTGGGAGATACTTTACAGCAATTAGGTTTATTTGATGAAGCGCTTCAAAGTTATCGAAAAGTCATAGAAATCAATCCTAATACTTGTTGGAATTACGGAAGTTTAGCCCGAGATTATTGTGGCATAAATCAGATAGATACCACAGAAAAAATTGTCGCTTTAACTTTCGACGACGGGCCCCAACCGCCCCACACGAAAAAAGTTCTCGAAGTCTTAGATAGTCAACAAGTGAAAGCTACTTTTTTTTGCGTGGGTAAAAAGATTGAACAGCATCCAAAAATTGCTAAATTAACTTTAACTAAAGGGCACGAATTTGGCAACCATTCCTATTCGCATTTTAAATCTATAAGCGATTCTGCGGAGTTAATTAAATCGGAAATAGAAGAGTGCGATCGCCTGTTGCGAGATTTAGGCGTAACGGGGGAAATTCCTTTTAGACCGCCCCTGGGACGCAGAAATTTGTTATTATTAGATATTCTCTTTGAGATGAAAAAACCGTTAATTATGTGGAATGCAGGTACCGATGATTATCGAAAAGAAAATACGGCAAAAATAATTGCTAACCGGGTTTTAGAAAAGGTTAAACCGGGTTCGATTATCGTGTTACACGATGCTAGTTTGCGGGCGGTGGAGGCCACATCTATTATTATTAAAAATCTGAAAGCTCAGGGTTATTGTTTTAAAACTGTTTCGGAAATGATATCTGGTGCGCGGTGCGCACCCTACGGTTGACAAATTATCTGGGAACGATGATAATGGTTTAATTGCATCTATAGATGATTAAAAAAATGTCAGAAATTGATTTTTATTTAATTGCTAAAAATTTCTTAACTGAAGGTAAGTTATTAGAAGCAAAAATAGCGTGTTTAAAAGCATTAAATTTGCAACCTAAATCTGCCGATTCCTGCAAACTTATGGGGGATATAATGCAGGCTAACGGTCAAATTGCCGCTGCTAAATATTGGTACGATCGCTCCTTAAAAGTTAACCCTCATTTAGCCTCAGTTTATGCCAATCTCGGCAGCATTTATGCTAGAGAAAAGCAGTGGGAATTAGCCATTAGCTGCTATCAAAATGCTCTTAATATCGACCCAAACTTTGCTGGATTTTACCGTAACTTAGGCAAGGTATGGCAACAGATGGGAAAGCCAGGCTTGATGGTAGAATGTTGGCAGCGGGCCATAGCATTAGAACCGGAAAAAACCACTGCGGCGGATTATTTGAATCTGGCAGATAATTTGTTAGAATTAGACCGCAAAGAGGAGGCAATTCCTTATTATCGTTTGGCGCTAAAATTAGATAGTAATTTATCCAAAGCTTACCAAGAATTAGGAAAGATTTTATTAGAAAATAGACAATTAGATGAGGCAATAGAAATCCTTGTAGAAGGAATTCGCGTCGATGCCAACGACTATTTTTGTTATAGCCATTTAGGAGATGCTTTTACTGGGAAAAAAGAGTTAGAAAAAGCGATCGCTGCCTACAGTCGCGCCGCAGAATTAAAACCAGATTACCATTTATTTCAGAAAAAATTAGGAGATGCCCTGCAACAAAAAGGTCGATTAGACGAAGCCGCGATTTGTTACCAAAAAGCGATAGAAATTAATCCACAATTCTCTTGGTATTATCACAGTTTTGGCAACGTCTTGAGCAAGCAAAATCGCTGGAAGGAAGCCGCAGAAGTTCACCGCCAAGAAATAGCTTTAAACTCCGATTTTTATCGTTCTCATTACCTCTTAGGCAACGCCCTAAGTCACGATATAGAAACCCAGAAAGAAGCTTTTATGGCTTACCGAAAAGCGATTCAATTAAAACCAGAACATCCCTGGTTTGCTAACTATTCAACTCTTTGGAAATTTGTAAGAGAGCAACATAAACTCCAACCATTATTAAACCTGTATCGCCGCGCCACCAAGCTCAATCCCGATGCAATTTGGTGTTATGTTAACTTAGGAGAAATTCTGACAGCGAGGGGCAACTTAAAGGCAGCAATTAGAGCTTTTCAACAAGCCTGTTATAATAAAACTCAAGAATCCAATCCTACTTTTGCAGCCAAAAATTGGGATTTTCAAAACCCGCGCGGTCCAGGTTTTTTAATAATTGGAGCGCAAAAAAGCGGCACTACTTCTCTTGAAAGTTATCTTGCCAAACATCCCCAGATACTACCTGCGATTAAAAAGGAAACTCATTTTTGGTATCGAGATTTTGACAAAGGAATTGATTGGTATAAAGCTCATTTTCCACCCATTCCCCCAGAGGTCAATTATTTAACAGGAGAAGCTACTCCTAATTATTTGGAAAATTGCCATACTGCGACGCGCATTTATCGAGAATTTCCCGAGGTGAAGCTGTTAGTAATTTTAAGAAATCCTACGGATAGAACCATCTCTCAATACTATCATTGGGCTAGGATAAAAAGAGAAAATCGTTCTTTGGCAGAAGCTATAAATGCGGATTTAGAAAAACTTAGCAAAATCGAGGATATTACAGGGGAGAAAAAATACTGGCAGCAGTCGGGAAATTATATCGGGCGGGGGCTTTATGTGGAGTTTCTCCAGAAGTGGATGAAGGTTTTTCCCCGAGAACAATTTTTGATTTTAAAAGGGGAGGAACTTTACGAGAAACCGGCTGCTACTATGAAACAAGTCTTTGACTTTTTAGGTTTGCCAGATTATCAACTTTCTGAGTATAAAAGGTTAAATCCCGGCTATTATAAACCTATCGACGATTCGACGCGCCAGCTTTTGAGCGATTATTTTCGACCTTACAATCAAAGGCTGGAAGAGTTTCTGGGGATGAAGTTTGATTGGTCGTAAATAATTAACAATTAACGTCGGTCAAGAAACCCGGTTTTTTCAAAAAACCGGGTTTCTGAGATAAATAATTCACAATTAAAATCGCTGAAGCGATTACTACGAACAATTAATAATTTAAGATGTCTTTGAAACTAACTGTAGAAGAGTTAAATCGACGGGCAGAAATTTATTTAGCAGAAAGAAAGTTGGATGAAGCAGAGGCAGTTTGTCGGCAAGTTTTGGCAGTTAAACCAGATTTTGCTTCTGCTTGCAAAACTCTGGGAAATATTATGCAGTTTAAAGGTGAAATAGAGGCGGCTAAAAATTGGTATCTTAAGACTTTAGAAATCTTGCCGGAATGGGCGGAAGTTTATGCTAATTTGGGCAGTATTTATGCCCAACAACAGCAGTGGGAAGAGGCGATCGCTTGTTACCAAAAAGCTATAGAAATTAAACCGAATTTTGCGGGTTTTTATCGCAATTTAGTTAAAGTTTGCCAAAAAGCGGGCAGGAGAGATTTAGCTAAAGATTTGGGAGATGCTTTAATTAAAGAAGGCAAATTAGAACTAGGAATTAGCTGTTATCAAAAACAGCTAGAGTTGCAGCCTAATAATTGGATGGTTTGCCACAAGTTAGGGGATGCTTTGTTAAAAATAGGAAAAATAGAGGAGGCGATCGCTATCCTCCAGCGCGGCAGAGAAATCAATCCTAAATTTCCCTTGTTTTATTTTAATTTGGGGAATGCCTTCAGCAGCAAACAACAATTAGAATCTGCCATCTCAGCCTACCGTCGCGCTGTCGAATTAAAGCCAGATAACGCTTTTTTTCACAGGAGATTCCAGGAGGCTTTAGAAACGCGAATTGCCTTAAATAAAGGCGAACATAAAAACTTAAATAGAAGCGAAAAAACCATCTTCTTTAGCATCATACCAGTTGCCGCAGGATTTACCGACCAACTCTTGCAATTTATGGTACTTTATAAGTTAGGTTTAGCTCTGGGTTATCCCTATATTCATAGCAATTTTTACAGCAATCGTAGTTCCCAGCAGATTTATGATTTTTTAGGCTTCAATCAATATTGGTCGTGGAACATCAAAAATATAGATTTAGCCGAATACGAATTGATGTATTTAGGCTTCGATAATAATAGTTTGGACGAGTTAAACAAGCTTAATAACTTGGCAGAATTGCAGGAATATTGCCGCAGTACCATGGCCAATACTAGCTGCGAAAAAAATAAAGTAATAGTTTTCTTTAAGTTTAAAGGAATATCAAAAGCCAGATTAAAACTTTTTTCTTTAATTAATTCTGAGATTGGGGATTATCAAGATAATTTTAATTTGAGGAAAATCTATTTCGATGCGAAAAGCGATCGCCCCAAACAAAACAGTTATTTTCAACAAGATAAAATTAAATTATTAATTCACATCAGGGCCGGAGATATTGCCACTATCAAAACTCCTTGGGGCGATTTTATTAGGTCTATGAAAAGCATCCAAGATGAGGGGGCCAAAACGGGCAAAAACCTAGATAATATTAGCTGGCTTGTTAAAAACACAAAGTCGATTGAAGCAGAGGATTATTACCGCTTTAGCCGGGATTTAATTTCTGGTTTGGGCGCTGAAAATGTATCCACTTGCATCTTTTCCGACGGTTACAAAAGAGCCTTTGATTTTATTAAGGATAATCTGGCTAAAATTAAATTAACTCCCGAGAAAACTCAACAAATTCTCGACCTCAGCAATGCTTACGAAACCGAACAGTTTGGCATCTTTAAGAATCTGGAAAATTCTTCTATTATTATGGGCGAAAGCGACGAAAAATTATTTAATTTAATCGACTCTTGCCTCGTGGCAGACATTTTTATAATTGGCAATATGCAAAGAATGATTCCCAAATTTTTAGCCAATTATTACAATCCCCAGAAACCACCTTTAATCTTTGTTTTATCCAAAAACCCCAACTCATCTTCAATTATTAAAACTTACGCCCGGGATTTAGCTTTAGATTCTCGCAAAGCAACAGTTATACCGGTTAATTTAGACGATTATAAAATCGAAGAGTTAATAGAAATAGCTAAAGAAAAAGTAGGTATTAACCGCTAAAACCCCAAGAAACCCGGTTTTTTGCCAACCGGGTTTCTGGCCCCACTATCTAATTTGCGAAACCCGGTTTTTTGCCTACCGGGTTTCTGGGGGACGAGTTAGCCTTGAAAATTTGGCGAAGGTATTGTAATATCGCCCCTACTCCAAACCTACCAACTTTTGCCTGTCAACCTTCCCATTAGGCAGCATCGGCAAAGAAGCAACCACCGAGACGCGATCGGGAACGGCCCGCCGTGGCAGCAAATCGAAACAAGCAGTTCGTATTTCCTCATCCCCAAGTTTCGCGCCCCTGGCTGCGACGCAATAAGCAACCAATCCTTTACCCCGCTGACTTTCTCCTTTAGAAACCACCACCACCGAATCTATACCCTCAACTTTTTCCATCGCCTTCTCCACATCGGAGAAAAACACCAACAAACCATCCCGGTTGATGCTGTGGTCCGCCCTGCCCAATACTTCTACCCGTTCCTCCGGCCAAATACGCCCCAAATCCTTCGTACAAAACCAACCATCCCCATCCCCATCCCTTACAGACTCTCCAGTGGGGCTGCCATTCTCGTCGATGTATCCCTCAAAACCGTATTTGTAGCGACACCAGAGGAGGCCCGCATCCGTTAAATCCCGTAGGACAGGCGTCTCGCCTGTCTCCGCTGCCAAATCCAAGCGCATCTCCGCCCCCGCCATCGGTCGGCCCACCGCTCGGGCCCGCAGTTCCCTGGAATCTGTCGGACTAGCAGCGGCCATCGCCCCCATTTCCGTACTGCCGTACAACTTCACCAAAGGCCCCATCTTGGACTCGTACTTGCTAAAAGTGTCTTCTCGAACGCGATCGCCCGCCGCCACCGTCATCCGATACGGCCTGGTAGACTTGCGCCCCTTCAACAGAATCTCGCAGAAAATCGGCGTCATAAAAGCAACATTGGGGACGAACTCTTTTTCCCGCTGTAAATACCTCAATAAATTCGCGCCTTTTTGCAGATCTATAGATGCCCCCGCAGCGACACCGGGCAGAAAACCGGCCCCCAAACCGTACATATGAAAAATAGGTACTGGAATTGCGATTTTATCCTCGCTACTTAGCTGCAATCTGTCAGCGCAATTGAGGACATTTCCTAACAATTTTTCGTGGGAATGTACCGCCATTTTCGGTTTTCCCGTACTCCCAGAAGTCCGCATAAAAAGCTTGGGAATCGAGCTAGCAATTTCGCCGTTCCATGCTTCGTTTTCTACCACCTGCAAAACTTGACGATAATCGATTAAATCTACAGCTTTTCCCTTTTCCGTTAAACTTTCCGTAGCGATTCTGTATCGGCAAAACTTAGGAACGAACGGTGGGGAGTTTTCTGGTTTTGGCACTAGCAGAAAGCTATAACCTTTCTCCAGTAAGAATAATAAAACTAGGGCGATCGGCAGCGAGTTTTCTGTTTCTAATACCAGACAATCTTCCCGGTTAATCTTGCGTTCCGCATTTTTCTCGTTGTTTTTTTTCTCGTTGTTTTTTTTCTCATTGAAGGCTTTTTCCAGCTTTTCAAATATTTCGGGAATCTCCTGATAAGAGCAGGTTAGTTTCCCGTCAGTAAGGATATTTGTGGAGTTAATAACTTGACTGAGAATATTCATAGATTTTCACCCAATAACATAAAGCAATTGTTAAATTAGTAACTAACATTATTGTTGTTTGTCAATTGTTAGTCAGTTGTTAATTGTTAGTCAATTGTTGGCTAATTCCTTCGCCACCGACAAATAATAGTACCTGGCATTGACGTTAATTTGTTCCCCTGCCAGGGCCTTTAATGCCTTTGCTTTGAGAGCTTTTGCCTCTTCAGTCTCGAACTTCAAAGCAATACAATAATCCACCAGTTGGGAAGCCCACTGATAGTCTCCCCCCCTCAAAGCATCCCGGGCCGCCCCCAACAATGCCTCCTCTCCCCCTGCCAGTTTGGCTATTCGGTGGGACTCTTCCACCGGAGAGAGGGGAAAGATATTAGTAGGATTGCCATCAAACCATCCCAGATAGGCTGCGTAAATCCCGCGCACCGTCCAGGGTACAGTACCATAAGTTTGTTCCAGATAGGGCTTGTCAGCTAAATCTGCCGGTAACTGGACAGTTTCCACCAGTGCATCCGGGGTTAAGCCCTCATTCATCCCTTCCAGGGTGCGATCGAGAACGTACCTAATGGCATCCCGGTAATCTGTCAGCACTTGTCGGACAGAATCTCCCCCGCTGACCGGAAGAGTGTGGCCTGGAATCAGATATTCCGGTTCTTCTGCCAGCATTTTGTCCAAACTGTCCGCCCACTGGGAAGGCGATCGATAATGACCTCTAATGGCGTACAAATTCGGAAACGTATGGGAGTAATTGTCGCCGCACAACAGCACCTTTTTTTCCGGCAGCCAAACATAGAGTTGGTCCTCAGTTTCTCCCGGCGCAGCCACCAACTCCAGTTTAACTCCCGCTATTTCCAGGGGCAGCCTCTCTTCGGTAAATGTACGATTAGGAGGTACGAACCCATCCCCTAATTTGCCGGTAACTATCAGATCGCACGCTAACCTCTCGGCATCCACCTGCTCTTGGGGAGATAAACCAAACCCATGCTGCCTGTCAGTACGAACCTTTAAGATTTTTCCTACTTCGTTCTCTTGTAGAATATCGCTTTTAAAATTTGCTCGGGCGTAGATTTCTGGTTGAGATTCCCCGGCAAATACTTTTGCACCGCCAACGTGGTCTTGGTGGCTGTGGGTGTAGATAATTGCTTTTATCGGTTTTTGAGTAATTTTGCGAAATTCTGCCAGAACCCGTTCTGCAGCTTGAGTGTTTTCCGTTGCATCCACGACGATCGCCCCATCCTCTCCTTCGATGAGGGTGGAGTTAGCCAGACTATAACCATAAGCAACGTAAACTTCCGACGCCACTTCAATTACCGTTCCGCAGCCAGCAGCCGATTTTACTGGCAAAGAATCGGCAATTACAGGGGGGCAATTGAGGAACAAAAATAGCAAGAATAACGAGCAGATTTTCAAAAATTTTCTGATTTTCGCAGCCATAACAATTAACAGGTTTGTAGTAAGCATTTAGGTGCTAAAAATTTCATTTAGGAATCGCTAAAGCGATTACTACGAACTGAATCGCTGAAGCGATTACTACGAACTTTATCGCTAAAGCGATTACTACGAACTTTATCGCTAAAGCGATTACTACGAACTTTATCGCTGAAGCGATTACTACGAACTTAATCGCTAAAGCGATTACTACGAACTATTAATAATTACTCGTTTCCCACGTTTCTAAGAAACCCCACTCTCCTGCTTCTTCGGTAGTTTGTAAGTTGTTTCCTTCAATTAATGCCAAATATTCTCCAGAATCAATCCACTTTATCAACTCGGAAGCCCGTAAAATTGCCCAAGGACGCATGCTTTCCATAAAGCTGAAAATTTTAGTAATTTTATCAATATTGTCTAGGCTATAATTGTCGAAATCGTGGGCTTGTTCGATGAATTCTTCTATTACTGTAGAATTTAAACAGTCCCTCGGTACGCCCCCTTGTTTCATTAGAGCCGTAATTGCCACATCTTTATCCTGACAGGCTAATAATCCCGCGCGATCGCAAGTCAGTTTCGCCATAATTACCCATTGATATAAAGCCAGTTCTATCCCATTAGTTACCAAACCGCCAAAACCCAGAGTAGAATTAGCAATTACTTTCCCTAAAGCTGGCAGAACAAAAGATGCCTGGTGATAGAGCAAATGTTGGCTTTTAATATGACCTAATTCGTGACCGAAAACGTAAACCAATTCCTCGAAAGTTAGTTGTTTCATCCCATCAACATTAATAATAACGATGGGATTTTTTACCCCTATAGTAAAAGTTCTAATATAGCCAGTTCCATGCAGCAAATAAAGCTCCGGGATTGCTTGAAGGTCGAGAAGATTGCAAGCTTCTATAAATGCCTCGTACAGTTCGGGAAAATTACGCTTGTTTACTCGAATATTATTGGCAGTACAGGTAAATCTAAATAAGCGATCCAGACCGTATTCGTTGATTTTTTTAAACAGCAACGAAACCCCTGGCATCTGTTCTAGAGAAATTAGCGCTTGGCGATCGAAAGGGTGTTCGTAAGCCGAAGGACGTAGTTCTTTTAATTGTTTTTTCTCCATAGTTCGTAGTAATCGCTTCAGCGATTCGTTCGTAGTAATCGCTTCAGCGATTTTAATTATTAGTTCTTAATTAATTAACCGACTCGTTTTCCCGCTTAAAAAGACTATAAAAAATCCAAGTTCTAATCCCTAAATATTTCGTAACCAAAATACTCAACCAAACATTCCAGACAACCATAGTGAAAGTAGTAGCTATGGCCGCCCCCACAATACCGAAATAAGGAATAGCGATCGCATTACCAACCAAATTAATTAAAGCACAGGTAATAAAAACAGGAAGGGACTTATTTTGATGACCCGTCATCACCATCAAAGAACCGACAGAACCGCATAAAGCATCCACCAAACGTCCTATAACCAGAACCTTCAACGACAAATTAGCAGGCTCAAAACCAGGCCCAAAAATACTCAAAACTGGCTGAGTAAAAACAAGCAGGAACGCAGAAATAAAAATAGAAGGCCAGAAAATCCAGACAGTAATCTTGGAAACGACCCTTTGCAAACCCTGCAGATCCCCTTGAGTATAAAGAGTAGCAAAAATAGGAGCCACTACCCAATTCAACATCTCTAGAACGAATTTCACCCACAAAGCAGTCTTAGCCGCAGCATTATAAACCCCCGCACTATCCGAGCCCGCCAGAGAACCAACCATGATAATATCCGTTTGCTCTAAAACTATCAAAAATGCCCGCTGTATCAACAAGACTAAGGAAATCCCCAACCACTGGCGATAGGCATAAACGGGACTGGCAGGTTCCACATCCTTATGGATTTTTTGCTGCAATAGTAATAATTGGAATACCACTACCAGGAACAAGCTCCCGATCGCCACCTCGATGGCCTGCAAGCTGGTCAGAGAATGCTGGGTTTCTAAAAAAAGAAACGCACCACAAAGCGTCAATACGGGCCAGATTATTAGGGATGGGGCAAAAGCTAAAGTCACATCCCCCATACCCCTGCTTGTTTCTTGCTGCAACTGGATTAAAGCCTGTAGGGGCACTAAGACCATCCCCAGAAGCAGGGGTATTCCGTAAACGAAACTGCGATAGTTATTGAGCAATAATATTATTCCGGCACCCGCTGCGCTAAATAACAGCCCTACGCCCAAAGTCATCAACCAGCTACCGCGAAAGAGTCCCCGCATCAGGCCCCACTCTTGTTTGACGCGGTATTCTGGGATTAAACGCAAAGCTATACGAGGCAAACCCAATCCTGCAGGAATTGCCAGCAACAGGGACCAAGCTATAACGTATTCGTAAATACCATATTCGCTTCTTCCCATCCATCGGGCTAAAAATACCTGAACTAGATAGACTAGGGTCAAACCCCCTACTTTAATAGTTAAAGCTACGGCAGCATCTTTTCCTAGTTCTAAATCGACGCTTTTTTGGCTTTGAGATGCTTCGGTCATAGAATAGAGTCTTTTGGCAAGTTTTAACTTTGACTTAGTTTATAGCAATTTTTGAATTGTAGGGTGCGCGCCGCGCACCTTACCAATTTGCTAAGGAAAACATATTTTTGGTTGGGGCGATCGCTTTTAACCATCATTTTCCAGTCAATTGTAAAGATTTTGTAAAAGCAAGATTTTTTCCTGATGGCCTGGGTAAACTAAAAATACGGGGTAAATTTAAAACTTGGGTAGTTGGCATTTGATGGACAAATAACTCCAAGGTGCTTTTATGCTTTTAGGTTTAGATAGGGCGATGTTGCATCCGCAAAGCTTCGCTAACGCCACCAAATCCATATTATTTATAGACCCCACAGTGGAGGACTATCAAAGTCTCATCCGTGGCCTGGCAGCAGATAACAGGCAGGATGCCTGTTCTACTAAAATTGTTATCCTGGACGCCTACCGGGATGGTATTCAGCAAATAAGCGAAACATTGGCCCGAAATAAGGGTTTGAAGGCCGTTCATATTCTGTCCCACGGTGGCCCCGGATGTCTGTATCTGGGCAACAGTCAATTGAGTGGGGAAATTATTAAACGCTACACCTCCCAGTTGCAGCAGTGGGGCAAAGCATTAGGGGAAAATGCGGACATTCTCATATATGGATGTAACGTAGGGACAGATTTGTCCTTTCTCCGACAGCTACGGGAACTGACAGGGGCCAATATTGCGGCATCTGCCACCCCCACGGGTAATGCTGGGTTAGGTGGAGATTGGAATTTAGAAGTAACGGTTGGAGATGTTTCGACTCCGGTGGCCTTTGAGTCTGCCACGATGGCAGCTTACAATGGCATCCTAAATCGCCTCTTCGCTGTTAAAGATGATGGTTCTACTAATCTAATTGTCGAGTTAAACCCATCCACGGGAGCAGAAATTAATAGTTTCTTTGTTCCTGAAGGACTATTCGCAGCACCTCAAGGTTTGGCTTTTGATGGTAACAGTCTGTTCCTTGTCGATAATGGTTCTCCTCATACACTGTTTGAACTAGACTCAAATACAGGGGCAATCCGCGATTTTGATACAATCTCTGGATTGGTGACTGTTGATGGTTTAGCCGTTCTAGATAGAAAGGTATATCTACTCGACAGCAGTGCAAATGATATTATTGAGTTCGATCCAACTAGCGATACAGTTAGCAACACTTTAGATATTGACTTAGAAAACTCTGGGATATCTGTGGGGGGAGGACTCGCCGGTATTACAGGACCGAATGCCTTACTTGCAATTAAGAACAATTCAGAATTAGTAAGAGATTAATCCGACAACGGGTGTAGTTACTGACTCGTTTTTGCTGCCTGGGGGTACGGGTTATGGAGTGGCCGCAATTGATAATGAAATTTATGTGGCTTATAACAATGGTTCTCCTCTTGTTGAAGTATTCGATCGCGATGGTGTACCCCAACGCACTATTGACAATTTACCCTATCTTTCGGCACTCGGTGGCGATGACATACTCGAAGGCATCCTCTACTTCAGCGAGGATAGCGCGATGGACGGTAATGGGTTGTACTCTCTCGATACTGCAACGGGTGCTTCTACTTTTTTGGGCGAAAGCGGTAGCTATAGCACGAACGTGGGTTTGGCACCGAGTAACGATACAAAATCGCTCTACGGTTCGACACCAGAAGATTTAGTAACTATCAATAACGATGGTAGCGGTATTGTTTTTGTTAGTGATATCTATCCACAACAGACAGATGGACTCGCCTTCGACTACACGAGAGAGATTCTCTACGGCATCGAGGGTAGCAATTTCTTCACTCTAAATCAAAATACGGGCAACAAAACTGCACTCCCTTCGCCACCAACCTCATCGCTGCAAGCTCTCGCTTATGGTAATGGCGGAGTTTATGCTTTGGGTGACGGGCAACAAGATTTGCGATTCTACGACCCCAATACTAACGCATGGAGTATCGTAGGCGATACCGGACAAGTTTGGCCGAATGCGGGATTGGCGTTCGATCCTTTTAATAACGTATTGTATGCCAAGAGCAGCGAAGATACTTTTCTGTATCAAATCGACCCATCGAATGCCACAACTACGCAAATTGGCGATACCGGTAGCGACAAAGGTGGTGGGTTGGCATTTTCCCTTTTCCAAGTGCCACCACCCCAAGAATCTAACGATACTCTGAGTCTGGCATCTTATACCGGACTGACTCGAAGCAACTATGGTTCGTTTAACTACTCCGGTGAAATTGACACGACCTCGGACGTTGACCTATTTCACTTTTATCTGGGTAAGGGCGATCGTCTTGCCATTACTCCATCGGACCTTTTCGATGCTTCGCAACAGCCTGTGGGAGTGCCGGAAATCCGCATATTTGATGCCAGCGGCACTCCAATTCAACAAGAATGGTATTTTTCGCCTACGGAGGATACGGACTATTTCACCGCGCCTTTATCCGGTTCCTATTATTTAGGCATCAGCAGCACCAATAATAGCAGCTACGATCCGACTCTTGAAAACAGCGGTTCCGGTTCAAATACCGGCACTTACGACCTCGGCATCGAAAGCATAGATGTCGGCAAGCAACGATTGTTTGCAGTTAGCAGCGATGGGTTAGAAATTATAGAATTAGACCCCGCCACGGGAACGGAAGTAAACCGTTTTGACGCGCCCGACTGGGGAGAGGGATTGGCTTTTGATGGTGACAGGTTATTCTTTATTAGCAACAACGGCAGACTGTGGGAACTCGACCCCAATAATGGAACGGTTACAGACTTCGATGAAACTAATATTGCAGGTACTACCGAAGGTTTGGCAGTCTTGGGAGGCAAAGTTTACATCCTCGACTCCCAAAATAAAGACATTATCGAGTTTAATCCCCTAACCAGCAGCGTCACCAATACCCTAGACATTGACACAATTAATACGGATGTAACCTTGTTGGCGGGAGGACTCGCGGGGATTAGCAAGCCAGATGCGTTACTGGTAACGGGTCAGTTAAATTCAAGTCCAGATCGAATCTTAGAAATCGATCCCGCTACGGGTGAGATTACAAACTCCTTTGGTAACATTGATGGTTTGGGTTTGGCAGCGATGGACGGCGAGATTTACGTTGATAACTCCTCCTCCATCGAGGTATTCAACCGCAATGGAGAGTTTCAACGCACCATCGATTTACCCGAGAATATATCTGCTTTGGGAAGCGACGATATTCCTTCTGACGAGCCAATTCTTTATTTTAGTCGCGATGGAGCCACAGAAGGTTTGTACAGTCTGGATGTTGACATCGGCGCACCTGCCCTAATTGGTACTAGCGACAGCAATGGCCTCAGCGTAGGTTTAGCCCCTAGCAGTAATGCCGAACTGCTTTACGGTTCAACCCTAGACGGTGGCGATAGTTTAATAACAATCAATGCCGATGGTAGCGGTACTAACTTCTTTAGTGGTGGCTTTGCTACCGGATTGGCTTACGATCGCAGCCAAGATATTCTCTACGGTATTAGTAGCAGCAATTTCTTCAGGTTGGATGCCAGCACTGGAGACATATTGCCCACTCCTGCTTCTTCTCCAAGCTCAATGGACGGACTAGCTTTTGGTAACGGAGGGGTTTACGGCGTAGGCTGGGACCAAAATTTATGGTTCTACGATCCAAGCACCAATAGTTGGGAAGCGATCGGAGACACTGGAATAGAGTGGTCGTACTTAGGCTTGGCTTTCGACTCGAATAAGAATGTCTTATATGCCAAAGCTGGGCAAGATACTTTTCTGTATCAAATAGATGTATCGAACGCCCAAACTACAGTTGTTGGGGATACAGGCTTTTTTGAAGGCGGTGGCTTGGCTTATGTAATTCCGGGAAATACGCCGAGAGAAGCTAACGACACGATTAGCCAAGCCTCCGCCACCGGACTGACTGTGGATAATCCAGGAGTATTTGCATATTCTGGCGAAATCGGCGATAATAATAACGTTGCCCCAGAATCAGATGTGGACATATTCCAGTTTCAATTGGGCGTGGGAGAGGAAGTGCAGTTTTCGCTGCCAGATATCTTCGACGAAACTGGTATGAGGGTTGGATATGCAGATGTGCGTCTGTTTGACTCAAATGGAGACGACCTTTCCTCTATGCCTAATGGTGGTTTTTCTGTTTTGTGGGAAGATAGTCCAGAAAGTAAACCTTATGGTTCCTACACTACCACTGAAGCGGGTACGTTTTATCTGGGAGTCAGCGCTGAAAATAACTCTTTTTACATCCCTGACACCCAGGGTAGTGGTTCTGGTGATGCTGACAAGCTCGGAAGTTACAGTCTGACGATTGAAACCATAGATCGCCCGATGGGAACCACCGAACCTAACGATACTTTAACCGATGCGGTAGCCACCGGACTGACTCTAGACAGTCCGGGCAGTTACAGCTATACTGGAGAAATAGGGGATAATGCCAATATTCTCCCTGCTTTAGATGTCGATTTGTTCGAGTTTGAACTGGACATCGGAGAGACAGTTCGGTTTAACTTGCCCCAAAGGCGAGATGAATTGGATAGTTTTATTGCTGAAACCACAGTACAACTGTTTGATGCCGATGGCAATTTTGTTGACTGGGAACCAGATGGACTTGACTACGGTCAGTTTACGGCTCAAGATGCTGGTACTTTCTATCTGGGTATTAGCGATTTTGACAACGGTACCTACGATCCTACCATTGAGGGTAGCGGCTTTGATAGTTCTAGTTACGTTGAAGGCGGAACTTACGATTTAACTATTGAAAAAACAGGTAATTCACCAATGACTACTCTTTACAACAACATTAATGTTACTCCAGATGATAACAGTGCAGCCGCCAACGGTCCTTGGTTGACTTTCGACAATAGGCTGGTATCTAACCCTTTTAGTTCCGGCGATGCCGCACAATTTGTTGATGTCGCAGGTACGATTCTTAATACCACGGGGGGTGGTGCCAATCAAACCGATGGCAGTAATGATGACAATAGTGCGGGTTACAGCAATTACTACTTTGATAGCGATAATAACCTGTTAAATGGAATTACTCCGGGTAAGGTTAATAACGCTTTTCCAACCCTAAATGCTAATAATGGCTACGCCCTCAGCTTTACCCTGCAAGTAATAGACGAACAAAATACGGGTGAAGATATCAGCGGTGATGGCAAAAACGATCGCGCGGGTTTCAGCGTCAGTCTAGTTAGCGAAGATACCTCAAAGGCGATCGAAATTAGTTTTGAAAAAACTCGCGTCTGGGCCCAGGATATTGCCCCAGGGGGAAACAGTACCAGCGATCTTTTTCAAGCTGAGGGAGTCGATTTTACCACGACTGCTACAGTCAATTACGATCTGGAAGTAGCGGGTCAGGATAACAAGTATTATCTGTTTGCAGACGGGGAACTGATACTGGAGGGAGATTTACGAGATTATTCTGCGGTTGAGAGCGGTTTTTCTGGTTTCACTATAAATCCTTATGGCAATCAAAGTTCTATTTCTTTGAGCGATCGCACCGATGATGCCCGTTCTATAGTCGAGTTATCGGAAATTGGCGTTACAACTGCCGATGCAACTCCTACCGATTTATTTATTTCGGAATATGTGGAGGGTAGCAGCAATAATAAGGCGATCGAGTTTTATAACGGTACGGGAAGCGCGATCGATTTAACTGATTATACCCTAGAATTTTATTTTAATGGAAATTTAACTCCTACCACGACCATCGATTTATCAGGAACGGTGGCTGGCGGCGATGTCTTTGTGTTAGCCGATGATAGTGCTGATGCAACGATTTTGGCGCAAGCAGACCAAACCAGCACGTTTAGCTTTTTTAATGGTAATGATGCGATCGTGTTGAAAAAAGCCGATGTGGTTGTGGATGCGATCGGGCAAGTTGGAGTCGACCCCGGTACCGAGTGGGGCAGCGGCGATGTCTCTACTCAGGACAATACCCTGCGCCGTCGGCCCAGTATTAATGCAGGGGATAGCGATGAAACAGATGTTTTCGATCCATCAACTGAGTGGTATGGTTTTGCGACGGATACTTTTGATGGATTGGGTGTTTATCGTGGATTAGCGCCATCTGCATCTAGCACAAATATTCCATTTGACTTCGACGGCGACACCACCCCAGATATTCTCTGGCGCAACTCCAGCACCGGAGGTAACGCCATCTGGCTGATGAACGGCGACGGCAGCCGCAAATCT
>CAZUCT010000008.1:0-12835 GCA_964619285.1 uncultured bacterium | reverse complement strand
CCGGGGGACTCGGTGTCGGCTGGCAAGTGGAAGGGGTGACGGACTTTGACGGCGATGCCACTCCAGATATCCTCTGGCGCAACAGCAGCACCGGAGGTAACGCCATCTGGCTGATGAACGGCGACGGCAGCCGCAAATCTGCCGCCTATCCCGGGGGACTCGGTGTCGGCTGGCAAGTGGAAGGGGTGACGGACTTTGACGGCGACACCACTCCAGATATCCTCTGGCGCAACTCTAGCACCGGGGGCAACGCTATCTGGCTGATGAACGGCGACGGCAGCCGCAAATCCGCTGCCTATCCCGGGGGACTCGGTGTCAACTGGCAAGTGGAAGGGGTGACGGACTTTGACGGCGACACCACTCCAGACATCCTCTGGCGTAACAGCAGCACCGGAGACAACGCTATCTGGCTGATGAACGGCGACGGCAGCCGCAAATCCGCAGCTTTTCCCGGCGGACTTGGTGTCGGCTGGCAAGTGGAAGGGGTGACGGACTTTGACGGCGATACCACTCCAGATATCCTCTGGCGCAACTCCAGCACCGGAGACAACGCCATCTGGCTGATGAACGGCAACGGTAGCCGCAAATCCGCTGCCTATCCCGGGGGACTCGGTGCCAACTGGCAAGTGGAAGGGGTGACGGACTTTGACGGCGACACTACTCCAGACATCCTCTGGCGTAACAGCAGCACCGGAGGCAACGCTATCTGGCTGATGAACGGCGACGGCAGCCGCAAATCCGCAACTTTTCCCGGCGAACTTGGTGTTGACTGGCAAGTGGAAGGGGTGACGGACTTTGACGGCGACACCACTCCAGATATCCTCTGGCGCAACTCCAGCACCGGAGACAACGCCATCTGGCTGATGAACGGCAACGGTAGCCGCAAATCCGCAGCTTTTCCCGGCGGACTTGGTGTTGACTGGCAAGTTGTTAGCAACGACCCCCAGGAATACGATTTGCTCACCGGGACTTCTGGAGCTGCTGATACTTTTGCATTGGGTGATAGCACGGAACCTTTCTACGATGTAGCGGGGAATGAAGACTACGGTCTTATTGTCAGCTTTGATTCCGTTGAAGACACCATCCAACTCCACGACTCGGCTGGTGAATACAATTTGGTGGAAAATTCACCGGGACTGCCATCGGGAACGGCTATTTTTTACATTACACCTGACCCGGATGAGCTGGTTGGCGTGGTGCAAGGAGTCTTGGGATTAGACTTGAGCCAGAGCTATTTCCAGTATCAATCTGTATAGCAACGATCGTATCGTGCTGCAAAGACTAGGAGAACTATTGGAGGTGAATTAACCGAAATAGTTCTCCTTTAGTTGTCATCTTTATTCTCTTTGAATACTTCAAGCGGAACTCTAGGCTGTAAGCTAAGTTAGCCAGAAATACTTTTGGGAAACAATCGATTTTAATTTTCTAAACTGTGTTGTGGGTTTGCTTTTATTCATTGTAGGTCATGCCATACAACATTTTGAAAATCAATAATTTCACTAAGCTTTCTAGCATCTTCCTTGAAGAATTCGATACATATTTGGTAAACTTCAGGCTCAATTTGCTCTATTTTAAATTGGTCAATTTTATATTTTTCCTCTCTCTCTTTGCTGGTGTTAAGTTTTTTTTCGACATTGGGTGTAAAAGTTTCATCCACTTGAATAAATTTAAAAACTTTTTTCATAAAAATCTCTGGTTTTTGAAGAAGCAGATCGTAAAGTAGTATCAACACTTGTTCTTCTCCAAAAGCCTGTAAATACTTTTTAACCGCCTGATGATAAAGTCCTAGTGTTAAGTACCTCTGTCCCTGGGGTATTCCTTGGAGCTTGCCTTCTACTTCATCTTTCACGCATTCTTCAAAACTTCTTGTTTCTATACCTTCGCTAAAATACATATAATAATTAGATAATGCTCTATGAATGGGATGTCGAAGGCAAGCAATAATTTTCATTTCAGGGTAAATTGCTTTGATTCTTGGAATAGCAACATCAGGATTCGCCAAATAAGCTGTTGACGCTTCTCCTCGACATCGAGAGTTTTTCTTAGCTGCAAATAAGTCTTGATACTCTTCTATGGAAGTAAGTATTCTTGGATTAGATAGTGAATATTCTTTATTATCTTTTTCTTTGTGACAATTGTTGGGACGAGCAGTAAAAAACATAGGCTCTTTAATTTTTGACATACAAATCTCTGGATGCTGATTACAATAATAATGAATTGATGTAGTACCACCTTTATTTACACCAACAATCAGAAAATTAGGAAATCTTTGAAAGTTAACTTCTGTCATAAAATTTTTTCGTTCAGATAATACTATTTATTTAATTAATGTCAAGTATTCAGTTCAGCATTTTCATACATCTTGTCATCAGCTTTTTTTCACAAGTCAAGATTAGTACATTGCCATAAGTTCAATTTGATAAGTTAGGGTCCATTTAGATTTTATTTCCCCCGTTCCCCTTACCAAAATTGGTACAAAGTTCAAATGCTGAACAGCTTACCCCATAGATGGGGGATAAACTTTTTATTAAAAAACTCTCTTGTGTACCTCCAAACTTCTGAAAGTTTCCTAAATATTTGCTATTTTTCCAGCCAAGTTATGCAGTCCAAATCTTTTTAGCCTCCCCAGTTGATTACAACTTGCTCTTTTATTATTAACCCTGATTCAGCCGCATATTTTCCGAACAATTCTTGAGTCATATAATTTCTAGCATGAGGATTTTGTCCGTAATGTTTCAAATTATAATTTAAATAATTGCCTTTTTTATACAAATGTTTTCGAGGTAAATTATATAGTAAAAAAATCTATTTTTCAGGTATTCATTTCCCCCCATAATTTTTAATTAGCATCTGCTGAAAAAGGCAAAAATTCTTGTGTTGCAAAGGTTTGAAGCAACCCGCATCTCCAATAAAATTGGATGTTTTGGGAGTTTTCACCGCTAAAAGAGCCATTTTTGAACTTGCAATTAGCAATCTTCTAGAACGCAAGAACGCAAAAATCGAGATTGCTTCGTTCCTCGCAACGCTGCGCGGTTTTTGGATTCCCGAAAGCAAGCCCTAATTAGCATATTTGATATCGATGTGCTGCCAGCTTTAGCCGCACAAAAAAACAATAAATTTATATCCGAGCATACTAGAGCCATTTTTCAAATATTCCTTCACGATTGAATTAAACAAAAAATACTTTTGTTTAATTTAAAACAATTAGTTGCTAATCTCCAAAATTCTCTTTTCATACATCTGACCGATTGAAGCATAACTTAATTGCTTTCTAACTTGAATCTTAGCATTATTAGCAATTTTTTTACGTTTATCTCGATCGCTGAGTAATTTCAACATATAACGAAAGGCCTGGTCAACATTAGCTTCAGCCCAATATTGTCCTTGCCAATGGGGATAACAATCCTCTCCTACAGGTTCAAGTTTATAATCAACTAGACAAGAATTACTGTCATTCATAAAATCAACATTTCCTGAATAACGGGTAGCAATCGTTGGCTTACCCAAGCTCATCGCTTCTGATAAGCCTAGTCCAAAACCCTCTGAGCGATGTAAAGAAGTAAAACAGTCACAACATCTTAACAAATTCTTCATCTCGTTATTATTTAGAGTTTTGTCAATTATAACCAATCGATCGCGAAAATCAACCGCCACCTCCATTAGATCGGCATAATCTTTTGGTTGGCGAGAGCTATGATTAAGCTTCAAAATTAAACAAATATCATCATTTGGACAAGCTTGAGATAATTTTTGGAAAGCTCGCAAAACTGCAAAAGGATTTTTTCGATTAATACTAGATAAAAAATCAAAGGCAAATAAGAAAGCAAAACTTTCTTGAGGTATGCCAAAGTATTGTCTGCCTAAAAACGACGAAATTTCCACTTGAGAAGCGCAAGGCATACGATGTACTGGTTTGGATACGCAGGCTTTAATAGAGTGATAAGTAAAAGTTGAAGCCGTCCAAATTTCATCAAAACGCTTCAGTTGTTGACCCCAAATCTCTGGATAAATACTTAATTCCCAGAAGGGAAAAACTATATTGTAAGCTTTAGGTTGTAGTTTAGTTCTTAAATGATTCAGAACTGGGTCAACTTCATCACCATTAATAAAAAAGATGTTAACATCTGGACTCAGTTCATCCGTTAAACAATCAGCCAACTCTGGCCAAGGTTGATACATTTTGTAAACATCTAGTAGAGAAGCAACTATCCCTGTTTGCTTAAGAGCCCTAAAAGCAGATATCGTATTTTCTCCTATACCGATGGGTGCAAAAGGATGACCAGCTAGAACAACTTGAGGAATTTTTTGGGGTTTCATAATTTTGCTTGCACAATTAATTATCAGTTAATAACCAACTATCCATTGCGTTACGAGTTGCCTCCAACCATCGATGACCAAAAGTCAAATCAGGTTCTAAATGTGTACCTTCAGCCCACTCATTCCACGCATTAATAAAAACTATTCTTTCGTCACCGAAATTTTGCTCTAAAGTTTGCTCTACAGCAGCCTCCAACCAAGCTTGATAAATTCCAGGAGAAGCATATTCAAAGATAGTACCTTCATTTTGTTGACGAGGAGTATTATCCCATGACGGCATAACTCCACGAAATCGAGTATATCCCGGTACTTCTTTAGCCATCCATCTCATAGGTACTTGTCTGTAATCATAAATGTAGCCAGAGAAATTGGGATTAATAATTTCTCCTGGGGGTACACCTTTCACGCCCATATTATGAGGCGGAAATTCTACAGCAGCTTGAAAACCATATTGACTAGGATTAATATTAGCTTCAGCGTTATCAAAAGATTCAACCATTGCTAGATAAATTTCTCCAATTCCTTCCTGCCAAGCTGTCTCTCGCCATATTTCCACAGTTCTTTTAATATCGGGAAGTAAGCTAGCTCGATAAATCAACAGCAAGGGTTTACCATTGATTCTGATGTAATTATCGTTTCTTAAATATCGAATTAAATCAAGGATACAGTTTCGATCGTCTTCATCTGAATGATTTTGAGCCACTAAAATCTGACCGTCTCTACCATTCCAATGTCTCGTCCAGTTTTCATTCGCCCAAGCCAAACAAAAGGGAAAATCTGGTTTATTTTTTTCAATAATTCTATTAAGAGGCATTTCTAACAAACGCTGACCATCAAACCAGTAGTAATAATAACAAAAGCCATAAATACCATATTTAGCAGCAAGCTCTGCTTGCTCATCTATAATTTTATCCAGTCTTAAATCATAAAAGCCCATATCTGCAGGAATATGAGGTTGATAATGACCAAGATAATTAGGACGAGCTTTAGCCACATTAGTCCACTCTGTAAACCCTTTACCCCACCAGCGATTATTCTCTTTAATTGGATGAAATTGAGGGAGATAAAAAGCAATTAATCTAACTGTATTTAACTCTTCCAATTTTTCCTGCCAACGTTCGCCAAATATCTGTTTATTTTTTTGTGTCATCATCATTTTATAGCTACCTGGGAGGGCATTAGATGACACGCTCAGATGATGAATTACTGTCGAATTTGGTTGATAGTAAATTTTATACCCTTGACTACGGATCCGAAAATTTAAGTCAGCATCTTCGTAATAAGCTGGTTGATAAATTGGATCGAATCCACCCACAGCTTTAAATAAAGAAGTTTTAACCAGCAGGCAAACTCCAGAGCAATATTCAACCTCTCTGATATAGTTGTAGCGAGGAAGATTAGGATCATCATTCAATCCTATTAGTTGGGTCGATCCATCTCTATTAATTCTTGTCCCTGCCTCCTGTAAACGACCGCTAGGGTAAGTAATTTTTGGACTAACTAGACCAACATTTGCATATTTTTCAAAAACTTCTATCAAAGGCGAAAGCCAATTTTTTGTTACTTGAACGTCGTTGTTTAATAGTAGTAAATATTCTCCTCTTGTTTTTTGAGCAGCTTTGTTACAAGAAAGCAAAAATCCCAAATTTTCAGCGTTCCTTAAATAAGTAATATTTTCAACTTCTTTTAAAATTGATTCCGTTTCATCTTCAGAACAGTCATCAATAACAATTATTTCATAAGTAATATCGGACCCTGCATATTCACAAACGGAAATCAAGCATTCTATTGTATATTTTATTTGGTTAAAAACAGGAACGACTATTGAAACTCTTGGTTGCTTAAAATACGAAAATTTTAATGAAGCAGCAGCCTTTTTTAAGTCTTTTAATTCTAGATCGATTAGAACAGGCGGCTCGACTTGTACTCGTTCCAATTTTGTACTTTTTAAAATTTCTAGTTGCTTTTTGGCAAACTTGTATTTTCGCCAATCAACAACGCAAGGAGAAGCATCAGTAAAAGTGGTGTCTTCATATTTTTCTATGGCTCTTTCGTTGTCATAAATATAGTGCGTTAAAGGATTGATACTCTTTTCTTTTAGCTCTGGATTGAGTTCCAAATAATAACTCGAATTGAAAAAAGGTGATGGGTCTCTGTTTTCCTTATATCCTTGATTCATGTAGTGCAACAAAGCATTTATACCAGCAGCAGCCACATCAGGATTTCTTTCTAAATAATAAGCAGAGTCAAACAAAGGATGAGGATTGCGTCTTTCCTTGTAACCCTGTTTGAAATAATGTAGTAAAGGATCTACTTTATGAAGGTCAATATCTAAGTTATTTTCTAAATAATATTTTAAATTAAAAACTGGCTTGATTTTTTCTAAGCTGTCGATGATTTCTATAATTTCTTTATTGTTTAAGCCACCCAATTCTAGAGCGATCGACTTTTCACTAGGGCTTAAAGCAACAGCTTTTTGGTAAGCTTCAAATGCACGATTTAATTTTTCCTCAACTTCAGAGGAAAAGTCGGGCTGAATCTGGATTAATTGACGATAAGCCTCGACTGCTCCTTCCCACTCCTCCAACTCAACCAACGCATCCCCCAACTTATAATGTCCCCACGCAAAATTGGGGTTTAACTCCACTACCCGACTATAAGCCCCAACCGCCTCTGCCCACCTTTCCAATTTGAATAACGCATCTCCTAACTTATGATGTGCAAACATCAAATCAGGCTTAATTTCAATGGCCTTCTCAAAAGCAGCTACCGCACCTTCCCAATCTTTCTGACCTACTAAAGCTTCCCCTAAACTGTAATGGGCCCAATGATAATCTGGTTCTAAAGCGATCGCTCTTTCAAAACACCCCTTAGCTTCTTCCCACTGGTGTAATTCCAACAAACACTTCCCTAACTTCTGATGGCCGTATAAAAAATCCGCCTTAATCTCCAAACAACGGCCATAAGCTTCTTTTGCCTCTTCCCATTTTCTCTGCCCCGCTAATGCCTCACCCAACTGATAGTGCAACCAGTGAAAACTAGGCTTTAACTCCAATGCTTTTTTAAAAGTTGCCTCTGCCTCTTCCCATTTTTCCAACTTAATTAAGGCGTCCCCCTGTTTATGATAGGCCGTAAATAAATCTGGTTCGCGGGCGATCGCCTCTTCATAAAAAGCGATCGCATCCTCCCACTGTTCCTGGGCCATCATCGCATCGCCCAAACCCTGATAGGCCCTGGCATTATCGGGATTAATTTTTAGGGCCTCTTTATAGCTGTTAAGAACATCTGCCCACTGGTGTTTTTCTGCCAAATTTTCAGCTTGTGTTAACAATTCTGATTCTTCTGACATCTGATTTTCAGTTAGGGAGGATTGGGAGTTATTAGACATGGTCCTCATTTGCAGTTTGATTTCGCAGCATATTAACTAGAGTACACCCAGTTCCCCTCATCTTTATCAATATAGTTAAAAATGCTTTTTTTCCAACTCTATACTTCGCTACGGTATATTTGGAAACATAAAAGCTAGACGCAGATTGTCTTGATTGGGTTCCCCCGTGAAACGATATAGCAATCCTAAACGGTTTGTAACCAGATAAAAATCCAGAAAGTTTAACGTGGGGTGAGGGCAAAGCATTCGGACAATCTCTGCTTTTTATCTCAATTTACCGCCCGAATGCTTTGCCCCTACAACTCTATTTTTTAGAAAACTTTTGACACGACTCGAATAGGATTGCGATATAGCAATCCTAAATAGGTTGTGCAAAATTAGGGGGCCAGAAACCCGGTTTCTCAAACAACACCTTCGCCAAAATAAAAAATGCCTTATTGTAGCCTTATGTAGGTTGGGTGGAGCGACAGCGCAACCCAACATCTTCGTTGGGTTCCACTCCGTTCCACCCAACCTACAAAAAAATGGCGACGTTTAATGTCAAAGAAACCGGGTTTGTCTTCGATATCGCGAATGATTTAGGATTGCGATAGATTCAAAAATAGCTTTTCCATCTTCGACTCGTCTATTTCTCCCACTCAAACTCATAAATCATTTTTACCCCCTCTACCAACTCTTCAATAGATAAAATTTCTTTGATTTTGTCCGCATCCTCCTTTTTACCAACATAGACTGTATCGTAATACCCCTTCCTTTCTCTTAAAAATCCTTCTAACTTGCTCGAATTACCATCAACGATCGCCTCCACATCTCTAGGAAAAAACGAATAAATCTCCGTCCACTTTACCCTTTCAACTTTAGTCAAGGGATAAATCGTTACCGAAAACTCCATTTCCTCTAGTTTCATCATACTAGAGCCCATCTTGCTATTTTCCGAAACATCCAAGATTTCCCCAACAATAAAAAGCACTCGTTCGGCCTTGCCCCTGGCGCTACGGGCTAATAAAATATTTTTAATATTAGCTTGATATTGAAACTTCAACCAATCTGGATGTTTTTCTCGGAAAATTTGCCGATTTTTTAGCATCAGTTTCAACCCATTTTCTCGACTAGAACTAGCAAACTCGTAATGCAAAACATTAACATTAGGTTCGTAAATAACTGTTTTACCCAACTTATGCAGTCGCACGCAATAATCTGTTTCTTCATAATAAGCCGGTTTGTAATCCAAATCGAAACCGCCCATTTCTAAAAATAAATCTCGCGGCGTTAATAAAAAGGCCCCACAACAATAATCGACCTCCCTTCTAAACATATATTCTGAGGCATTGGCAACATCGCCCCTACCATAACAATGACAAGAACCATCTTGCCAAATAATGCTTCCAGCTTCCTGCAAGCTACCATCAGGGTAAATAATTTTACCGCCGACGGCACCTATGTCTCGATGAGATTTAATCGTGGCGATCGCCGCCTTAATACTGTCTCCTAAAACTTGAGTGTCGTTGTTTAAAAATAGTAAAAAATCCCCTCTGGCAACTTCTACAGCTTGATTAGTTCCTTCTATATAATGCAAATTTTCAACATTTTTTATTATTTTTACCCCTTTAATTTCTTCTAATAACTGTCCGGTTGCATCTGTCGAATTATTGTCAACAATTACTATTTCTAACGAGAAAAAATTACTTTTTAAAATCGACTCCAAACAAGCTAAAGTAAATTCTGCTCGATTATGTAAAATTAAAATAATACTGATTTCTGGCTTGTCAACTGTTGGAAATTCCAGAGATTTTCCCGTACTTAAACATGATTCTAGATTGATTTGATTTAAAACCGTGAGTTGTTGTTTGGTACTTTCTCGTCGCGAATTTTCTGGATATTTATTAAAGTTTAAGGCATTGTCGCGTATTTGTAAAACCTTGTCTAACTCTAAAACTGTTTTAATAGAATAAGGTGGCAACTCTAGTGTTTTTTTATAAGCAGCGATCGCCCCTTCAAAATCTCCTTTACTTGTTAATACATTTGCCAAACCGGCATAAAGTCGAGGGTTATCGGGTTCGATTTCTAAAGCACCATAATAGGTATCGACGCTATCGGGATTTTGTTCTATTTTCTCTCGGTAAATCTTAATTAATTCAGAGCGATCGCCCGCCACTTTTTGCCAAAACATATCCCCTAACTTGCAGTAAACGCTAACAGCAAGAGGATTAATTTCTAAGGATTTTTCCCAACAAGCGATCGCCTCCTCCCATTCCTCTAATTTCGCAAAACTTTCTGCCAAACTAGAGTACAATTCTGCCGATAAAGGATTAAACCGAATAGCTTTTTTATAAGCCTTGACTGCTTCTTGCCAAAGTTGTAAATTAGTTAAAGCATCGCCCCAATCTTGATAAATCTCCCAGTCATCGGGTTTTTGTTTAATTGCATTTTCATAGCAAGCGATCGCCTCTTTCCATTCTTGGCGATCGGAATGAATTTTTGCCAATTGCAGGTGAGTTTTAACTGTTGTTTTATTCATTGGCAGCCAATAACTCTTGTAAAATTTTATAGGACAAATCTCTAGTTTGACCAACATTAGTTGAAAAACCCTCAACTTGAAAATGCCCGTCCTTTAAAATCAATAAAGCAATACTAGAGATATAAATTCGATAACCATCGGAACTATTAACTAATTCTAGATGACGCTGCCACCCTTGCACCGGACGTCCGTGAAAAATTTTAACTCCCCCGTGAACCGCTTGGGGCATACCGATGCGAAAATTATATTCTATTGGCAAAATATTATGGCGCACTTGGGATTTTGCCAACGCTTGACAGAAAACAGTTTGGTCGCTATAATACTCCCCATTAGCAGGAACGTTATTAACAAATGTCTTTTCCCAATCTTCAAAAAGCTGTTTAACTTTTGACGACTTTTGATAGCAAATTACCCCAGTATTTAGAGTCGGTAGGTAATTTTTATCTTGATATTTTTGGCTAAATTCTATCAGAGACATTGACGGAATTTTCGCTTTGTAGGGTGCCGATGCTACTGCCAAATCGTAGTCTTCTAATAAACTAAATAACTCCCAAACAGAATCGGCAAACTGGGTATCTGTATCCACAAATAATGTTTGTTGATAAGGACTCGCCGATAAACCCTTGATTTTTTGATAGTATCCGCGATACTGGGGAGCAACGCCGGCTAAATCTGTTGATAAATGTAGGATTTGATTAAAGCATTTTTGATTTAATCCACTGTCATTATCGGTAATTAACGTTATTTTTGCCTCTGGCATAAATTTTTTTAAAGAAGTTGCCGAGTCTATTGCTTCGGTTATAAATTGCTCGCCAGATGCAACATAAATAAATCCGATATCCGATTTATCCTTTAAATTTGGTGGCATAAACTCAGTCTTATTTTGCTAATCTTTCGTTCACTAAATACTCGGCAACTTGATAAAGCTTTTCATCTAACTGATTCATTGCTTCCAACTTTTCTACTATTTTTTCCCCCAATTCTTCTATCAATTCCAATTTAACTTCTTGCTTCGCTTTTTGATTAGATGTAATATTTAAGCGTTGATATTCTAAATTAATATCGGGATAAATTTTTCTTAATTGATTTGTAGCTATTTTCAAGCTATCCCTATATCGTTCTACCGTACCGACGATGGAGCAATTTTTAATATTTTCAATAGCGACTTTTAACTCTTTTTCCGTTGGTAAATCGTGGCGATCGCTTTGTCGAGAACAATAATGAGTTTGGTAATTACAAAACATTACTGGAGTATGCTCTAGTCTCCAGATTACATACTCTTTAAAATCTAAATTTTTAGCTTGAATTGCACCTTCTGTTCCTGCATCTTGCTTAGTTTCAAACTTATAAATCGATTGAATTCTAGATAAAGGTTTTCTTAGCAAAACCGAAGAAATGGTGCGGTAATTTTCTCCTTGTGGCGTAGGCATACAGGCATGATGGCTGGATATGGCCAATGCCTCGGGACGCTCTAAAATCAGTTTTTCTAAGTGACTGGCAGTAACAACCTGACTGTTGGGCAGATCGAACTCTAGAAAGCGATCGCCAAAATAACCTTGGAGGGCATAATTGAATGAAGTACCTGCATTTTTGAAGATGTGGTGATGAATTAAGATAGTTCTGGTCATTTTTTAGAGACTGTTTTAGCTCGGCCATCACGTTCGCTTCGCCCCTGGCCTTTTGCCCAAGCGAAAATTGTCCAAAATATCCCTCAAACGGGCCTTAACCGCAGTAGGGGTATAGTTGGCGATCGCTTTGGGAGCATTATTAGCTAAATCGTACCATAATTGTTCGTCCTCATATAAACTGACAATCGTTCTAGCAAATTCAGCAGTAGTATCCGCTACCAAAACATCTCGGCCCTCCACCAACTCCATACCTTCAACCCCTATGCCAGTAGAAATAACCGGCAATTCATACTCCAAACTCTGGCCTATTTTGCCCTTCATACCCGCACCATAACGCAGAGGAGAAACAAAAACTCGATGCTGCAAAAAATGTTGAGTGACATCTGGCACATAACCCAAGACATCTACCCCATCGCTTTCTAATGCTTTAACCTCTTCTGGCGGATCGTTACCCAAGAGAGTAACCTTTACCTGTGGCAACTCTTGCCAAACCAAGGTCATTATTTCCTGACACAACCATAAAACTGCATCCACATTAGGAGGATGATTATAACTACCGATGAAAAGTATTCCTTGCCGTTGCCGCCAACTTAACTTTTCTCCAGGATAGCTTTGGTGGATATTAGGAACTACTGCGATTTTTTCGACACCTTGTTGCTGCAATATTTCCCGTTCCACTGGAGTAATAGTAATAGTTAAATCTGCAGACATTGCCTTATGCAACTCCAAGGCCTGCATTTTTATCCACTCCTCTGCAACTTCTTTACTTCGCGGTGGGGGCAACAATTCCCATTGTCGTTTCATCCGCAAATAATGTAGGTCGATGGTATCGTAAATAATCTGGATACCCGCTTGTTTTAACATCGGGGCATACTTCTCATTAATTTGGGGGCGACACAACCAAGCAATATCGATTAAAGGTAATCTTTGGTTAACGGGACTTAAACTAAAAAAAGCCTTTTTTATGCTATAATCGTTTTCCAT
>CAZUCT010000007.1:15336-51284 GCA_964619285.1 uncultured bacterium | reverse complement strand
GCCCCGCTTTGAAAAGGCGGGGCGTGACCTTACTCCCGAGCTTTTTTCGTGTTTTATTTTTGGACCAAAAAATAGAGATTAGAAAATGTGCGCAATTTGCGCACAAAAAAAATAGACATTAGAAAATGTGCGCAATTTGCGCACAAAAATTGGACAGTTTATGGCGGGTGAGATTTAAGAGGTCGAACCTATCGCTAAAGCGATTACTACGAACAGGACTTTTAATAAAAATGACAACTACTCAAACAATTGCTCTCAAACCCGCAGTTTATATCGTCGGTGCCGGTCCTGGAGACCCAGATTTATTGACCGTCAAGGCTCAAAAAATATTGGCCCTGGCCGATGTCATTTTATATGCCGATTCTTTAGTGCCCAAACAGATTTTGCGGGAGGTCCGGCCCGATGCAGAAGTTATCGGCACGGCCAATAAGACTTTGGAGGAGATTTTGCCGATCGCGATCGCCCGAGTCAAAGAAGGCCTTTCGGTGGTACGCCTCCACTCGGGAGACCCGACTTTGTACGGGGCTATTAGCGAACAGATGCAGATTTTGGCCGAGGCCGGGATTGATTTTGAAATTGTGCCCGGCATTAGCGCTTTTCAGGATGCGGCGGCCAAACTTAAGGTGGAACTGACGGTCCCGGGGTTGGTCCAGACGATTATTTTAACTCGGGTTAGCGGTAAGGCCACTGGAGTGCCGCCGAAAGAAGAGTTGGGCAGTTTGGCCGCTCACGGGGCCAGTTTGTGTTTGTATTTGAGCGCCCGTCATATTGAAGAGTCCCAAAAACGTTTGCTGGAGTTTTATCCGGCGGATTTGCCGGTGGCTATTTGTTACCGGTTGGGGTGGCCCGATGAGAAGATTTCTGTCGTGCCTTTGGAAAAGGTGGCCGCCGTTACTCAAGAGGAAGGGTTAATTAGGACTACTCTTTATGTTATTAGTCCCGCTTTGGCAGAAGGGGTGGGGAAAGGGGGGCGATCGGGCCTTTACAATCCGGGACATTCTCATTTATTTCGCCGTTAAAGTTGCTTGCTGTCTCAGAAACTCAGAAACCCGGTTTCTTTAGACCAACCCAGAAACCCGGTTTCTTAAAGAAACCGGGTTTCTCAATCTAATAAGCAAATCTACTCAGTTTGAAATATTACCTAAAAAACTTGAAAAGAGCGATCGCTTTTTCTTTCAAACCCCCACTTTTTCTAGTTTTTAATCCTCAAACCTCCCTTTTCTTAGGAAGGCATTTTAGCATTAATTATCCCTAATTGAAAATAAAACAGATTCTATTTTAAATAAAGTTAACTTAACCTCCCCCAAAATTTAATATTTTATTTATAAATCAATTTTGAGTACAATTTGAGAAAGGTTGCTGCTAGATTAAAATGCACTTAAATCTAAGCTCAAAAGGGATTCCAAGTCGAAAAAAAGATAGATTTTAATACTCGCCCCCCTACCTGAAAATACTAGGACCGGTACCCCAAAAAAAATTTTATATCTTTATACAGTCAAAGGTTTAGAGCTTGAGTAAGAGCGTAATTAGTTTAATTTTTCCACTAATTTTGTAGCTAAAAGCACTTTCTGTTATGATGAGATTAATCTAAAGTTAATAAACTTAAAAACCCAAAGACTTTAGCCTAATAAAAAAAGTTAGGTAAGGCATTGGTAGAAGTTGTAAAAAAGCTAAAGGCTTTTCGATTATTTGGGAAAGTGGTAGATAACCCGCCCCACTTTCTTCTTAACCGTTAACTTAATAGGTAAGACGGCAGTTTATAGCGGGAAAATTAAGATTATGAAAGCAAGAGACATAATGACCGAAGATGTGGCAACTATTCGCGGTTCTGCCACTGTAGCTGAAGCATCAAAATTGATGAGATTAAGAGGTCTGCGTGCTTTAATTGTAGAAACTCGCACCTCGGAAGATGCTTACGCCATCGTTACCCAAACAGATATTGTTTATAAGGTAATTGCTTATGGCAAAGACCCAGCAAAGGTAAGGGTTTACGAAATAATGACCAAACCCTGCATCGTGGTTAATCCCGATCTGGGAGTAGAATATGTAGCGCGGTTGTTTGCTAATACTGGCATCCGCATGGCACCGGTAATTAGCGGGGAGTTGTTGGGAATTATCTCGGTAAGCGATATCATCAATAAGAATGACTTCGTAGAAAATCCGAAGGTTAAGGTTGCAGCGCGAGAACTGCAAAAAGCGATCGCCGAAGCTCAAGAAATTGCTCTTGCTAAAGGTGCCGACTCTCCCGAATGTATTGAAGCTTGGGAATTGGTAGAAGATTTAGAAGCGGAAGCGGTTTATATGTCTAACGAACCTGCCCCAGAAACAACTGCTTTCCAGAAGTTCTGTTTGGAGCATCCAGAAATTTTAAAAGTACGGCATGAGGTTCACGCCTAAAGGATAGGTTAAGAAACCGCGAGCAACAGAAAAGTTAAGAAACCGGGTTTCTGAGACTGCTGGTATTAACAAAAGAAAACAACAACAAAAAGCAGTAAGTTTTAGAAACTTAGTTTCTGAGACTGGCTGCTTTTTTTGTCTTCAAGACTGTTCCCCGAAATTACATCTCGGCAGGGTTCTTTGATAAAAAAGCGTCCAATACAAAGCCCCACTTAGCAACAATTCTCCTTTTTCTTCTAATCCTAAGAAATTATCGACTGTTGCGAGGGTTTGGTCTAATAATTCGTCCCACCAAACTTTATTTTGATGTCTGCTTTGCTTTGCTATTCCCAACCAGGGTAAATGCCCCTGGGGCGCAATGAGGGAAAATCTCAAATCTCGGTAATATAACCAATCGTTATCGGAACGCCAACCGAGGCGATCGCCAAATCTTTCTGCAAATCTACTACTTACGCCGTTGGGGATGTCGCCGAGACTTTCATAGATTTGTTTTTGGATGGAAAAACCGAAACGATTTTGACTGTAATGCATCCAGAGGCCATCGAGAGTTTCTAGATCTTGGCAAGGGCAGTTATCGTAATCTGAAGTTACCCAATAACCGCTTTCCGGTTTGCCGACACTGGCCAACATCAAGCGGCGAGTTTCGCGATCGCTTTCTCGCCAGTTTTGTTGTTGTAAAAGATTTCTGAGTGGATGATACCGTCTGGGTAAAGTTGTATCTGAAAACATAGTTTTAAGTAATCTGTAATAATCTGTAGGAACCCAACATTATTAAGGTAATCTGTAGGTGGGAGAAAAGTGCGAACCGAAATTAACGATGTTGGGTTCCACTTCGTTCCACCAAACCTACAATTTGATTTAATCGAGAAATAGCATACAATAAAAATTGTCAAATTAACCCAGAAAACATTCACCGTTTAACAGCGACTATGCTTAACTGTTTTGATGTTGCTAAATACTTTTTAGCCCAACAAGATGAGACTGCCGGGGATTTAATCTCCAATCTCAAGTTACAAAAACTGGTTTATTACGCCCAAGGGTTTCATTTAGCTATTAACGATCGCCCTTTATTTCCCGAACCTATAAAAGCTTGGATTCACGGTCCGGCAGTTCCAGAATTATATGAATTTTACAAGGAATACGGTCCTAATGCAATTCCTTGTCCGAAGGATATCGACTGGAATAAATACGATGAAGAAACTCGCAGTCTTTTAGATGAAGTTTATTCGGTATTCGGACAGTTTTCTGCTTGGAAATTACGCAATATGACTCACGAGGAATCTCCTTGGAAAGAGGCATCGGAAACTGGTGGAGAAATTACTCATCAATCTCTGAAAGATTATTTTAAGACTCAATTGAATTATGAATCGGAAGCGGTTTAATGCGAAAAATCGTAAAGAAAAAGGCCAAAGAATTACTGAGGCAAAGGGTGAAGAAATTTCACCAGAACAACAACCACCGATGTTTTCTTTGCGATATCTAAATCGAGACTATAATTTGTCTCAATGTACGAAAGATGAAAAAGCTGCTTTTGCCGATACGATCGCCCAACTAAGTCAACTTACTTGGAGTCAAATTCAAAGTCAACCTCGTCATGGCTTGGGCTATGAGAAAATTAGTAGAAATGCTATTCGTTCTTCGATTCCTAGTCATTTAACCGATGATGTTAATTTAATCGCTTTTCGATTTTGTGGTAAAGCGCCGATGGTAGGTTATCGCGATCGAGCAGTATTTTATATTATTTGGTTAGACCGCGATTTTACTCTTTACCCTCATTAAAAATGGAGATTAAAACTGCGTTTTTTAGCGCGTTTCGCGGACAAAATGTAAGCAGGTTTCCAGGTCATCACCCTGCCAGGTTGCGGCAAATTTTACTACATCTTTAGCTGTTTTTCCCCTCTTAATTGGGGGCAACTTGCACAATGAAAATGAGTTAATATTTTCTGTCTGTTGAATGGAGTCGAGAAAGTCACTTACCAGGGTAAGTCTTTCTGGCGAAATTTCGTTGAGTTGGCTTTCGATTTTTTGGCGCAATTTCAATTTATTCATGTTTGCTTTTCCTCTTTAAATAGGTAAAAAACATTAATCCCAGAAACCCGGTTTTTTGAAAAAACCGGGTTTCTTAATTTAAGTTTATTCCGAAGTCGCTTCTGGCGCATTCACCTCTTCTTCCACAGAAGTTTCCGCAGGTTTTTCCTCCTCCAAAACTTCACCACTATCCGACTCTTTTACCTCTTCCTCCACAGAAGTTTCCTCCGGTTTCTCCTCCTCCAAAACCTCCTCTGTCTCCTCAACAAAACCAGGCAATTTCACATCATTAAAAACCGGACGATTAAAAGCAGCAATTTTAAAACCTTCCACATCCCCGGCAGTAACATAATTCGACAACCAACCGGGACTATAAAGCGGAACCATCACGGCATTTTCCAACAAATATTTCTGAACCGCTTTAACCTTTTCCTTCCGTTCTTCCGAGTTAGTGGTAGTTCGCATTTCTTTTAACAAACCATCTAACTCGTCGCTGTGATAACCTCCCATCCAACCGGGAGAATGCCAGAGAGTATAAAGAAAATCTGGGTCGTACCAAGACCAACCCATCATATTCATAACTCCCTTGCCTTCTTCTAAACTATTTTCTTGTTTTATCCTCGCATTTAACGTGCCGATATCCATCACTTCTACTTCTGCTTTTATCCCCACTTCCTCCAATTGACTTTTAAAAATTTCCATCGCTTCGTTGCGCTTCCCCCCACTCCAAGTTAAGAGGGTAACTTCTAAAGGTTTCTCCTCGCTATAACCCAATTCCTTTAATAAACTTTTGGCTTTTTCTGGGTCGGGTTTTAAACTAAATTCAGCGCAAAGTTGGGCGTCGTTGGGAAACATCACATCTGCCACCGGACAAGCAGAACTCTCTACCAAACCGGGCAAAACTTCCTCGCTTACCGCCTTCGGATCTATGGCATAAGCGACGGCAAGTCTTGCATTTTTATCGTTAAAGGGTTCTCTGGAAGTCACGAACTCTAAAAATACGATTTGTCCGGTATTTTCGGCAGTATAAAACTGCAAATTGCCATCTTCTTTAATCTCAGAAATTTCTGCCAGTGGCGGTTCGCTTAAATGAATTTTTCCCGACTTGACCGCTGCCAAACGTTCCTCGGCATCTGGCATGGTTTTGACAATTAACTTCTTAATAAAAGGAACTCCTCCATTATCGGCAGGTCTGCCGTAGTTTTGGTAGTCCGGGTTCGGTTCGAGAATTAAGCGATCGCCCTGTTCCCATTCCACAAACTTAAACGGACCGGTACCCACCACGCCGTCAATGCCGAAGCGATCGCCATAATTATTCGCCCCAGAAGGACAAACCATACTCCCAAACGGATCCGCCATCAAGGCAGCGAATGGGGCGAAGGGTTCGGAGAATTTGACTTTTACGGTAAGTTCGTCCGCAACCTCCACACTTTCGATTGGCCCCCAACTTTCCTTAGTCGGGTTGGCCGTCTCCTCGTTAATGGCCCGGTCTATGGTGAATTTAACTGCGGAACCATCGAAGGCCGTCCCATCGTGACACTTGATGGCCTCGTTTAAGGTAAAGGTATATTCGAGGCCATCATCGCTAACGGACCATTCTTTGGCCAGATTCGGTTGGAGTTGGCCCTCTTCGTTGAAGGCCAAAAGGGTGTCGTAAATTTGGTCTAGTATTTGTCGGGAGAGTGGGGAGGCCGTTTTATGGGGGTCGAGGGTATCGGCATCGCCGTAGCGGCCCCAAACCAGGGTTTCCGGTTCTGGAATATCGGGCGTTGGGGGGTTGACGGGGGGTAGGGGTTCGTTGTTATCGCAGGCGATCGCTAGAGTGGCGACGGTAAAAACTAATGCGGTAAAACGCCAAATCTTTTTAGGAGTCATTTTCTGCATCTTGAAACTGATTTAATATTTATGGTAATTAAAAGAATGTAGAACAATTTAGGCAGGTACGACTTTGCTAGACCAAGAAGCTAAAAAAACAATTTTAAGAAAGATTCCCCACGGCCTGTATGTCTGCGGGGTTAAAGACGGAGAAGAAGTCAACGGTTTTACTGCCAGTTGGGTAATGCAGTCTTCTTTCGACCCCCCTTTGGTGGTAAATTGCGTTAAAAACGATTCTAAATCTCACGCCATGATTAAAGCTAGTGGGGTTTTTGCTTTAAGCGTTTTAGAAGCAGGACAAAAAGATTTAGCTCAGAAGTTTTTTAAACCTCAACGTCGGGTTGGTAATAAGTTTGAAGATGTGGAATTTACTCTCGGAGAGACCGGTTGTCCGATTATTTCTGATAGTCTCGGTTTCTTTGAATGTAAGGTAGTTGGTTCTGTTGAAAAAGGCGATCATACTGTTTTTGTGGGAGAGGTTATCGCCGCCGGAGTTCATCGCCAGGGGGAACCTTTATTATTAGAAAGTACCGGTTGGAATTATGGCGGTTAATTGCTAATTGTTAATTGTTAATTGGCAATTAAATGTAGGTTGGGTGAAGCGCAGCGGAACCCAACGCATCCTTACTCTAACGCTTTTTCAATTGTTGACTTTTAACTACTAGAAAACCATGCCATTGATTAAAGTTCAAACATCTGCTTCCAAACCGGAAAAAGGGGCGATCGATAGTTTGTTAAAAAGCCTTTCTGCTGGTTTGGCAAAACATTTAGGCAAACCTGAATCTTATGTGATGACTGCTTTTGAACCGGATGTGCCGATGACTTTTGCGGGTAGCAGCGACGAACCTGTTTGCTATATAGAAATAAAGAGCATCGGTACGATGAGTTCGGATAAAACTAAGGCAATGAGTCAAGATTTTTGCCAGCAGATTAATACTGCTTTGGGAGTTCCGACTAATCGAGTTTATATCGAGTTTGCGGATGCTAAAGGTTATATGTGGGGTTGGGATGGAAGGACTTTTTAAGAGGTTTTAGATATCCTTCAATTCTCCTAGAAAAATAGAGATGAGTCAAGAAACCCGGTTTTTTTGAAAAACCGGGTTTCTGAGATACCAGAAAACTTAAATAACGATAAAAATAATGTCAGCAGTTTATCGCTTAAAAGCAAGCGAACTAGATGCCAATTTTTTAGCTAAAGTTAAGGAAACTTTTGGCGAAAAAGAAATTGAAATTGTCATTTCAGAAGTAGATGAAACAGAATATCTTTTGAAGTCAGAGGTTAATAAGAATAGACTTTTAAAAGCGATTGAAAACATTAAAAACAATCGAAACTTAATTGAAGTTGATTTAGATAAATTACCATGAGCAGAAGAATTGTGTTCGAGGCTTCTGCCTTTGAAGATTTTAACGAATGGACAAAATTGGACAAAAGAATTTATCGTAAAATTGTGGAACTAATCAAAGATATAGAGCGATCGCCCTTTGAAGGATTGGGTAAACCCGAACCCCTTAAATACGAATTAAGTGGGTTTTGGTCGAGACGCATCGATAACGAGCATCGTTTAGTTTACCAAGCTACGGAGGAATAAATTATAATTGCTACTTGTAAAAATCATTACTAATAAACCAAATTAGTCTGAGTTAGGTTGGATGGTTGAATGGGCGATCGCTCTTCTATTTTCTCTTTTCTTGTTCTGAAGAAATAATCCAATGGAAGATTCCCAAAATTTTACAAACATCGCTGATATAATACTCTTTATTATCGATGTCTAAGAGGCGATCGCTCAATCTTAAAAAACGCCAAACCGTTCCAGTAGTAACCGCCCCATAAACCGAACTAATTTGATTTCCCTTTTGTTGGTTAAAGATTTGTGCCCCCAACATTTGAGCCGCGCATTGTCCTAATCCTCCAATAATATCTTCTTTTTTAGCTTCCACTAAAGTAATAATTGGGGCAGTAATAAATAACTGTTCGGGAGAAAGACTAATAATAAAATCGCATTCCCCATTTAATTCTTGAGAAGAATCTACAGTTAAATCCTTACCCGAAAAAAGGCTAATTTGGGGCTGTAATTTTTGTATTACGTCTAATAAAATAGGCGCAATTATCATTTCAGAGCGTGCCTTTTCTGTATTAATATATATCGCTAAAGGCAAGTAGTTTTTTAAGAAAAATTCCAGATGTTCGCTCTTAGCAACCTCTGGAATATCTGCAAATAAATCGATGCCTCGGTTAACCTTTAAATCGAATTTTTCAACAACATCTGCCAGTTTAAAATTACTGAATCCCATTTTTGAAACATTTAACTCCAAAAGTAATTACAACAAAAATTGGTGGGAGGGTCTTGGGGGCTTTCTCAATTCATTAAAAGCATAATTAACTAACGCTGACTTCCTCCAAACTTTCAGTTTTGGTAGCATTATCCTCTGAAACTTCATCCACAGTAACGGTTAGTTTTAACCCCAATTCTTTTAACCAATCTGCTAAATTGTAAAGGACATCGCTGCCCTTTTGCGATAAAATTTCATCGAGATTTTCTCGGTGAAGTTTTGCTTTTTCTGGGTTCATTTTTTGTTCTGCCAGAGCTTCTGCTACACTGGAAAATGCTAGTTGCAACAGTTCTGCTTCTGGGTCTTTTTCTTCAAGTATTGCTTCGATATAAGCAGCAGAATGAATCGGTTTTTTGAGAAATTCAATTTTAAATGGATGGTAAGGTAAACTTTTAGGCATTTTCTTCACTCCTGTAATCTCGACCGTATTCTATTCTAGGGCACAAAAAATTAAACGCGGGGTGGGGGCAAAGCATTCGGACATTAAATTTAATGCGCTCTTACCACATTTACCGCCCGAATGCCTTGCCCCTACAGTCCTATTTTAGCAAGGAAATTGCATCTTGAAAATGCTTCTTTAAAGTATCAACAGGTAAGGGGCCTTGTAAATGATTCCAGGGTAAAACTTGCTCTAAATCCCAATTTTCATAAACATAAAAATCTAACTCGGGTAACTGCCCTCGCAACTCTTTAAAAGCTCGTTTATAACTCCCCAAAGAATCGCCGAAACTGCGCGTTAATTCTAATAAATGGGATAGCCGTCGATCGCCCCTAGAAATTAATCCTTGAATTACCGACCATTTATAACTTTCCGGGCGAAAATCTATCTGGCGCGATCGCAACTTTTTCTCTAACAATTTTAATCTTTTCTCTGCCTTCTGGTTAACTCCCAACCACTGAAACGGCGTATGAGATTTAGGCACAAACGTACTGCAACCTAAAGTCAATCTCAAACCTGGCGCGGCTTTTTTCAACTCCTCCATCATCCCTACAGTTGCTTCTAAATCTTCGGATTTTTCCCCCGGTATTCCAACCATGCCGTAGAGTTTTATCGCTTTTAAACCGCCCGCTTTAGCATTTATCGCAGCTTGGGTTATTTCCTCATTTTCCAATTTTTTATTAATAATTTTACGGAGGCGATCGCTACCGCTTTCCACAGCTATAGTAATCGACTTAGTATCTCTTTTAGCCAAAATATTCGCCAGTTTTTCCGTTACCGTATTCGTCCTCACCGAAGCAATACTCAACCTCACGTCGTCGTATTTTGGCCGACTCAAATAATCTAATAAACTCTCAAATTCTGGATGTTGCGTCACCGAAGCGCCCAACAAACCCAATCTTTTCGTAACAGTTAAACCCCGTTCTATAGCCGGAATTAAAGAACCTTCCACGCTGGCAGTTCTAAAAGGTAAAGTTAAATAGCTTGCCAAACAAAAACGACACATTTCCGGGCAACTTCTAACTACTTCCACCATAAAAATATTTTCCCAAGCAGCTTTTTCCGTTACCACCGTAGAAGCAGATAAAGTGTTGCCTCGATAAGTTTGTTTTTCTACTACTGGGGGAATATCTTTATCTACTGGTTGGATGGAGTTAATTTCTCCAGTTTGACTTTTATAATTAACTTCGTAGAGACTGGGAATATAGATTCCCGGAATTTGCGCTAAATGTCGCAGTTTAGTTTGTCTGTCGGCGTTTCTAATTTGTTGGTAAGCGTCGATAAAATTATCGATTAAATTTTCTCCATCTCCCAACAAAACCACATCGAAAAAGTCGGCAAAAGGTTCCGGGTTTGCCGTCAAAACCGGTCCGCCACCGAACACGAGGGGATGAGTTTCGGTACGATTTTTGGTTCTAATGGGAATTTCTAAAGATTCGAGTAAGTTTAAGATATTGACATAATCTAACTCCCAAGAAAGGGAAAACCCTAATAATTCTGGTTCTTGCGGTAGTGGTTCGTGAATATCGGTAAATAGACGGCTGACTTGCAGATCGGAACGCATTGTTAGGGTCGACCAGACTATTTGATAGCCAAGGCTAGTTATGCCAACGGTATATTCGTTGGGGAAGGCAAATATAGTGGGGATGGCGTCTGATGTGGGAGTTGCTGGAGTAAAGAGGAGGCGTTCGTTATGGAAAATAGATTCGGTCATATTAATTAACAATTAACAATTAACAATTAACAATTAACAATTAACAATTAGCAGTTATTTATATTTTAATTTAAACCATAAAATTGTCGATGCTAAACTTAAAGTAGCTATGTTGGCGATGACTACGGGGATATCTTTGACTAAGGTTCCATAGATTATCCAGAGCAAGACGCCAGTGCAAAAAGTTAGAAACATTCCCAAGGAAATATCTTTTGTGGATTTGGTTTTCCAGGTTTTTATTACTTGGGGTAAAAAGGCAATTGTGGTTAAAGTTCCTGCTAATAAACCGATAATAGTTGCGTTGAAAATCATGGGAGTGATTTATTTATTTTCAAGTGTTTAAATAACAATAATCCCGCTCTAAAAAGAGCGGGATTATTATCGCAATGCTGCCATTAAAGCAGCTAATTTAAGCTAAGGTTTTCTCTACAGAGAAGAACCTACACCAACGTAGGCACCGTAGAAGAAAAGACCTAACAATACAAGGATTCCAGTTCCAGCAACGGTGGCTACTAGCCACAAAGGAATTCTTCCTGGTTCTGACACAGTTCTTACCTCTTTTTCAAAAGTTGATTCGATGGATTTTTGACCGTTAAAAAGTACCTTTTTTTTAGGTAACTTTTAGTGTTTTTAGTCGGTCAAACCCCTGCAACTAAATGCGGGGGTTTAAAAATGTTATTTTAGGAGCATCTCAGTTTGGCAAAAGCTTATTACTTTACCATTAACAATTAGCAATTAGCAATTAGCAATTAGCAAAAAGCGGTAAGTTATTGGCTTTCTTCAAAATTGAGATGCACCCGTTATTTTGCTTTCCAATTAGTTGAAGAAATAACTGGAAAACAGGATACCGAGAACGAAAATCAAAAGCAGACCTAAATAGAGCGAAGTCCGGTTCAACTCTACTGGTTGCTTGTTGGGGTTGTTACTGCGATCTAATGGCATTTGATTCTGTTCCTATCTTTGAATAAATTGCATTGCTGCGATCGCGCCTAAAAAGAAAACTGTAGGCACTGCTAAGGTATGAACTGCCAGCCACCGTACTGTAAAAATTGGATAGGTAACAGGCTCGCTTGGGTTACGCCCGGTCATTATTTGAAACTCCTTTTTTTAAACTACTTGATGAATTCTTCAATTTGCTTTTTAGATTCAAAGCGATCGGAAACGATGGGTAACTCTTGCCGTTCTTGAGTAAAATACTCGTTAGGCCGAGGAGTTCCGAAGGTGTCGTAAGCCAGGCCGGTACTTACAAATAACCAACCTGCAATAAATAACATCGGAATGGTGATGCTATGAATCACCCAATAACGAATGCTTGTGATAATGTCTCCAAAGGGACGTTCGCCCGTACTGCCACCAGCCATTTTTTTTCCTCCGCTGTCTATCGACTAAAACACTAATTTTTGTTTGAGAGTAGAAAGGGTTCTTCCACTCTTTTTATTGCTTTTATCTCTTGGCTAGATTTTAACATATCCAGCCGTTTTTTAAGCAACTCAAATACTTAACTTTCTAAGCAAGATTGCTCAGTTACTTTACTGTTAAGGGACTTGCCATTTAATAAAATACCGATGTGTTGGGTTCCGTTTCACTTCACCCAACCTACCATTGGTACTAAGCAAGATTGCTCAGTTGCTTTACTGTTAAGTTAAGCTTCTGCTTCTTCGGACTCTGGGATACCATTATATTTTAATAAAGTCCCATTTTGACCGAGAATAAAACCTTGTTCTGGGTTGAAAAAGACGATTTTATAAAAATTGGCAGGAACGTCTTCAACTTCCTGGTCTTTTTCCCAAGTTTCTCCGCCATCCAAACTGCGCAGCAAGTTACCGCTGCCGCCAGAAACCCATACTTCCTCTGGAGTCCGATAAGCTAAATCCAACAGACCCCAACTGGTAGCATATTCTGGATTTATCGGTTCTTCCCACTCTTCGGGATTTTCTGGGTTGCTAAAGCGAAGTTGCCCGCCGCGAGCTAGCATCCACAGGCGGCCATCTTCTCCAAAGCCCATATTTTCCAGACGGCGAGAATTTTCGCGGTTATGGCCTGCCCAGACTGTTTGTCCCGGTTCCCAAGTAGAATAGAAGTTGCCTTTGGCCGACACCGCTACATATTTGCCATCGGGAGAGCGAGAGATATTGCGCACTACTCCCAGGGCATCTTCTACCTGGGCCTTCCAATGTTGGCCTTCATCCTGGGTTTGATAGATGGCCCCGATGTCCGTTGTCATCTCCGCCGAATCCGATCCCAAGGCAATTATGGTATTGGGGGCGCCAGGCAGTTTGGCGCTGAGGGGGATGCGGGTCCACGATTTTCCTTCGTCATCGGTATGTAATAGAATCGAAGGCTCTCCAACTATCCATCCTTCTTTACCATAAAAACTGACCGATGTCAAGCGTACTTTTTTACTGTCGCCCAGTTCCATAGTTTTGGGTTCCCAAGTTTCCCCCCCATCTGTGGTTTCTAGGAGGGTGGCATTACTGCCCACAACCCAACCATGTTCGGGGTTGCCGGTAAATGCTATATCAAAAAGCTTTTCTTGGGTAGGCATTGATACTACCTCCCAAGGGTTGTAGCTCATGGAAGGTAAAAAGGCATTTTTGCAGCCGGTAAATAATAGGACTGCTGCCAATAAGATTAAAATTCTGTTGCCAATTCTTAAAATCGATTGCATTAACTTCTCGCGGGTAATGGGCCACTCGGCCTCGTCAACGTAAACCATATAAGCTTATAAAAAACAGAAAGCCCAAAGCCAACGCGCCAAAGATGAGTAGGTTTTTTTGGCTTGGTGTCATCCTGTTAACACCGAGGCCGTAACCTAAATTTTCCTCGAATCCAGATGGGCCTTCTACGGGGCCCGCGTTTCTAAATTGACCTTTTGCAGCTCCGCAGACGGGACAGCGCCAGTTGGGCGCTATGTCTTCAAAGGCTGTTCCCGCAGCTATTTTACCTGCGGAACTTCCTTTTTTGGGCTCGTAAATGTAGCCACAGGTCCGGCATTCGTACCGATCTAGCTCTTGGGCTTCGGTGGCTTGCTCGCTCATAGTTTTTAACCTATTTAAGGGCCATTATGAGAATTTCTTAAATTATTATTACAGAATATGTTGCGATTGGTAAAGCAATTTTAATTTTTCGCCCAGAAATTTTAAGATGGTTTCTGGGGCCATTGGCCATATTGCGGGGAGATGGCCAAGTTGTCAAATTCAAATAGTTGTTAAAACAAATCTAAAAAAATCGTGAGTGAAAGCGTCTATATTGAAACAAGCATTCTAGGATACTTGAGCGCCAGACCGACAGATAACTTAATTGTGGCGGCAAATATGAAAATCACGCTGGATTGGTGGAATATTCGTCGTGATTCTTTTGTTCTTTATGCTTCTGAAGTTGTAGAGAATGAAGCGGCTAGGGGGGATACAGCGATCGCTGCTCAAAGGCTGAGTTTGTTACAATCCTTTACATTTCTGGATATAACAGAAGAAGCTGTGGAGGTTGCACAAGAATTTTTAAAGCAGAGCAACCTGCCACCTAAAGCATTTAACGATGCCTTGCACATGGCACTTGCAACAGTTTACGGTTTAGATTATTTGCTAACATGGAATTGCAAGCATAAGGCAAACGCCCAAATCCAAAAGAAGCTATCGCAAATTAGCTCCGATCTGGGATACAAGTTACCATTTATTTGCACGCCGTTAGAGTTAATGGGATGAGAAAAATAACTATGTATGACAACGAAATATTAGAAGAAATTCGCAAATACAGAGAGGAATATGCCAAGTCTTTTAACTATGACTTGAAAGCTATGTTTAACGACCTACGAAAGAAGCAAGAAGCTAGCGAAGCTAGGGGACGCAAGTTTGTGAAGCTTCCTATCAAGCGACGTTTGTAGTTTTTAGGCTATTTAATGGCCACTATGAGAATTTTTTGATTATTAAGCGATCGCTCCCTGGCAATAAGCCTGCAAAATGGCCGAGTTGTCGGGGGGTTAGGGAGGAGATTATAGAATGGAAACCTTAGAAAAATTAAGTCAATATCATCAAAAAATTAAAGATATTCTCGTTGAATATGCCAGCATTCCTTATCATTATGGGGAACTAAAACAAGACTGGATTGTTAGCGAAGATGGAAAACATTACTTACTAATTACTCATGGATGGGAAAATGGAGTTAGGGTTCACGGTTGCGTGACTCATTTAGAGATTATTGATGATAAAATCTGGATACATCGGGATGGTTTGGAAGATGGAATTGCCAATGATTTAGTAAGAGCAGGAATTTCTAAAAGTCAGATAGTTCTCGCTTTTCACCCTCCAGAAATTCGCGCCCACACTGAATTTGCAGTTAGTTAATTGGGTACACTGCAATTTGTAAGAAAAATTCCCTATTCCCCATTCCCTAAAAACTGTAAATCCCTCCACGCCCCAATAACATTCCCTTGCATCAACGCCGCCACACCATTAAGCGCCCTAATTTCTGCTGAATTTGGGTTAAGTTCCAACGCTTTTTTTAAAGCAATTTCCGCCGGTTTGGGGTTCCAGTCGTAGAGATAGACAAAACCTAAATAAGCATGAGCAAAAGAATTTAACGGGTCTAATTTTGTTACCTTTTTTAAAGCAGCGATCGCCCCCTTTACATCCTGCTGCAATACCTCCGTCAAAGCTAAATTGTAGGCAAATTCTAAATTATTTGGTTCTCGCTGCCAGCGGTGTTTTAAAGTTTTTTCTGCGACAACCGTATAATCTTGAATTGGGTCGTATTGATTGATTCTCGCTACTTCGGAAAAAACTTTTTCTAATCCTTCTATTCCTTTGGGAAGTTCCGCAGATAAAACTCGCAATTGAGTTACTAAATCTAACTCCGGCGCCGATAAAGCGATCGCCCCTGCTTCTATTTCTAATTTGACTGGAGGCGAGATGTTAATCGGATAGCTTTCCCCCGTTTTTCGGTTGAGATAAGTTGCTTCTAAAAAATAGTTTCCCCCAGGAATATTTGCAGGTGGCAGTATCCCCAAACGTTCGATAATTTCAAAGGTTTTATCTGCTTCTAATTTATCTCCTTTTATAAATCCTGGATGTAACCTTCCCATTCCGATCGCCCTATCTTGGATAAATTTCCTTTCCCCCGTCGCTTCTCGATAGGTTAATAATACCAAACCGGACTGCAATTCTTCCCAAGGACCGGACCATTTATAAGTAATAGGAACCGGCTTTCCTGGGGGCGCTTTTGCTGGCAAAATTGCATAATCTAATTGTACTTTTTGGCGAGGTTCCGAAAGCGGATAAACTTCTACCAGTGGCAGTTGGCGGCGGTAGAGATTCAAATTGCTATTGTCTGGTAACTGCCAAGTTTTTTGTAGTTGAAATTCGCCGCTATTTTCGATAGTTTTAACCATAGCAGCTTGAGCTTTTTTAATCCTATTTACCGAACCTTGGTTATTAGTTTTAGTAACGAACCAAGAGAGCGATCGCGCGTCTTGGGGCACTTGTTCTAAATTAATTCCCACTTGCCGCCCGTAAACCTGCCAATTTTGCAAAGCGCCGTAATAGTTTAAATTATGTTGATTAATCTCCGGCGTCGAGGGTAAAACTCCTAAAGTTGTCTGCAAAAAAGGTTCGCTTTTAATAATTTCTGCAATTACTTCTTTATGGGGCCATTCCTTACCTAAATAAGCGCGGCGATCGCCCCCCGGACTCAACCAACCAACCAACATTTGCCCCGCATAACCGCCCGCAGGCCAGAGATTTAATAACATTAAAATAACCGCCAAACTAACAGTAATTAACCTTACTTGTTTGCCCCAACGATGCGGTAATAAAGTCAATCCGCCGGCTAATAAAATTGAAATTATTGGCAACAGTGGCAGAGTGTAACGAAAATCTTTATTAATGTTCAAAGAAGAAATTAAATAACCCCCAATCAAATAAACTATCAACCACTTAGTTCGTTGTAATCGCTTTAGCGATTTAGCGTTATTTAATTGCAGTTTTATTAGATAAATTAAGATGCTAACTAAGGGAATTAATAAGAGAGGCCAGGAGATTTGATAGGGTAATAACTTCCAATAATAAGTCCAGGCATCGAGAGTTAAAAGACTGGGGTCTCCTTCAGCGATCGCCGAATCAATGGTCGCCCTTTTCCCCGCAGTAAACATTAACAACCAATTAGTCCTAACCCAAGGAAAAAACACCGCCACCGATAACAATAACCCCACAATTAATTGAGCTAAATTTTGCCAGTGGCGGTTTTTAATTGCAGCTATTCCCACCCAAACTATAGGAGTCAAGAGAAAAAAGAGGGCGGTTTGTTTTAGCATTATGGCTAAACCAAAAGTTAAACCAAAAGCGATCGCCCAGAAAAATTTGCGTAATTTATCTTTTTCCGAAGTAAACTTCCAAACCGTCAAACAATAGAAACTTAAAGTCACCATTGCCGCCAGAGGATAATCGAGTAAAAATTGCAAGCGGTAGCGATAAAGTCCGGGAAATAATACGCACAATAGCGCCGCCCACAAACCAACTTTAGAATTAAATAAAACGCTGCCCAAACTATAAACCGATGACAGCAAAATCGCGCTAAAAACTAAATGAACTAAAGTTGCCGAGTTCGGACTGGGACTAAAATTATTTTGAAAAGGAAAAGTTAAAATAAAAGTTAAAGGCGGTATTTTGGGGGAAAGCATCCAGAAATTCTGCCACCAATCTTGAGAGAACCATTGAGGATTTTGTAGCGCCTCCCAGTAAGTTAAAGAAGCAGTAAGATAGTCGGCAACATCCCAAGATGGAACAGATTTATCCAGGGCAAACCAGAGGCGATCGCTAATAGCAACTAACACCCAGATTATCCCCAGAATAATTAAATTTTTATTGTTGTTAATTTGTCTTTTTTTTAGCACTTTGATTTGGTAATTGCGGTAAATTTTTTGTTGATTTGGCAAGCCCTAACTATAGCTGCTAACTAGACTAATTAAAAATTGCCGGAATTTTGAGATAAACTGAGTCTATATCGCCACGAAAATAGAGGCTTTTAAATTCAACTTAAACCATAAGTTTGAGAAACCCAAATTCCTTGAATGTATCAGATTTTTGGGTTTCCAGGGCCATCGCTGTTAATCTCCTCAGCTTTAAATTTAGAACCCATAGACAAAATCCTTGACAAAAAGCAGCCTAAGCTTTAACATAGAATTAACAGTTAATTTCATGTTTTAGCCGCTGGAGGTACTATTTTATGATAGATCTAAGAGACATTCAATCTCTTACTGAGTTTACGCGCAACGCCAAAAACTGCATCCAGCACGTTAAGGAAAGTCAAAAACCTCTGGTATTGACAGTTAACGGTAAAGCGGAGGTAGTAGTTCAAGATGCGATCGCCTATCAAAAGTTACTGGATCGCCTCGAATATGCCGAGTCCGTCGCTGCTATCCGCCAAGGAATAGAGGAATGCGATCGGGGAGAGGCGAAACCCGCAAAAGAAGCTTTAGAGGAGTTGAGGGCAAAGCATGGCATATCGCGTTGAAATTTCACCGTCAGCTTTAGCGGATGCTGAAGCTGCTTTTTTGTGGATTCAAAAAGACTCTCCCCAGAAAGCAGAAGAATGGTATAACGGACTGGTTGATGCTATTCTCTCCCTAGAAAGCTTTCCCAACCGTTGTCCCATTGCTGCTGAAAGTATAGACGTCGGACGCGAAATTCGTCAGTTGCTATATAAAAAACATCGTATCATCTTCGGTGTTACCGATGATGTAGTGCAGGTGTTTCGCGTCAGACACGCTGCACGCGATCGATTATCATCTGATGAGTTGTAAAGCCGTTAGAAAGGGCCATCGAGGTTCGTAAAAGTAAATTGTTTTAGACAAATTAATAGTTGCTTGTTTCCTTTCCTAACAACCATTAATTTTCTCTTCCTCTTCCAAGTAAGGAGCTGATTTTTTTGTTGGCAGTGAGTTCTTAACTGACTATTTGATAAGACGATTCTAAGATTTTTTGACGCAGTTGGTTGAGGGAGTTTATCTTATTTAAAACTAGCTCGAAACTGTAATCGGAATCTACGGCGATAATCGGTTTCGGATAGCGTTTTTGAATTGATAAAGCAATTTTTAAGCTGGCATTTCCTAGCCCGGAGATGTTGATAGTTTCGCGATCGCCACTCAGACGCACTGTGGTAAAATCCTCTCCCTCGCTAAATTCAAATTCCAGAATAGAACCGACAAATTCTCCTTCTCGGATATTTTCAACTCCTGGGATATCTTTGGCGATATCCACCAGTTTATTTTTGTCGAATTTTTCGTTTTCGCCGATAAACAAAATCAGTAGTTGCATAGTTTTCTCCTTATTATTGTTCTACAAGTAAAACTCGGCCAGGAATATCGAACTCTTCAAGCAAACTCTCAAAGAACGATTGAGAATCTGGATGATTAGTAATTACTTCCAGGGAATTAAAAGGGTTGTCCGAATCTCTAATTACTATTCCGATCCTCTCTATCTCATATCTTACCTGGTTGAGGATTTTTTGGCGAATCACTTCTGGTATGCCGGAACCAGAAATAAAGGGACTTCTCTGAGGGTTTTTTACATACTTAGCCTCCAAAATTGTCCGTCCGCGATAGCCATCAATAAAAACCTTTATACCACCAGCTTCAATTTGATAATTCCACTCTCCAGTATATTCGATTTCAAAAACATCTTCTGGTTGATTGTTTGGCGTTCGTTTTTTGGGCAAACCTGAAACAAAATTTGTTACTCCATCAGACATGACGTTTGATACTGTTATAAAGGCAATTCTATTCAGAGGGGTATTTTCTATTGTTTCCTCTGAATTTGACGTTTACTCAAGCAAACATAACACCTCTACCCTACCATCTAAATGAATACAATTTTGGTTTAATTGATTTTGCCTACTACTCAACTGGTGAAGAACCAGATGGACATCGATCGACGCCTTGAAAATCATCGGGTGCTATTAACGAAGGCTGGTCTGTTTCACAAAGCATCCCTCGGGTAGTCTTATTGTTGCCTACATTATAAACATATACTATGCCAGAATAACTTCTTAACCGCTTATTTCTAGCATTTGCTGTAGATATAGCGAAACGATCGTTGATTGCTTTTATTTTGTATGAGTAATTTGCCGTTTCCTGTAGTATTCCTATTCCTAAAGAGTCGATGTTATCTGAAAATTTTCCGTGTTCAAAAAAATAAGCTTGCTGTGCTTTATTAATCGAAGCAACATATTGTTTAGCCTCTGACTGTTTTGCTTTATATGCCTGATTGAAAAAACTAGGCGCAACTATTCCACCTAACAGAAGTACAACAACAATTCCCAACAGGTAAGTCCATAGGCTTTTTTTAGAAGAAGCGATAATTAACAAAACCGGTAAAGTGTAGTGGCGAGCTTCTTGAGCGATATAAATCCCGTAAGGAGAAAAAGCCATTAATGCCGCCGCAATTTGAGCGATTTTTGCAGAACGAAAAGCCAGATAAGTTAAATAAAAAATAGCCGGAATTGATGCTATGCCAAAAAGTGCCGGCAGCGCCCTCGCCCCCCATAAAGAAATCGTTTCCCCAGGAAATAATTTTAACCACGGATGAGTTAGCAGAAAATAAACTGGCGGATGGTTGCTTTCGGTCATTAAATTATTAACAACTCCCCCTAAGTCTGTTTGGGAGTTGTATTGCAAAGGAAGTAAAAGAGTATCTAAGTTAATTGCCCGGTCTAAAGGTATGCTTTTAAAACTTTGAGCGTTGCTAAAAACTAAGGTCGCCCATTCGTCAGACCAAGGAGCTTTTAAAGTTAGATTGCTAAATCTGATAATTGCACCCCAAGCAATCCAGATAAATAATAGTAGTAAATGCAGCATTCTGGTATTAGGTAATAGGTAATAGGTAATGGGTAATAGTTAACGGGGAAAACCGCCTATTCCCCATTCCCTATTCCCCATTCCCGACTAGCGAGATTGCATTTGAGCGTTGAGAGCTTTAGCAATCCGATCGCGGGTTTCCTCCAAATGGGCCCGAGTATAATCGTCCATATCGTTACCGCGCTTGCGGATAACCTTGCCCAATTCGTCCCGCAGCTCTCGCAACTCGTACCAAGCAAGACTGCGAGCGTCTTCTGGAACCCGGTTTTGTCGCAAAACCATCCCCATCAAAATATCCAGATGCTCTCGCTGGAGCGATCGCCGAGTGCTAGAAATCTCGATCGCGCCCCCCGCCGGAGACAATACCTCCTGCCAAATGCTACCTTGCAGAGTCTCGAAAACCTCAGGCAACTGGAGAGCATTCTCCGGTTCCGTCTTCATTTCCAAATCTGCCAAACGCTCCAGACGAAAATCGGAAAGCAACAAGCGCAAGGCCGCTCGCTGGACCAAAGAAATGCGATCGCGAATGGGATACTCCAAAGGATACTCGGGCGAATTGCCCCAATCATCCCAACGAGACGGCGCCAGCTTGTTCAGCAAATCTGGCGAAAACTCGAAAGCATCCTTGGCGAAGACATACTTATCTAAAACTTGTAACGCCCGGCGCTGTTGTTCCAGGGGTATCGGCTCAAAGGGCAGGCGATCGCGATCGAACCCCACAGAAGAAAACCCGCCGTAAGTATCCCGGTTAAAAGACTGCCCTCCCACATATAAAGTAGTATTGAGTATTTGGTCGAAATAATAACCGAACACCATCTCAAACATTCCCCGCATTTCGCTATAACTTTCGTCTCCTACGGGAAAGCGATCTTCCAAACGTTTCCAGATAGCGCGAACGTTCTCCAGTTGACCTTCCGAGTAACCCAACATATCGCTACTGAGGTCGAACATATTGACTGCCGGATCGAGGCTAAAAATCCAGAGCCAATCCTCATCGTTTCCATAAGATAGCTCCTGTTGTTTCGCTCGTTGGGCGATTTCTTCTAAAAACTGTTTTTCACCTATATAAGTTGTCGCGTCGCTCGGTTTGTAACCGTATTCTATCGCCCAGTCGTCGTAAGGACCTACTACAAACGGATAATAATCCCCCTGTTCTACTCCCGGCGGAGCTAAGTTTACCGGAACGTAGTCCATAACAGAACCTACTAAACCTCGATCGCGAGTAATAGTAGTGTCGTTCAACTCTTCTGGAGTCAGCATCGTGCTACCGTGGAAATTGTGTCGCAGTCCCAGAGTATGTCCTACTTCGTGAGCAACGAGATAGCGGAGAAAATCATATACATATTCTTCCATGGCCGCGCTGTTTGGCGGAACGTTATTTAAAAGGCGGTTGGCGATCGCCCCCATGGCCACCTGTTGGTTCATATACCAACCAAAACAAGCGCGCTCGCCGTGGGAGTGTCCCCCGCCTAAAAATGACTCATTGTCTTTTTCCTCAGAGTGGAAGTTATCTATTGGGTTTTCTCCATTTATTAATGCTTCTAAATAATGGGAGTATCGGTTCAAACCGCAGCCCAAATTATTACCTTTATTTCCCAGAGAAAAACCATTACTCCAAGATTGATTGTTTTGTATGAGAGCCCCTATTTGTCCGTGTTGAATATCCCGGACGATATTCCCATTAATAACAATATCCGCATCTAAAATTTGCCCAGTCAAAGGATTAACCCGAGAAGGACCAAAACCGCCCAATCCAGAACCAAAAGTAGTCGTCCAGCGAATAGTATTGTAGCGAATATCTGCCGGTTCCCAGGTAGCGTCCTCCGGCATTTCTCGAACTTCAATTGCGTTAATAAATCCCGCCTTTTCAAAAGCCTTATTCCACATTAAAACCCCTTCGCGAATAGCATCGCGATATTCGTGAGGTATTGTATTTTCTATCCAAAAAACAATGGGTTCTATCGGAGGAGAAAGAGAGGCGTTAGGATTTTGTTTTTCCATAAGCCAGCGATTGATATAACGCACGAAACCATCGGGACTAGAAGTGTTAGAAAAATCTTTATAAGCGCTGATAAAATAACCCACTCTTTCATCTGCCAAACGGGGACGAAATCCGTTATTAATTGGCACTTCTGAAAAACTATAATGAATCCTTAAATCGAAAGCCCGACTATCTGACAGCGACGGTATCGAAGAAAAACCACCATTAGATACGGTTATAACCGATTCTACTTCCAAGTTTAAAGGAAACGATTTAGCATGGCTGAAGTAAGTATTTTCTCCTCCTAAAGACGAACCCCTGTCTAAACTGCCATAAGCTAAAAACTCTTTCAATCCCGACAAATCTCCATCCAACAACAACTGTCCTAAATCTATCAGAATCGTTTTTCGTTCTGGATGGGTTTTTTTGATGGGCATGGAGTACAAGATTGAATCGCTGAAGGAACTATCTATCGAGCGTTGTTGCGGGTCGCCAGCAGCAGTTCTAAAGTTAATATTCGGGATAACAAATTGGATGCTATCTTGATGCTGTCGCCATTGAAATAGAAAATCGCCTAAGGGCATTCCGCGCAGGAGAAAACCTTGACCGATACCGGAATTTAAGGTGACAAAGCAGAGGAAGTTTTTATTTAGTTGTTCGGGTTGAAGTTCTAGGAGAATCTTACCTTTTTCTACGTCGCGATAGATGGTAAATAAGCCTTCTAATTTCTCTTTGCCTTCGATAATTTCTTCGTAAGATGCGGAGTCTTTCTTTTCTGCCTCTCTGTATTCTTGTACCAGTACAGTTTCTCTCGCTTCTACTGTTATGACAACCGAGGTAACTAATAGAAACGATAGGCAAAATAGCATTAAAAATCTTAGCATAAAACCTCCATAATTCTTTTTGGACTTATCTAAGGAACCTCATAAACCCGGTTTTTTGAGGGTTTCTTAACCAGTTCTCTCACTTTTTCTTGACTACAGAATGATAATTTATCATTCTCGATTATCTTTACCGTTTTTTTGACAGATTAGACCGATAATTATACAACACCGGGTTGCCTAATTTTACAAATTTCATCCTTAAGAAGATGCACTAACTCTGGCAGTTCAGTTTTTAGACTTTATTTTTATATTTTATAGATATAAAAACCCAAAGATGCAACCCTCTCGAAAATTTTTTTTGCATCTAAAATCTAAAATTTTTTTCGGGCCAAGGAATATTAGACTCCTCCGCCAATTCTTCGGCTACGGCAATGGCCCCATAACGATTGAGATGACTCGGATCGGAAAAGTTTTCGTAAGCTTGAGGCCACAACAAACCGAAATCTAGAAAATTTAAACCTGGATATTCCGAAGCCTTACCTTCCATATATTGCCGAAATTCTAATTCATAACCCTTTCGACCAGCATCTAAATATTCTTTAGTTAAAGGCATATTCACAAATACTACCTTAATTCTCCTAGCTCGAGTAAAGCGCAGCAAATTGTTGAGAGCGGTTGTTTGTTGTCCGGTAAGTTTAAAATTATCATAGTCCGCATCGTAATCTCCCGACACTTTAGGATGGTTTTCATAGTAAATTTCGGGGTCAAATTTTATCGATATCGGCAAAAAACCATTATTTATCTCAGTTTTCCCATCCCGCGCCAATTCGTTACATTCGTTACATAACTCTTTATCAATTTCATCTTCTGCAACATTTTCTAGTTCCCCGTTTATTTTTATCAGCGAAACCAGCCTTTCCTTAAAGCGATCGCGCTCTCCATAACTAACTAAATTCTCCTCCATATTTCTTTTCAACCACGCTTTTATTCCACCGTAACTACTTAAGAAACTCTCAACTATTTTTTCTTCCTTTTTTTCTTCTTTTAACTCTTCCTGGTTCTTAGCTCTTGCTTGCAAAGTTCCTTCCATAACTGCTCGATAGCCTTCAGAACTCGCTATTATCTCAAAAGTCCTATCTTCACGACCGCTATTAAAAGCTCGCACTCCATCGGCAAATAAAATTAATTTTGGTAACTGCTCTGGCAATAAAGCCTGACGAATAATAAAATCTACTAGCCGTACCGTCGCACCGTTAATACCCAAATTATATATTTCTAAATTAGGATAACCTTTAGAAGCCAAACTTTCTTTTAAAACCGTCGGATTGATGCCTCTTAAAGCCCTAGAACTGCCAACAATTAAAACATCTGGCGGTCTTTTATTGGTCAGAATATAATCTTGGTAGCGAACTAACTGTTCGTCTAATTGGTGGCTGTTGAAGCTCGGATAATTTATAGTAAAAAGTTGAATTTTTCTCGGAGTTTCCTCCCTCAAACTGGGAGCTTTTGTAAACCCCGATTCGTTAAATACTCCTTCAGGATTTTCCGCAGAACGCCGCCAAGGAAGAGCCGGCAATTGATAATAAGTTTCTCTGTCATCCTCGATCGCTGGAGCTTCTTCCTCTGGGGCTCCATAATCGACTAAATTTTCCCTCACCCTCATCTGCCCTGCCCCAAACGAGCTGTTAGAAACAGAATTAACCCTCGACAGTTGTAAAAATTTCCCCAAAAACGAATCTGTTTGTAGCGTTAGGACCAAACCCAGAACTGCCCACACCAGAGCGACCCATCGGGCCCCAGAGCGATCGCTAACAGCCCCCGTGTTGGCCCCCGCAGGCACAAACAAACGACTAGCAACCAGCAATTGTTGTACTGCAGTGGAGAAACTGCCAGAAGTTTTTTGTTTTTTCCTCTCCTGCGGGCAGGGCAACAAAATGGAAACCTCACCCTCAGACAAAGCCAACTCCCCATCGGCCAGAGAGGGCGCAAATTCTGGCACCTGCTCCAACGAAGAGCGATTTTCCTGGGCGAAATCCTTGCCATAGCGCCATAAAGGTAGCTTTTGACCCGCCCGCCGACCGTAAACCCTCACCCCAGTTAATCCCGGGATTTCCAGTTGGCGCACCAACTCGGCAATAGCTCCTGCCACCTTAGACTGAGAAGGACAGGTAGGAGCTTCGGTCATAACGTGCAACAGCTCTGCTTTTGGCAGCACGATCGCCTTAATCCCTCCCGTTTCCAACTTTCGATCTAAATCGGGATTGAGCAATCGATCCAACAAATAGTTAAGGGCCGAATTGCTACCGCTTTTGGCCAGCGTCACCGCCGAAGGCTCTAAATCTGGATGTTGGGAAGCGGGTAAATTGAGCCAATCTATCCAACTCGGCGAATTCGTGGTTAGGTTATTAGTATCGTTCCCCGGTCCGGCAATACCATAGAGAGTTCCCGCTTTAATCCCTTGGGGGCCTATTGCCGACAATAATCGGGCGATCGCCTCTTTTGCCTTTTCTCGATCCGGAGCTTTGCTCTCCCTATTATTGGGGGCATTCCTACAAAACAAATGCAAAGTTGATTCTTTCAGAGTTGCTTTTACCCCAATGCCAAGCTCTGTTAATTCTTGCTGCAACAGTCGCTCGATGGCCGTCGGTTCTCCCCATCGCGCATAATTTTGTAAAATTCTCGTTGACGGCGTTAGATCTACCCGCAGCATCCAGTCTGGCTTGGCTTCCCCCCGTACTTGGAGCAAAATCAACCCTTCGCGGAAATCTTTTAGCTTGAGTTCCCGCAATCTTTGGGCTACTGGTTCTGCTAGCAGGGAGGGATCCGGGCTATAACTAGCCTCGCAGATTACCCACAATCTTTTTTTTGTTTTAGATTTTTTAAAATTAGTAGCGGCGATGGCCTCTTTTGTCGAATTTCCCAGAGTTTCTCTTTCTTGACCAACTCCTATTTCTGTCTCTGGTTTTTGTTGATAATTTTCTTCGATTTTGACATTTACCGAGATGCCCAACCCCCCCAAAACCTCGCTCAGATAAGTAGCTATCTCCTTCGGGCTGTTGGCAATTACCTCTGTTTCCTGAGAATCTGTTATTTCAGAAAGAGTTACAGTCGAAGGGATTCTCCGGTGGTACTTCCTGTTGTTGTCAATAGCTTGCCTTGCCTGCAACGGTGCCGTAGCAGTTAAAGTTTTTTCCTCCTCCATCCCCCTGATGCCTCCTGTGTGGAGGGTCACTTCTGTGGGACTTTCGTCGATTGTGGTAGTTCTCGATTTTACTAGAGGTTTTTCCTCTAAGGTGGTACTAAGACTGCCACTGGCTGAGAAGGCTTTGCCCCCATTTGACCAACTGTTTGTTGTTAATACTTCAGTCTTACTGCTGGGGAAGCTAGCAGAGGTGGGACAATAGCCGTTGGTATCCAGTTTTACCGTCCAATCAGGACGGCGTTTGCCCAAAGCCCTACCGCAAACAAATATTTGGTAAATGCGAGAGGGAGTTGGGGACTTGCGATCCTTCGGTAATAAGGATTCGATGTTGCTAGCGGCCAGGCTTTGAGAAAACCTCGCTACTGAGTAATCTTCTGGGGGACATTGCTCGGCCTCGCAGAGAATGTGAAGGTGATTGCCTCGCAACCTTACCTGTATTCGTACTTCTGGAAGTCCTAAGGCTTTCTCTGCCCATTTGGTTAATAGGGATGGCTTTTCTATCATTTCTATCTTTTTTTCTTCCTGCTACTCCTACTCCTACTCCTACTCCTACTCCTACTTTGGCTCTTTCTTTGACTTTCTTTTAAAAACTTGACTGGGAGCAGGAAAAAAATCTATTTTCTAAAATACCAGGAGTTTGAGCTAAAATGATTTTAACTATGTTAGGACTTACGCACTCGCAACGTCTTTGTGTCATTGTTCGCTGTCCCGTGCGCAATCTCAAACGTCTTTGTGTCATTCTTAATGCCTAAGTCCTGTATGTTTGGGATGCACCGGCGTCCATCGGGAGCTTCAAAATACTTGCATTTTCGATGGGAAGATAACCTCCATAGAGATTTAAAAAATCCAACATACCATACTTTTATTCTATAATTTTTGTAAAATATTAGCCAGCGATCGCAGAAAAAAATAACGCTCTTAGGCAAAAATAAGGTGTTAAATCCGATAATCTCTTGAATTCAAACTAATAACTAAAAAGCAAAGCGAGGTATTTATGTATTCTTCTTTTAAAGAAAATTTACCCGGGCCATCTGTAGAAAAGGTGTCTCCACCTCAAATATCTTCCGAACTCTTATTAAGTTTGGCCACGGCCCCCCTAGTATTAGGAATATTGGTCAGTAGAGGGGCGGCGGAGTTAATGTCTGGCCTGGGAGAGTCTAGCGAAGAAATTTTCCGAGGCGATCGCCTACATAAGCTGAATTTTCCCCAGTCTCAACAACAGGTTTAATCCTTTTACGTCTCGGGGGGCCACCCGAAAACAACCCGAGATTAATCTTTCACTCTAATGCCTTGTAAATAGGTAAATAGCAGAAAAATGTATGATTGAATACAGAAAATTTGGTATCGAAAGCGATAAAAAATTAAAATGCTAGAGTGGCAAGAGCAATAAAGCAAATTCAGTAAAGTAAAAATCACAACAATTAAAAATCAAAACCATCGGCACTCGGGTTCTTTTCATATATAGGCCTTGCAAGTTTGTGGCTCGCCAACCAACCAAAAGATGGCCTAATAGGATGATTCTGGCGTTATTGCTAATTGATTGTTTAGCATGAGGTGACTGCTAGTCAGAACGCAGAAAACACTTGAAAAAGACTTTGTTGGGTTGCACGTCAACTTTGAAGAGAACCAAAAAATAAATGCTTTTTGGGAATAGTCCATGGGGAATAGGGAATAGGGAAGATGGAATTGTTAATCCTAACCATGATTCTCTGGTGAAAGGCGAGGGAGGAAACGGTGGCAGGTTAAGCTCAAAATCCCCAAGGGAACGATGGCCCCATTCCCCATGGACAATTCCCCATTCCCAAAAAGCGTTAAGTCTTTGGGAAAACTTCAAAACTGACCTGCTCCCCTTTGTTGTATTTTTTCAAGCAACGAGCCTGAAGGCCATAGACAAAAAACACAACAAAAAACACGAAAAACTTCTGGTTTCATCCCGCAGTGCAACCTCCATCCATATTTATTTAATGCCTAAAATCTCAAAAACCTAAATTCCCCCCCGCCCTTAAAAAAGTCAAAAAAGCTAGGGGAAAGAGCGTGCCAGGGACGATTAACCAAAAAGAAACAACAAACCAGTCAATGTCAATAAAAGGCATTGGCTAGGTAAAAAAGCGTCTCATAGCAATTTGTTGAAGAACAAAAATACAACTCATGCAGATGCTTCAGTATTTCCGTAAGTATTGAGGGAAAATTAAAATGAAGACATTAGTGCAATCCTCAGAACAAACTTTTGGGGAAGAAATATGGCCAAATTCTCCCTACACCACCTGCGATCTATATTTGCGCAATCGCATCAAAATAGTAGAAGACTTGTGGGAATCGGTGTTGCGAGAAGAGTGCGGCCAACAATTGGTAGATATACTCAAGCATATGCGCTCCATCGACAGCGCCGTCGAGCAAGTTAGTTTTATAGACTCCCAAGTATTAGAACTAATCGAAAAACTCGACCTCAAAGAAGCAATTCGCGCAGCCCGATCGTTTGCTCTGTACTTCCAGCTGATCAATATCGTCGAACAGCACTACGAGCAACGCTCCCAACAACAAGCATATTCGGGGGGCAACGGTTCCTCAGGAACGAGAATTGCAGGTGAAGACATTGTTGGTGAAGAAGAAAATGGCAAAACATGGTGGCCCCAGTTTGGCAAAATGCCGATCTGGAGCGATAAAAAACACAAACAAGTGGGAGAAGGTACTTTCCATTATCTATTTCCCCTGTTGCGAACTCTAAACGTGCCATCCCAACTAATCCAGCGATTAATAAATAAGCTGGACATCAGGTTGGTGTTTACAGCCCACCCAACAGAAATTGTCCGACATACCATCCGCACCAAACAGCGGCGGATAGCGGAAATTCTCCAAAAACTCGACACCATCGATGAGAACATCCAGGAGGTAAAGCTCGACAATGGAAAGGTCTCGATGGTTTCTTCCTGGGAAACGGAGGCTCTCAAAGAACAACTGACAGAAGAAATTCGTCTGTGGTGGCGTACCGACGAACTGCATCAATTCAAACCAACGGTACTCGACGAAGTAGAAACGACTCTCCATTACTTCAAAGAAGTCCTCTTTGATGCCATTCCCGAACTCTATCTCAGGCTGAAACGCTCTTTGGGAGCTTCTTTTCCTTACCTAGAACCCCCCAGTTACAATTTTTGTAAGTTTGGCTCTTGGGTGGGAGCGGATCGGGATGGCAACCCTTTCTGTACGCCTCAAGTTACCTGGCAAACGGCAAGCTATCAAAGGCATATAGTAGTGGGTAAATATATAGAAGCAGTAGAACGGTTGAGCGACTTGTTGAGCTTGTCGTTGCACTGGAGCGATGTATTGCCAGAACTGCTGGAGTCTCTGGATCGCGATCGCGTACAAATGCCAGGGATCTACGATAAATTAGCGATTCGCTATCGACAGGAGCCATATCGTTTAAAGCTATCTTATATTAAGAAGCGTCTGGAAAATACTCGCGATCGCAACTGGAGGCTCTACCAAGGAGAAGAACTGCAAGGAAAACTAGAAACGAAAGGGGGAGAAGCGATCGGTATTTACCGTTCTGGGGCCGAATTTTTGGCAGAATTGCAGCTAATTCAACGGAACCTCTCGGAAACAGGGTTAAGCTGCCGCGACCTAGAACAACTAATTTGCCAAGTAGAAATATTTGGCTTCACCTTAGCGCGACTAGACGTTCGCCAAGAATCTTCGGTTCACGAGGGGGCCATCGACGAAATTACTCAATACCTCCAAATTCTGCCCAAACCTTATCGGGAAATGTCGGAGGCAGAACGAGTGGAATGGCTAACTGCAGAACTACCAACCCGCCGCCCCCTAATTCCTGCAGAACTGACGTTCAGCGAAAGAACTACGGAAATTATCAACACTTTCCGCATCCTGCGCCGACTGCAGGAAGAGTTCGGTCCGGAAATCTGCCAAACCTACATCATCAGCATGAGTCGGGATGTTAGCGACTTGCTAGAAGTGCTGCTGCTAGGTCAAGAAGCGGGACTATACGACCCAGCCACCGGTATTAGCAGCATTCAGGTAGTGCCCCTGTTTGAAACTGTCGAAGACTTAAGGAACGCCCCAAGGGTGATGAAAAATCTCTTCGACCTTCCCCTGTATCGGGCCATGCTCGCTGGAGGGTACGATAAATTAGAAGGGCATACCCCAAAAGCAGAATCGCCAACTCCGCCCCAAGAACAGCTGGTTAATACTCTCAAGTTGGAACCCTTAACTCCCGACGTTCAAGAAGTAATGTTGGGCTATTCAGACAGCAACAAGGATTCTGGGTTCCTGAGCAGTAATTGGGAAATTCATAAAGCTCAAAAAGCGATCTACGATGTAGCGGAACAATATGGGGTTTCTCTGCGCATCTTCCACGGGCGCGGGGGCTCGGTGGGGCGCGGTGGCGGTCCGGCTTATAAGGCAATTCTGGCTCAACCGGGTAAGAGCATCGACGGGCGGATTAAAATTACCGAGCAAGGGGAGGTTTTAGCCTCTAAATATTCCTTGCCCCAGTTGGCCCTTTACAATCTGGAAAAAGTTAGCACCGCAGTGATCCAAGCAAGTTTGCTCCAGATAGGCTTCGACGAGATTGAGGTTTGGAACGAAATTATGGAAGGGTTGGCGGTGCGATCGCGAGAATGTTACCGCGCCCTCATCTACGAACAGCCAGATTTAGTAGACTTCTTCCACCAAGTCACTCCTATCGAGGAAATCAGCCAGCTACAAATTAGCTCCCGCCCGGCCCGTCGCAAGAACGACAAGAAAAAAGAAATTACCGGTCTGCGGGCCATTCCTTGGGTGTTTAGCTGGACTCAAAGCCGCTTCCTCTTGCCGGCTTGGTATGGCGTGGGTACTGCTTTGAAAGAATTCTTGGAGCAAGAACCAGAAGAACACCTCAAATTGCTGCAATATTTCTACATTAAGTGGCCGTTCTTTTCTACGGTGATTTCCAAGGTAGAAATGACTCTGGCTAAGGTGGATTTGCAGATCGCTCGTCATTACGTTCGCGAACTGTCCAATCCAGAAGACTTGCCCCGGTTTGAGAAGTTGTTCGAGCAGATTTCTATCGAATACTATCTAACTCGCGATTTGGTTCAGCAAATCACTCGCCACCCGCGACTTTTGGATGGAGATCCGGATTTACAGCGCTCGGTTCAGTTGCGCAATCAAACTATCGTTCCTCTGAGTCTGTTGCAAGTTTCCTTGCTAAAACGTTTGCGCCAACACGGCACTGGCACTCCTGGCGTGATTCATTCTCGCTATAGCAAGGGTGAATTATTGCGCGGTGCTTTGTTAACTATTAACGGTATCGCTGCCGGTATGCGCAATACTGGTTAATAGGTAATGGGTAATGGGTAATGGGTAATGGGTAATGGCAATTAGCAATTAGCAATTAGCAATTAGCAATTAGCAATTAGCAATTAGCAATTCCCCATTCCCTAAAAAGCATAAATATGTCCGTCTCTATCGATATAAATGCTTTTTTGTTGATTGGGATTAGAGGCAGTGGTGGGTTTAATTATAACCGTGACGATATTATCGACTACCTCCAAATCGTAAATCAAGGGATTAGTGAAATTGGGAGTATTAATGAGGATGCTGGCGAGATAATCTTCGCTACTCCTGCTTTTGACAAAAAGCTCTGCAGTAGCTCCAGGTGGTAAAGGTTGAGGATAAGAGATAGAGCGAGCGTATTCTACGATTTTTCCCGTTTGGTTTAAGAGTTTAATGATAATCGGTAAATTGGGATTAACCGATGCTTGGGCATCCCCGCCTGTTATTTCCAATTCACTCCTAAATACTGGTTGAGAAAAAACCGGATAAGCGGCAAATAGGTTAATAGCTGTTAGGAGGGTTGTCGCTGCGATAATTTTCCGTTTCATGGTAATGGGTAATGGGTAATGGGTAATGGTTAGGATTAGCAATAGAGCAATTTTTGAGCTTGCAATTAGCAAGCTCGCAATTAGCAAGCTCGCAAAAAGCGTTAGGCTCTTGGTTTCCGACAGCAAGCCCTACCTAATCTGGCTCTTTTATCTAAGCTTTAAAAATTTTTCCGGAAAATCTTCAATATCTCAGAAACCCGGTTTTTTAAAAAACCCCAAGAAACCCGGTTTTTTAAAAAAACCGGGTTTCTTGACCTATTTTCTTGCAGCTTCCAAAAGCAAGCGATGTTCGGTGCGAGCGATCGCTCGATAAGTTGCTTCTAATGCATTTGGATTAACAGAAATCGAAGTAATCCCCCAGCGCACCAAATCATCAATTATTTGAGGATATAAAGCAGGAGCATCGCCGCAAATAGAACAAGGAATTCCGGCGGTGTTTGCCAGAGAAATTAACTGTTTAATCGCCCTCATTACTGCAGGATGATAAGGTGGAAGAGCGGTTGCCATTTCCGGTTGTTCGCGGTTAGCGCCTAACAACAATTGAGTCAGATCGTTAGTGCCGATGGAAATTCCCCGAACTCCTGCTTTTACATATTCTGGTAGTAAAAATAAAACTGAAGGCACTTCCGCCATTATCCAAATTTCAAAATTAGGGGGTTTTTCTTTCCACATCTCTTCAATTCGCCGCCGACAAAAGACAAATTCTTCAAGGGTTCGCACGAATGGTAAAATTAAATGGACGTTATGAAAACCAGATTGATAAACTCGCTCTAAAACTTTGATTTCTAAATCGAATAAACTGGAATCTAACATATAATTAAAAGTGCCGTGCAATCCTAAAATAGGATGGGCATCTTCTAGATAATTTGTAGGATTAAATGGTAGCAAATCGAAGGAACGATAAAATACCGGACGTGGTAAAAAAGCGGCGGCAAATTGAGTTAAGCGATCGCTCATTAATTCGACAAATTCCGACTCGCGATTTTGCTGCACCCACATCAGAGGATGTTCGTTACCTAACAATTCAATAGCCATTAATTCAGAACGCAATAATCCCACCCCATCTACGGGATATTTTTTGACAATTTCGAGAGAATTTAATTGACTGATATTCGCTAAAAGTTGAGTGGCAAGAGCAAAGGAGAAATCGGTAATTAAGGTTTTTTCTTCCGCTTTAGTCACTTCTCGATTTCTGATTATTTCTCTTTCAATTAAATAAACTTCACCGGAGTTTCCATCGATTAAAACTGCCTCCCCATCCTCAATAATCTGAGTAGCATTATTAGCTCCAACTACCGCAGGAATGCCGAGTTCTCTTGCTAAAATCGCCCCGTGACTTGTCATCCCTCCCCTTTCAACAATAATGCCTGCTGCTTTCGTAACGAAGGGAAAATAAGCGGGGATAACCCTCGGTACTACTAAAATTTTTCCTTCGGGAAAATCTTCGTTATTTTTAGGAGGATTTCTCAAGACTCTCGCAATAGCTTTTACTCTTCCCGGTGCTGCTGCCAATCCTTGAATAATTCCAGAATTATCCCCGGATTTTTCTCTTCTTTCAAGGGAGGTTGTTTCTCTTTTTACCTCTTCCTGAATTGCTTCAGTATTTTGTAATGATTTTGTTAGAGTCAGATATAATTGCGGTTCTTGTTGGGGTTCTAACTTAGCTATAGTCCATTCTAAATAAAAATTTTTTCCCAAAATTTTTGTTAGATTTTGACTGAGTTTAATTATTTTTTTTACCTCATTTTCTGGCAGAGAAAATTGATTTTGTTTTTCTTCCGAGAGCAAATAAACTGGTAGGGCAGCTAGAGACTCGGGCAGGGGGAATTGAGCGGGAGTAACTTCTGGTTCTGTGGGACGTTCGAGATTATAAGCTATAGCTTTGCTGCCTAAAATTTTCTCTGTAGTTCTTTCCGTTGCGGGATTTATTTGATAATAGTCGGGAGAAACCTCGCCCCTAATAATAGAAAAGCCCAAACCCAAGGTAGCTTCAATTTCCCAGATTTTGCTCCCAGCTTTTAAATTGCCGGAAGCGATCGCTTTGGGAACTGACTGCACTAAAATTGTGGGCTTCAATTGTTCTGTAAAAATCTGTTTTTGCTGCCAGTAAAATAAGCTTTTGGCGGAGAAAAAATTAGCCCAAACTTGTTTTAGCTGGGAGAAAAAAGAATTGATTTCCTCCGAGGAAATCCTAGTTTCGAGAATGCCAGAAGTGTCAGCGGCAGGAGAAGTTAAAGAAGGGCGAAAAATTAAGTATTCGGTTTTGAGACGGTTTATAGCAGATTCTAGGGGAGAAACTAATTCGGATGGCAGGTCGGCGGTGGTAATATAGAAGCGAATCCCTTGGGCGATGGCTTGTAGTTGCTTCCAATCAGCGACATTAATATGTAAAGAAGAATTAGGAAGCTCGGCAAATAGCGGATCTGACCAATCAATTTTTCTGATAAATTGCCAAAAAAACTCGGAGGGGATAACAAAACCAGGGATTACAGGATAACCCTCCTGCATCAGATAACTTTGATAAAATGCTTCATCTCCCACATAATCTTTATCTGAGGGTTTAATTTTATCTAGCCAGTAGATGTTATTCACGAACGAAAATAAGGCATGGCAGCTTTGACGGCAATTGATTGACAAATATGATATCATATTTGACGATTTTAGATTGATGTCTGGATTGGGATTATGAGAAAATGGATTTGGAGAAAAATACTTAAACCTTTTTTAAGTTTATTTCTGAAGTCTAAGTGCCCGATTTGCGATCGCCCTGCTAAGACGGAGTTATGTTTGTACTGCGAAAGACAATTGTTTCGCTGTCAGTTTCCCGGGGGAGGACATCAATTTCCCGGAGAAGTGCCGGTGTTTGTCTGGGGGGAATACAAGGGAAGTCTCAAACGAGCGATCGCTGCGATGAAATATAAGGATAACCCGCAGTTGGCAAGACCCCTGGGACATTGGTTGGCAGACGGTTGGTTAAATTCTCCCCTATCGGTTGTCGATAAGGCGATCGTCGTTCCCATTCCCATGCATCGGCAGAAGTTAAAAGAACGAGGTTTCAATCAGGCGGAACTCCTGGCGAAGAGTTTTTGCGAGTTTGCAGGTTTGCCTTTGCAGGGACAAGGTTTGGAACGCATCAAACAAACGGAGGCTTTGTACGGTCTCTCCAAGGAGAAAAGAGAGGCAACTGTTAAAGATGCTTTTGTGGTGGGGAAAGGTTTTCGCCGCCGTGGAGTTAGGCCATCGGTGTTGTTGGTTGACGATATTTATACCACCGGTTCGACAGTTAATGCGGCGATCGCTACTTTGACTAAAGCAGGAATTAAGGTAGCGGGAGTGTTGGCGATCGCCACTACAAAAAAACTAGATTAGGAAAATACAATTATGGGATACTGAAAAACCGGGTTTCTGGGATACTGAAAAACCGGGTTTCTGGGATA
>CAZUCT010000007.1:6541-15236 GCA_964619285.1 uncultured bacterium | reverse complement strand
TGGGATACTGAAAAACCGGGTTTCTGGGATACTGAAAAACCGGGTTTCTGGGATAATCGAGCGTCTATACCACAAAAAAGTCAAACTGTCAAGGTAAAATCCCAAACTTGTAAAATTTTGAAACAATGTCATTATGGTAAGGAGCAGACAAAAAAGAAAGAGACAGATAAACAGCGAATGACCTCGACCTTAATCAAACCCCCAGCTAGCAAACCCTTAAACGCCCCCACCGTTCGTAAACTGGCCAACGGCCTGACGATTATTGCCGAACAGCTACCCGTAGAAGCAGTCAACCTGAGCCTTTGGCTCGATACCGGCTCTGCCAGAGAACCCGATTCTCTCAATGGCATGGCCCACTTTCTCGAACACGCGATCTTTAAAGGCACTCCCAAAATTGCTAGTGGAGAATTCGAGCGTGCTGTGGAACAAAGCGGTGCCGTAACGAACGCCTCTACCAGTCAGGAATATACCAACTATTACATTACCTGCGCCCCCAAAGATTTTCGGAAATTAGCCCCCTTGCTCTTAGAAGTGGTACTCAATGCCAGCATCCCGGATGCCGCTTTCGAACGGGAACGATTGGTAGTATTAGAAGAAATTCGGCGCTCTGAAGATAACGTAAATCGTCGCAACTATCGACGGGCAATGGAAATTGCTTTTGAAAAGTTACCCTATAGGCGATCGGTTCTCGGTCCCGCTTCGGTAATTTCTCAACTCGCTCCCCAACAAATGCGAGATTTCCACGCCTTCTGGTATCAACCGCCTTCGATAACTGCAGTTGCCACGGGCAATCTCCCGGTGGAGCAATTAATAGATACTGTCACGGATGCTTTTGGGGAAGCTAGAGGAAATTTAGACTTACCATATCGGCAAATATCGGAACTGCAAGCCTTTGGAGCGGATTTAGAACCGGAATTGCCTTTTACAGAAATAGTCCGTGGCGAGTTTGTCGATTCTACTCTCCAGCAGGCGAGGTTAATGATGTTTTGGCGGGTACCTGGATTGAGGGAGCTTTTCAAGACTTATGCTTTGGACGTGTTGGCGACAATTTTGGGGCAAGGGCAAACTTCTCGCTTGTTTCAAGATTTGCGGGAAAATCGAGGATTGGTGACTTCGATTTCTGCTAGCAATACGAGTTATAAATCTCAGGGTTTGTTTTCTATTTCCGCTCGCCTGCCCCAGGAGAATGTTGCTGAGGTGGAGGAGGCGATCGCCGATAGTCTTCGGCAGATTCGAGAGGAGGCGATCGCTCCTGCAGAGATTAATCGCATTCGCCGCTTGGTGGCGAATCGATTTGTGTTTGCTAACGAAACCCCCAGCGCTCGCGCTAATTTATATGGATACTATCACTCTATTGTAGGAAGTTTAAAAGCTGCTTTTGATTATCCTACCTCGATTCAGTCTATTAGTGCTGCTGACGTTCGAGAAGCAGGGAGCAAATATTTGTCTCCCAATGCTTATGGTATCGTTATTATTAAGCCCTAGAAAGTCGATCCAGAAACCCGGTTTTTTAGAAAAACCGGGTTTCACCAGATACCAGGTAATAGGTAATGGCTAATGGCTAATTCCCTATTGCCAATTCCCCATTCCCAAAAATATGAATACTCGTTCTGAGTATGAAGGAATAATTTTACAAAATTGAGATGCAAGCCAACATAAAACACCCAAAAAATATAAGATTATGGAAATTGCCACTTTTTTCCGTGGGACATAAGTTTTAGTAACTGGTAAAAGCAGCTAAAAATGAGACTAAAAGACTTTATCGGCATCGATGTTAAATACGACGTTAGGGCTCTGGCCGAGGACGAAGAACTAACTCGGGAAATCCAAACTATTCTGATCGAACTGGGGATGTTAGGGCCTCCCGTAGATGGAATCTTTGGCCCCCTCACCACTGCCGCCCTCCATCGCTTTCAAACGGAAACCAATTCTCAAGAACCTGGATATGTGGGGGAAAAGACAGCTCTCAAACTCCTGGAAGTTAAGCCCGCAGATGTTTCAGCATCTCCTCCAATAATCAAAACCATAAAAAGCACTGTCTTTAAATCCAAACCCATTCAATCCTCAGAACTCAACGACTCAGAAAAACAGCTTATAGAAGAAGGTCAAGAGTTCGAGGTTCTAGCTTATATCAAAGTTAGAAATCATTTCAGAGTTGCTTTGCGCAGCCAATATTTCAACGGTTCTGCGGTGTGGTACGCTTACGAAAACCATATTGAAATCTACGAAAATAACCAAAGAGTTCATCCCATACCCAGACCCAGAACTGTCCGACTGGACGTTCCTTACAAGTCCCAATTAGATAACTGGTATAACCCGACTGGCAGTTGTAATGTGACTTCCATTGCGATGTGTTTGGAATATTTGGGCGTTACCGCTCAATACGGACAGTTGGAAGACGAACTTTACGAATATGCTTTGAATCGGGGTTACAGCCGTCACAGTCCTTACGATCTAGCTCGCATTGTCAGGGATTACGGGCGTCGGGACGTCTTTAAAGAGAATGCCAGAATTGAGGAGGTCCAAGATTGGTTGGTGGGTGGCAATCCTGTAGTTATGCACGGTTATTTTACCTATTTCGGTCATATTGTGGTGGCCGTTGGTTTTGACGATGCCGGTTTCTTCGTTCACGATCCTTATGGAGAATGGTTTTCTACCGGTTATCGTACCGACCTCAGCGGGGCCTACCTCCACTATTCTTATCGCTTAATCCGCCGCCTTTGTATGCCAGATGGCGATTTTTGGGTCCATTTTATTTCTAGGTAATGGGTAATGGCAGTTAGCAATTAGCAATTAGCAGTTAGCAGTTAGCAATTAGCAGTTAGCAATTAGCAGTTAGCAGTTAGCAATTAGCAAGCTCGCAATTAGCAATTTTCATGCTCAAATCTAACCAGGTGGAACGGGTTATGGGGGCGCTGGTGGAAATGTAATCTACTCCTGTTTCTGCTACTCCCCTAATCGTTTCTAGGGTTATATTTCCAGAGGCTTCTATTTTGATTTTTTTGTCTGGCTGTCGAATTAGTTCGACGGCTTTTTTCATGGTTTCGATTGACATATTATCTAGCATGATAATGTCTGCTTGTCGGGCGATCGCTTCTTTTACTTGCTCTAGGTTTTCTGTTTCTACTTCTATGGTTAAAGGATAGGGAATTGTCTTTCTAATTTTAGCGATCGCCTCTCCAATTCCTCCCGCCCCTGCAATATGATTATCTTTTATCATTACGGCATCGTCTAAACCCATCCGATGGTTAATTGCTCCACCGACTGCAGTTGCATATTTCTCTAAGATTCTCAATCCTGGAGTTGTCTTGCGAGTATCCACCAATTGGGTCGGTAAATCTGCGATTTTTTCTGCATATTTGCGCGTCATGGTGGCAATGCCGCTTAAGCGCATGGCTAAATTTAAAGCTACTCTTTCTCCCGTTAATAAGGCATCTAAAGGTCCGTTTATTTCAGCAATTATGGTTCCGGGTTCGCATAATTTTCCTTCGGCTGCAGTGGCAGTAAAATTAACTTTTTCGTTTAATAATTGAAAGACTCTTGCTGCTATGGGCAAGCCGGCAATAATTCCTGTTTCTTTGACTATCCAGCGGGCATTTCCCGGAACTATTTGTGTTGCAAATAAACCGGCAGTGGAGCGATCGCCCCTGCCGATATCTTCTAATAACCAGTTTTTTAAAGATTCGTCTAATAGGATGTTTGGTGGGAGGACTGCTGTCATTTTTTTAGTTAATCAGTATCGGGATAATTATTAGGGTTTTCTGTTAGTAAAGTTTCGGTTCGAGCGATGTTGAGGAGGCGATCGTCTGCGGAGACAAATATTAGTTGAATATCTGGGAAAGATGTTAAGAGCCATCGGACTTGTAAAGCGGAAGCCAATTGTACGGCATCGTAAGCCCTCAAGGGATATTGAAGTACCAATTCTCCCGCTCTTTCGATTAAGTTGTTATCTATTCTTACCACCTGGTAGAAGTTTTTAAAGTCACGGCGAACATCGCGCAAAATAACATCAACATCCTCAGATAAATTTCCTTCTCTTTGACGACGCCCGATGGCACTGAGTACCTCCGCCCAACTAATATCTACAGCAGCAAAATAACTACTTTCAGGGGAATTAGTAATAGATAAAACCCAACTCGTTCCTATTTCCAAGACATACTTTTTGACCAAAGCGCTACTATCTAAAAAATAAGCATTTGCCACAGAAAATCGCCCCCAATAATTGTCTTTATTAGTTTACTTTCAAATTTGCTTTGTAAAAAGCAGAAAATCTTAGTTTACCACGGCCCGCGAGCTTCTATGATTTCTTGTGAAAGAGGTTTACCTGGAAGGGGCTTCATGTTTTTTACCCTTTCGCGTAACAACTGGTCTTGTCGCAAAAACTCTTCGCGGTCCATTTTCTGCCCTTTTGGTTCCCATGTTGATAAGCCCCGATCGCGCAGGAATTGTGATATTTTCTCCCGTTCCGTTTGTGGTTCTTCTACCGGAGTTTCTGGGATTACTTCCAGTCGCACTTTTTCCCCTTCTGATAAAGAAACCGGTTCGGTGGGACGTAAAACGCCATTTTCGTAAACTGCATTAATTATTTCTGACATGGTTTTCTCCCGAGGTATTTAAAACTATTTTACTATTATTTCACTTTTTGATAAAACCTCACGATAACTGTCGAATCATCGCGATTACATTCTACTTGAAAAGATTTATTGGGATAGAGTAATTTAAGACGACTATCCCACATTTGAGATAATACTTGCCCGAGATAAAAAAGATTGTCAATTTCCACTTTTTCGGCTTCGGGCAAAATATCCTCAAGGTGGATATGATTCACAACTTTCTCTACCGCATTAATATCGTTTTGCAATTTAGCTTTCCACACTTCGCAGTTTTTTTTATTAAAAGTTTCAGCTAAAAAAATACCGCGATCGTCTTCGATAAAATCGGGCCAGAATAGCTTAGAAAAAGCTAAAGCTATTTCTACATTTCCCACTCCAAAAAGATAATCCCAGAGAGAAAAATCGTTGCCGCTTGCTTGTTTCCATTCCTGGAAGTTTGGGAGGTTATTTGTATTTAATGATACTTCAACCAAATTGTTAATTATTAATTGCTAATAACAAAATATTGTGGTGTTGGGTTCCGTTTTACTTCACCCAACCTACAATTTTAACTTATCGAAAAGATTGGGGAATTAAAAAACCCGGTTTTTGAAAAAACCGGGTTTCTGGATCGTGACAAACCAATTATTAATTGCCAAAAAACTATGAATTGCCAAAAAACAGAATTGCCAAAAAACAAGGGCTTTCTCAATGTATTGTTTTTGAGAAAGCCCTTGTTTATTATTGCCCTGGCATCGAGCTATTTTCACAGGCGGCTACCCGCCAACTATCTTCGCCACTACAGCGTTTAACAACCGAGTTCGGGATGGGATCGGAGTGGGTCCACTGCGTCATAGACACCAGGAAAACTTGTATTAAACTTCTTATTTAAGCGCTGGCCTTTTGGAGCAGCCGCTTTTGTTTTCCGTTCTTTTATTAATATAGACAGATTTTTTTTAAATGTCAACCCCTTTTGCAAAATTTTTTTGAGAAATTTTTTTAGCTCTGAGTTGGACTTTATTTGGCCTTTCCTTATAAAAAAGCCTTCATAAATTAGGCGTTTAACTGTCCTGGTGTAGATATTACCAAGGCAAATTCAAAATGTCAACCCCCTTCAACCCTTATTTTTGCTTGTTTCTCGAACCACTGGACCACCTGTTGCAGGGTCAAATCTTCGAGGGGGACATCCGCTTCCGAAGATATCTGGTTTAACGGTCTTTGAGAGGCCATGACCAAGCGAGTAAAAAAGCCCTTAAAACTGGCATCTAGGTCCAACTGTTCCTTTATTTGTTCGTCCTTTTCGATCCAAGCGATGGCCTCTTCCGCTGTTACCTTTTCCACCGACTTCCCCTTCTCTTTGGCGATCTGTTTGAGACACCGGAGGGCATAAATGGCCAATCGCGTCGAAAATTTCTCTTTAGAGGTTAATAAGGCCGCATCAACTCGGGCCGACTCTTCCGGGGTTAAAAATTCTATGGATGGTTGCATTTTAAGGAATTAACAATTAACAGTTAACAATTAACAATTAGGGAATTGTTGATGTTGGGTTTCGTTACACTCCACCCAACCTACGATTTTCCTTCATCTGGTAGTTTATTTTTGCGCGACTCCTTAGGGAATTGTTGATGTTGGGTTTCGTTACACTCCACCCAACCTACTGTTTTTTTTCAAGAGCAATCAAATAGCCGCAGCGATGCTCGCCATCGACGATCCAATGGGTGCGCTCCACCGTACAATCGGAAAGGACGGCGGCAAACATATCCAATTCGTGGCCGCAGACGCTGGGGAAAGACTCGGCCACGTTAGAGATAGCGCAGTTATGCTCCATAAAAATGTAGCGATCGCCCCCATCCCCATCCCCATCCCCATCGGCAGTATCGGAAGTCACGGGATACCACTCGGCCATATAACCTTCTGCTTGGCGAAGTTTCACCAAATTGGTCAAGCGTTCCGGCAGGGGGCCGTTGCCTAAGAACTCGGCATATTGCAGGGCCTTTCGCTGCCATTGTTTGTGAAGGACGGCCTTCACCCCGTCGAGGCCAACAGTTTCGGCCAAGGTGTCGAGGACAGAAATGGCAAACTCATCGTAACGGTGGGGAAAGCGATCGCGTCCCAAACCTGTCAGCTTATAAATATGCTGGGGACGGCCCATGCCTACCTGGGCCGACTGATATTGGATTAAACCCTCTCCTTCTAAGTCTTTGAGATGGCGGCGAATAGCTTGAGGACTTACTTCCAGAGACTCGGCCAACTCTAAGGCCGTCGCTTCACCTTGCTTGAGTAACCGTTGCAAGATGTCCTGTTTTGTCGATTGTTGTTGAGACGTGACCATTTTTTGGGAAATTTTAATTTCAGACTTTGACAATTTCTCTGTTGCTAATGTAACCTATAAAGGAGTAAAACAACAAGTTTGTTTTTTTAGTCTGGCCCCGGTTCGTAGCAATCGGTTTGGGGATTTCGAGCCTTAAATCACTAAAGCGATCGCTACGAACCAAATTGAGAACACGAGAGAACACCAGTTAAATTATGAGTGCTACAGTAAAAACCCTAGTCAACCAACCTTATAAATACGGTTTCGTAACCGATATTGAATCAGATACAATACCTCGCGGTCTCAGCGAAGACGTAGTTCGGCTGATATCTGCCAAAAAAAACGAGCCAGAATTTATGCTAAACTTCCGACTCAAAGCCTATCGGAAGTGGCAAAGCATGAAAGAGCCAAACTGGGCAGATGTAGATTATCCCAAAATTGACTATCAAAATATCATTTATTATTCTGCCCCCAAAATAAACAAAAAGAAAGGCAGCCTCGAAGAAGTAGATCCCACTCTCTTAGACACTTTCGAGAAATTGGGGATACCTTTATCAGAACAAAAACGCTTGGCAAACGTAGCGGTCGATGCCGTATTCGATAGCGTCTCCATTGCTACTACTTTCAAAGAAAAACTTGCGGAAGAAGGGGTTATTTTTTGTTCTATTTCCGAAGCAGTGGAAGAACACCCCGAATTAGTCGAAAAATACCTCGGCAGCGTCGTCCCAGTGGGAGATAACTTCTTCGCCGCCCTCAACTCGGCAGTTTTCAGCGACGGTTCCTTCGTCTATATTCCCAAAGGTGTCAAATGCCCGATGGACCTATCGACCTACTTCCGTATCAATAACGGCGATTCCGGCCAATTCGAGCGCACCTTAATCGTGGCCGAAGAAGCAAGTTCGGTAACATATCTCGAAGGTTGTACCGCGCCAATGTTCGACACCAACCAACTCCACGCTGCAGTGGTAGAATTAGTCGCCCTCGATAACGCCGAAATTAAATATTCTACAGTTCAAAACTGGTTTGCCGGCGACGAAAACGGTAAAGGTGGCATTTATAATTTTGTCACCAAACGGGGTTTGTGTAAAGGCATAAACTCGAAAATTTCCTGGACTCAAGTAGAAACTGGTTCGGCGATTACTTGGAAATATCCCAGTTGCGTTTTAATCGGAGATAATTCTGTCGGGGAGTTTTATTCTGTCGCTTTAACTAATAACAAACAACAGGCAGATACGGGCACGAAAATGATACATATCGGGAAAAATACCCGCAGTACGATTATTTCTAAAGGAATATCTGCTGGCAAGTCTTCTAATAGCTATCGCGGGTTAGTTAAAATGAGTCCGAAAGCGGAAGGCGGGCGGAATTATTCCCAGTGCGATTCGATGTTAATTGGAGATAATGCCAGGGCTAATACTGTCCCTTATATCCAAGTAGAAAATAATACTGCCCGAGTGGAGCATGAAGCTTCGACTTCTAAAATAGGAGAAGAGCAACTTTTCTACTTCGCTCAACGGGGTATTTCTCCCGAAGATGCAGTTTCGATGATTATCAGCGGTTTCTGTAAAGATGTCTTTAATGAATTGCCGATGGAATTTGCGGTGGAAGCTGATAAATTGTTGAGCTTAAAATTAGAGGGAACGGTTGGGTAATTAGAGCTGGCCGAACTTGCCAATAATTTAAGGCTTTTTGCTAATGGCTAATGGCTAATGGCTAATGGCTAATTGCTAACTAAAAAGTTAGTAGGGTGCGCGCAGCGCACCAAATCGCTAAAGCGATTACTACGAACTTA
>CAZUCT010000007.1:0-6441 GCA_964619285.1 uncultured bacterium | reverse complement strand
GAATCGCTAAAGCGATTACTACGAACTTAGAATCGCTAAAGCGATTACTACGAACTTAGAATCGCTAAAGCGATTACTACGAACGTCAGAAAAAAACATGATTTTTCGTCTAAAACAACTAATAGCAATTGTAATTGTTGGGGTAGCGATCGCCTTTTTTAGCTGGCCCGCAATGGCTCAACAAGCTCCCGATTATTTTGAGGGAAATTGGCCTAATTTTAATGGCGATTATCCTTTACGCCAAGAATATCAATCCACTTGGCAGGTGGTAGATTCGGATCCTCAAGGCTTAAATTGTCGCGATAAAATCCCAACTTTTTCTAATGAGGGAAAAGTGGAAGTTACCTTCTCGGAAGGAACTATTCTTAAAGCGGTAGAAAGGGAACGAGGAGTAGTAGAAATTGTCGGCGATTTGGGGGATAAATCTTGGTTGCAAGTCGCACTTCCAGATGACAAAAGTTGCTGGGTAAGGGCTAACAAACAATATGTGGTTCCGGCAAATTAGTAGCAAATCGCTGAAGCGATTACTACGAACTATCGCTGAAGCGATTACACTACGAACTATCGCTACGAACTTTGGAAAATAACAGATTCAAACAGGAAAAATGATTGTAGAAAATAGTCCGGTTATTCTCTCAGTAAGAGATTTAACAGCAAATGTAGATGGTACCCAAATTCTTAAAAGGTTAAACTTAGAAATTAAGGCAGGAGAAATTCATGCGATTATGGGGCCTAACGGTTCGGGAAAAAGCACTTTTTCTAAAGTATTATCCGGTCATCCAGCTTATGAAGTAACTGGGGGAGAAGTAATATTCTTAGGAGAAAATCTCCTGGATAAGGAACCAGAAGAAAGGTCTTTGGCGGGAATATTTCTCGCTTTCCAATATCCCGTGGAAATTCCGGGGGTTAGCAATTTAGATTTCCTGCGAGTTGCTTTTAACTCTCATCGCCAACATCAAGGTTTGGAGGAATTAGATGTTTTTGATTTTGATGAATTGGTGCAGGAAAAATTAGAAGTTGTCAAAATGAAATCCGAGTTTCTCAACCGCAGCGTTAACGAGGGTTTTTCTGGGGGGGAGAAAAAGCGCAATGAGATTTTGCAAATGGCGCTTTTAGAACCGAAACTGGCAATTTTAGATGAGACAGATTCGGGGTTGGATATCGATGCTTTGAAAATAGTCGCCAACGGAGTAAATCAATTGGCAAATGCTGAAAATTCGATGCTGGTTATTACTCACTATCAGCGACTTTTAAATTATATAGTGCCCGATTTCGTTCACGTTATGGAAGGCGGACGGATTATTAAGACTGGTACGAAGGAACTCGCTTTAGAGTTAGAAGAACAAGGTTACGATGATGTTATCGAAGCAGCAGCGGTGGGGGTGTAAATAATGGTACAAGTTTCAGCAAAACCGGAAATTTCTTATTTGGATAAGTTGTTAGGGGAGGCGTGTAAGGGCGCGTCGCCTAGCGTTCCCCCGGAGTATCCCTTGGACGTGCGGATGGCCGCTTGGTTGCAGCAAACTCGCGATCGCGCCGGTGCGTGGGTTCGCGAGTTGGAGATACCGACGAAAAAAGACGAAGAATGGAGGTTTACAGACCTCTCGCCCTTATTAAATGTTAGTTTCCAAGCGCCCCAACCGGTGAATTTGGGCGATCTGGATATTGGTGCCTTTGTCTTGCCGGAAGCAAAAAACACTCGCTTGGTATTCGTTAACGGCGTGTTTGCCCCCAACCATTCTTCGGTGGCAGGTTTGCCAGAGGGGGTTTTTGTCGGGAATTTGGGGCAACTGCCAGACGAATTGACGGTCGAAGTCCGTAATTATCTGGGCAAACAGCAGGGCTCCCGAGAAGTATTTACTTCCCTGAATACTGCGGGCGTTACCGATGCCGCTGTGGTTTGGGTGCCGAAGCATAAAATTGTCGAGCAACCGATCCATCTATTATTTATAGCTTCCCCTACCGAAGGACCGATTTTGACTCAACGTCGTTCTTTGGTAATAGCGGAGGCGGGAAGTTCGGTTAATATTATCGAACATTGCGCCACGGCGGCGATCGGTTGCCCCGATGTTCCGACCTCAACACCTTATTTAACTAATACGGTGATGGAAGTTTGGGTGGAGGAAAACGCCGAGGTTAAGCATACGCGAGTGCAGCGAGATGGGGGCGCGGCCTATCACGTCGGTAAAACTGCGGTGGGGCAGGCGCGAAACAGTCGCTATACTTGCAATGCCGTGAGTTTGGGCGCGAAATTGTCGCGGCACAATTTGGAGGTTTATCAAACTGGGGAGGGTACCGAAACCAATTTGCACTGTTTGACGGTAGTTAATAACCAACAGTTGGCGGATACTCACAGTTCGATAATTTTGAAATATCCCCACGGCAGCAGCAATCAATTGCATAAGTGCATTGTTGACGATAAAGGACGGGCGGTTTTTAACGGTAAAATTTTTGTTGCCCGAGAGGCACAATTGACAAATGCGAGTCAGTTAAACCGGAATTTGTTATTGTCAAAAAATGCTCGGGTGGATACGAAACCGCAGTTGGAAATTATCGCCGATGATGTGAAGTGCGCCCACGGGGCAACGGTTAGCGAGTTGGATGGCGATCGCCTTTTTTATCTCCAGAGTCGAGGTTTGGATAAGGCGACTTGTCGCGATTTGTTAATCGATGCTTTTGCTGGAGAAATTATTGAGAAATTACCGATAGATTCTCTGCGGAAAGCTCTCTCCCAGTGCGTCGCTTGTCGGATGTAGTTAACAATTAATAATTAACAATTAACAATTAACAATTGTTGATTGTTAATTTTCAATTACAATTTGAAAAAAATGACACTACTTAAAGAAAGAACATTAGCAGATAAAATTAGGACTGACTTTCCAATTTTAGACCAGAAAATAAATAATAAACCCTTAGTTTATTTAGATAATGCTGCCACTTCTCAAAAACCAGCGGCGGTGATAAATGCTCTGTGCAATTACTATCAACAATACAACTCAAACGTTCATCGCGGAGCTCACGCTTTAAGTACCCAAGCAACGGACGCTTACGAGGCATCGCGAGATAAAGTTGCTGCTTTTATTAATGCCGCTTCTCGTAATGAAATTGTTTTTACTCGCAATGCCAGCGAGGCGATTAATTTAGTTGCTTATGCTTGGGGTTTAAATAATCTGAAATCTGGGGATGAGATTATTCTTTCGGTGATGGAACATCACAGCAATTTGGTTCCTTGGCAGATTGTTTGCCAGAAGACGGGGGCGCAGTTAAAATATGTGGAATTAACTGCTACTGGCGAGTTTGATTTGGAACAGTTTAAAACTTTAGTTTCTGAGAAGACTAAGTTGGTGGCGGTGGCTCATGTTTCTAATGTTTTGGGTTGTATTAATCCGGTGGAGGAAATTTGCGCGATCGCCCATCAAAACGGAGCTAAAGTTTTAATAGATGCTTGCCAAAGCGCGCCCCATACCCCGTTAGACGTGCAACAAATAGGTGGCGATTGGTTGGTAGCTTCGGGGCATAAAATGTGCGCCCCAACTGGCATCGGTTTCCTCTACGGAAAGCTGGATTTATTAGAGTCAATGCCGCCATTTTTAGGGGGCGGCGAGATGATTGGGGAGGTATTTTTAGACCGTTTTACTTGTGCGGAATTGCCCCATAAATTCGAGGCGGGAACTCCGGCAATTGGGGAGGCGATCGCTCTTGGGGCGGCGGTGGATTATTTAACTAAAGTTGGTATGGATAAAATCCACGATTGGGAGGCAGAATTAACGGGTTATTTGTTTGAGAAATTAGGGCAAATTCCCGAGGTAACTATTTACGGCCCCAAACCAAATGCTAATGGGGAAGGAAGGGCGGCCCTGGCAAGTTTTAACGTAGAAAAGCTACACGCCAACGATTTATCGACGATGTTAGATGATGCGGCGGTGGCAATTCGTTCGGGGCATCATTGCACTCAACCTTTGCATCGTTATTTAGGAATTTCTTCGACGGCGAGGGCGAGTTTGTATTTTTATAATACTCGCGAGGATATCGATTTGTTTGTTGCTGCTTTGAAGGAGACTATTGAGTTTTTTGGTAGCGTTTTGGGGTAGGGGAAATTAGGGGCAATTAACAATTAACAATTAATAATTGCCAGAAGCCCCAGAAACCCGGTTTTTTCAAAAAACCGGGTTTCTTGACCGGTCCTGCCCTAGAATCAAAATTATTGTTGGAGGAATTTTTATGAAGTTAAACTACAATAAAAGCGACTATTTTAGAACTGTCAATATCGATGACTTTCGGATAGAACTTACGGAAAATCTCGATATTAAATTGAGTCTGTGTAGCGACTCTCCCGCAACACAAACCCCAGAAGAAAACGTCAACGGAGGGGCAGCAATGAGAGAAGTTGAAATGGATGCAATTATGAACCTTTCAACGGCAAAATCTCTAGCTGAATTACTCCTAGATGTGGTGGAAGAATTAGAAGAAGCTGATAAGGTTCAAGAAATTCTGGAAACTCCACTAACCGCAGAAGAAATAGCTAGGGCAAATAGTATTAGAGAACGAGCTTTTGCTAAAGCTAAAAAAGCCGGTCCGCGTCCGGCGGAACAAGTTAAAGCTGAGTTTAAGGCTGCTTGGAAGCGAATAGCAATAAAAGCAGAAGAAATGAAAAATAACCCTAAGGAAGGCAATTAATAAAAGGTGCTTAAAGTTGTTATAGACACATCAGTTTTTTTGGCAGGGCTTTTAACGCAGAATGAAAAATCTGGGTCGTTTCAAGTGATAAGTAACTGGCTAGATGACGCATTTATTTTAGTCATGTCACCGCAGATTCTTAACGAGTTAATTGGTATATTAGCTCGACGTGGATTTTCCCAAGATGACATAGATGCTCTAGTAGATAATATCATTAGAACAGCTTTAAACATTCCTGGGGCTTACGAAGCAACTTTTCTGGACGATATTGACCCCAAAGATAATATGTTCTTAGCAGCAGCTTACGAAGCAAAAGCCGATTATTTAGTCAGTCTCGATAAGAAAGATATATTGCCCATAAAATATTATCATGGAACGCAAATCCTACAACCAAAGTTATTTATTGATGTCTTAAATCGGTATTAATTAGCAGCGGATTTTGTAACGGATTTAACGGATGGGTTGTGGTGGGTGAATTTGATTTTATGTTGGAGGAATTTTGATGAAGTTAAACTACAATAAAAGCGACTCTTTTAGAACTGTCAATATCGACGATGTTCGGATAGACATTACGCGCAATCTGGATATTCAATTAAGTCTGTTTAGCGACTCTCCCGCCAAACAACTCCCAGAAGAAAGCGTTAATGGTAGCGAAGCAATTAAAGAAGTTGAAATGGAAGCAATTATGAACCTTTCAACGGCAAAATCTCTAATTAGATCGTTACAAGGTACGGTGGAAGAACTAGAAGAAGCTATGAAAGTTCAAGAAATTCTCGAAACTCCACCAACAGCAGAGGAAAAAGCTTGGGCAAATAGAATTAGGGAAGAAGCTTTTGCTAAGGCTAAAAATGCTGAAGCACGTCCGGCGGAGGAAATTTGGGCTGAGTTTGATGCTCTTCGGCAGGAAATAGTAAGAGAAGCAGAAGAAATGAAAAAGATAGCTAAGGAAAGTAATTAAGAAAAAGTGCTTAAAGTTGTTATAGACACATCAGTTTTTTTGGCAGGACTTTTAACTAAAGATGAAAGTTCTGCCTCGTTTCAAGTTTTAAGTAATTGGGGACATAGCAGATTTACTTTAGTCATGTCACCGCAAATTCTTGAGGAATTAATTCTTGTATTAGCTCGACGTAGCTTTTCTGAAAATTATACAAAAAGATTGGCAGGTTTTATAACTGCAAAAGCTTTAAACATTCCTGGAATTTACGAAGCCACTTTTTTAGACGATATTGACCCCAAAGATAATATGTTTTTAGCAGCAGCTTACGAAGCAAAAGCCGATTATTTAGTCAGTCTCGATAAGAAAGATATATTGCCCATAAAATATTATCATGGAACGCAAATCCTACAACCAAAGTTATTTATTGATGTCTTAAATCGGTATTAATTAGCAGCGGATTTTGTAACGGATTTAACGGATGGGTTGTGGTGGGTGAATTTGATTTTATGTTGGAGGAATTTTGATGAAGTTAAACTACAATAAAAGCGACTCTTTTAGAACTGTCAATATCGATGACTTTCGGATAGAACTTACGGAAAATCTCGATATTAAATTGAGTCTGTGTAGCGACTCTCCCGCAACACAAACCCCAGAAGAAAACGTCAACGGAGGGGCAGCAATGAGAGAAGTTGAAATGGATGCAATTATGAACCTTTCAACGGCAAAATCTCTAGCTGAATTGCTGCAAAGTGTAGTGGCAGAATTAGAAGAAGTTGAGAGGGTTCAAAAAATTCTGGAAACTCCCCCAACAGCAGAAGAAATGGCTA
>CAZUCT010000006.1:42660-53234 GCA_964619285.1 uncultured bacterium | reverse complement strand
GTAATCCCTTCAGCGATTTTTATTTTTATGTTCGTAGTAATCCCTTCAGCGATTAAAAAGTTCGTAGTAATCGCTTCAGCGATTTTTATTTTTATGTTCGTAGTAATCGCTTCAGCGATTAAAAAGTTCGTAGTAATCGCTTCAGCGATTAGAAAGTTCGTAGTAATCCCTTCAGCGATTTTTATTTTTATGTTCGTAGTAATCCCTTCAGCGATTAGAAAGTTCGTAGTAATCCCTTCAGCAACTTAAAACAAGCTCGATCTAAATCGCTAAAGCGATTACTACAAACTTTCGCGCAGAAAAGAAAAAAGGGGTTGTCAAAACAGATTTTCCCTGCTAAACTATTATTTATAAGGGGGCGCTCGCCCCTACGCTTGACTTTTTATTCAACACCACCCAAAAGAGCCACAAAACCAGCTTGAGAAAAGTGCTTATCGTGGGCTAAAGCTTCAGTCAAACCCATTTCTTGCATAATTAAAAATGAGCTACAATCAGTTAAGCTCCAGGCTTTATCCACTCGCTGCAAATATAGCTCTAGGGCTTCTTGAAACAGTCGCTCGTTTTGGGGAACGACAAGAATATTGGTATAAGACTTTGACACTCTGCGGGTTAAAACCACGCAGATTCTCCAGGTCGCGCCTGAAAGGGTCGCATCAATTGGCATTTCTGCCACCGACCCTCTAAGAATAGTTGCTTTTGCTTCAGTCGGCTTTGTTTTTTTTGCTTTCTAGGGAATGCCACGAACGCTTCTATACGCGAGGGCGTCCTGCGATTACTTGCCCTCCGGGGAGTTTGAACAATCTTTTTACGGTCCAAGAAGGGCGGGCATCTCTCATGAACTAGGATCGTGTCCAAATGCCGGCATTACCCTTGCTTTTGAATTGTAACAAGGCTTTTGAATTGTAACAAGTCATGGCGACTAAAGTCGCCGCGTCGTTTTTCCGCCCCGCTTTGAAAAGGCGGGGCGTGACCTTACTCCCGAGCTTTTTTCGTGTTTGTTTCACCATTAAGCCAGCTTTTTGTCGAAGACTGGCATCAAATTTTGAAAAAAAGTTTAAAAACTCCGTTAGGACTAAATCGCTAGTCACAACTTTTCTTTTTTGTTGTTGAAGACTTCGATAGAGTTCGATCGCCTCTTGATGCCAGCGATCTTTGGAATATAAAAGAGCAATCCAAAATCCGGTATCGGCAAAAACTGGTTTCATTGATGATATAAATAGCGATGGACTTGTTCGGAAGCATCCTCGGGAACTGTTGCCCATATTTCATCGGGCACTTCAGCAGCAAGGGCAGCCGTAATTTCCCAAAAGGGCACTGCAGTTTCATCAAAAGGAGCATCCAAAATAATATGTGATGGAATGATACTCGATTCTTCGGCTTGGGTTCGTTCGCGCAGCGTTGCGGATGCAACATCGCTTTTTTGGACAATCTCTTTAATAAAAGCTTCTAATTCCGCCATCGTCAAACTGGCAACCGATTTGTTGGGTTCAAAAGAAGTAATGTTCATAGTTATTTTTTCCTGCTGGTTCTTACTCAACAAAATCCCTCTTTATTATCTTAGACCAACTCGGATAATTGGGCCCAAAAAAAAAGCCGCGCAGAAAAGAAAAAAGGGGTTGTCAAAACGGATTTTCCCTGCTACACTATTATTTATAAGGGGGCGTTCGCCCCTACGCTTGACTTTTTATTCAACGCCTCAAAAATTAAGGTTTAGACACCGCAGGACAATCCGCCAAATACCAGCGCCAAGGGAACTCCACGGCTTTAGAAATGCCGATGCGGGTAGTTTGAACTAAATCCTCCTGGAAATCTTCGTCGCGACCTTCCAGCCACAAAGAACTTTTGGGACTCAAAGGCAGACCGTGAAAACTAGAATCAATTTGAAGGGCGCGACAGAGTTTGCCAGGGCCGGCAGCGATGCGGGATAAATCGTTTTTTTTCGATTTCTTAGAAGAACCCTCCAGAGAAAGCGGCATCGACTCCAACTCCAAAGCGCGAATCAAAACAACGCTTGGGACGCCATCCACATCCGTCACCAGGTTAAGGCAATAGTACATCCCATAGATGAGATAAACATAAATCGTCCCCGGCGGGCCAAACATCGCCGAATTTCGAGGAGTGCGCTTGCGGGAAGCGTGACAAGCCGCATCGTCTGGGCCATAAGCCTCCGTTTCCACTATAGTCCCCCGGATAACCCCCCCATCCGGCAGCTTGCGGGCCAACCGGCAACCAATTAAATCTGGGGCAACCTCAGTAGATGGGCGACTCAACCAATCAGCGTTTACAATTCCAGTTAAATTCATCAATCAAAGGAGTCCCAGAAATGGATGTCAAATTAATCTTAATCGGACTAACCGTCCTCTTTACCATAAGCTGCCTGTTCTTCGGCACCAAAAACGGTTTCTACGATACCGACAACTACCACGGTAACGGTTCGGCCCACTAAGAAGGAGACAAGGGAGTGTGGGGAGTGTGGGGAGTGTGGGGAGTGTGGGGAGTGTGGGGAGTGTGGGGAGTGCTTCCCCCTCTCCCTTGTCTCCCTTGATGTCCATTTTTTTTTTAAAAAAATTTCCAAAACTACTTGACACTTTAAGAAAAAACTGTAACAATAAATACAGAAATCAAAAAAACGTTCATCTTTCTCGCCGGACATCTGGTTAGACCAAAAATCTAAACTCGACTAATGGGGCTGAGAGAGACGGAAGTAGGGAATAGCTTTTTCCTGAAGGAACGCGCCTCAATTAAAGTCACAAACAATGGAGGCGAAAGCTATGCAACTTAAATATCGCGGAGCTACTTACGAATACAACCCCCCAGCAGTAGAAGCAACCGAAGGGGCAGCCATCGGCAAATATCGCGGTTTAGATTGGCGGTTCCGCAATCTCAAAGCAGCCCCTGTTATGATGCCAACTCATAACTTAAAATATCGCGGAGTAGCTTACTCTACAGATTCCAGGTCCAGCAGCAGCGAAACTGCCAAAACTGGAAAGTCCACCGTACCAGTGTCAGAATTAGCTCGGTATCGGATGGTAAGTCAAAGTCGGGCGATCGAACAGCGCGAACAGTCCATGTTAAATCGTCTGGCAGCGCAAGTGGGAGTCGATACTAGCAAGTGGAAATTTTCCAACCACATCCAAGGGAAAATTCATCCCAGTTTCCGGTTAAACTACGAACGCACCGGTGCTGCTTTCAGCTAGATTTCGCTTAACTTTAGAAACCCGGTTTCTTCGAGAAACCGGGTTTCTTTTTTTTCTTCGAGATGTTGGGTTCCACTTCGTTCCACCCAACCTACTAGAACACCATTAGCAATTAGCAATTAGCAATTAGCAATTAACCCTTGCGATAATAATCCCGAGTGCCCTTAGCATTAATTGCCTCTCCCAAGCGATTTAAACCATGAACGTAAGCAGCAGTACGCATAGAAATAGACAGCTCTTCAGTAATCTTCCAAATATTCTCCGTCTCCTCAATCATTTTTTCCTTCAAACGTCGATTGACCTCATCTAACTTCCAATAAAGACCGCTGCGATTTTGCACCCACTCAAAATAACTAACAGTCACCCCACCCGCATTGACCAAAATATCGGGAAAAACCTTAATGCCCCGTTCTTCCAAAATGCGATCGCCCCCCGAAGTAGTAGGACCGTTAGCAGCCTCAAACACAAACTTCGCCTTAATATTATGGGCGTTTTCCTCAGTAATTTGATTTTCCAAAGCAGCAGGAATTAAAACATCAACATCCAAAGCTAAAAGTTCAAAGTTACTCAAAACTTCATGCTCGACAATATTGCAAAGCGTATCCTTGCAATAGACAGCTTGGATACCCTTATTAGATTCTTTATATTGACGAATGCTAGGAATATCCAAACCATTTTTAGCATAAATCGCGCCCTGGGAATCGCTAACAGCCACCACCTTATATCCCGCCTTGCACAGAAGTTCCGCCAAAACCGCCCCCACATTACCGAAACCCTGAACCGCTACGGTAGTATCTTGGGGTTGGTAGTCAAACTTCGGCAAAATATTTTCGATAACGAAAAAAGCCCCCATGGCCGTCGCCGCATCCCGTCCCGCGCTGCCGCCAATAGCAACCGGTTTGCCAGTCACCACTGCCGGACTCAACTGCCTGCGGATAATGCTATATTGATCCATCATCCAACCCATAATCGTCGCGTTGGTGTACATATCTGGGGCGGGAATATCTAGATCTGGACCGATAAAATCCGCGATCGCATCTATATAACCGCGACTCAAGCGTTCCAACTCCATCCGCGACAATTCCTTAGCATTAACAGTAATGCCACCCTTAGCCCCTCCAAAAGGCAGATTTAAAACCGCACATTTAAAAGTCATCCAAAAAGCCAAAGACTGAACCTCATCCAGAGAAACTTCTGGATAATAGCGAATTCCTCCCTTAGTCGGGCCTCTGGTATCGTCGTAGCGAACCCGATAACCTTGAAAAACCCGCAAAGAACCATCATCCATCCGCACTGGAATGGAAACTATTAAAGTTGACTTCGGATGTTTGAGACGTTCCTTTGTATCTTCAGACAGAGAAACATATTTTAACGCCTTTTCCAAACGGCGACTGGCATCCGCAAATAAAGAATCTGACATTTTGGCAATTCAATAAGTTAAGTAAAGGTTAAAACTCAAAAGAAAAACCTACCTTTTTATCTAGGCAAGTTATTATTAGATCGCGAACTGGATTAATTTATTCCCCGACCAAATAAATCTTTAACAGTAAATCTACTGAAACAACTTAAACGTATTTAAAATCATTTCCCATTCCCCATTCCCTATTCCCTAAAAATGGTAGTCCCCCCCAACAAATAGCCCAACCTTAAGAATAAAATAGAAATTAGTGGAACCAGAATCATTATTATGATCGAGCTTTTAGCAGCGCTTTCAGCATCGGCAGCAGCAGGAATTAGAATAGCTTTACCCCTTTTAGTCATAGGTCTGTTGCGAGAAGACCTGTGGTCGAGCGTGCCTTACCTATCCAGTTTATCCCCTCAAGTAGTAGTCGGAGTCTTAGTAAGTTGGTCGTTATTTGAATTATTTGCCTCAAAAAAACTCTTAGGACAAAGAATCCTGCAAATCGTCCAACTGCTTTTTAGTCCCATCGTCGGAGCGATAATGGCAATGGCGATCGCCGAAACTGCCGCCGATGTAGAAGGCTGGTTAGTCAAGCTCATTGGAATAGTAGGAGGTTTATTAGCCCTAGTTTTACAGCTCGTACAGGCAGGCTGGTTTTATCGACTGCGGGGTTTGCCAGTTTGGCTGATTTTTTTCCAAGATGCCCTCTGTATTTTTCTCGTAATATTTGCCTTTGACGCTCCGCAACAAGGCGGCTTAATTGCTTTACTTTTATTGTGGCTAGCCATTCGCAGCTATCAAGACTGGTATCGCTGGTACAACAAACAAGCACTACTAGGCTCTAGAGGCAACCCCCGCCGTTATAAAAGCAATCCAGATTAAGGACTTGCGTAGTAATAAGGTACCGACTTGTTGGGTGGAGGTTCGCTTCGGCCCGACCTACGATTTTCCTTCATCTGGTAGTTTATTTTGGCGCGACTCCTAAGTTGTTAATTGTTAATTGTTCGTTGTCAATTGTCAATCGTTAATTGTTAATAGTAAAGTCGCAATTAACCATTAACAATTGACCATTAACAATTGACCGTTAACAGTTTAAAGCAATCCCGCAAAATGGAGGGGACCCGAACCGCTGATTAATTCCAACAACAAAGCAATAAACCCGAGCATTGCCAAACGTCCGTTCCAAACCTCCGCCGTAGTTGTCAAACCCCACTGCCAACTTTCTTGGGGATACATCTTGACCCGTTTTTTCATCTGGATAACATCTGCCAGAGGACGAGGTGGCGCTTCTAATGCTTCGATGGCCAATTCTGCCAAATCCTCAATAAATACTGGATGAGTATTCAATGCCGGCACCCTGTAAAAATTTTCAATACCAGATTCTTCTGCTAGTTCTCGATACTCCATATCAATTTCTTGCAAAGTCTCGATATGTTCCGAGACAAAGCTAATGGGAACCACTAGCAAATCCTTTACTCCTCGTTCTGCCAGTTCTGGGATAGCCTCTTCCGTGTAAGGTTTGAGCCATTCCACCGGGCCAACTCGACTTTGATAAGCCAAAGTATGAGCGTTAGGGTGATTTAGGGCCTTCATAATTCTGGCAGTGCAATCCTCAATCTCCGCTTGATAGGGGTCTCCTGCTTCCTCCACATAGCTAACCGGCACGCCGTGGGCGCTGAAGAAGATGTGAACTTCATCGGCATTAGGACAATGGTCCAATTCTTGGGCGATTAATTCGGCCATTGCTTGAATGTAGCCCGATCGCTGATACCAAGAAGGAATTACCGTGTATTCTATCTGCTGAAGTTCGGCATCTTTTTGCCACATTTGGTCTAGCAGGCGAAAACTCGAACCGCTGGTGCTGATGGAATATTGGGGGTAAAGCGGCAAGATGACTAATTTTTCTATTTTGTCCCGTTTAATTTTAGCGATCGCCTCCTCCGTAAAAGGATGCCAATAACGCATCCCTACATAAACCTGAGCCTTTTGTCCCTTTTTCTCTAACTCGTCTTGGATGGCCAAGGCTTGCTCGTCTGTAATTCTACGCAGGGGAGAGCCCCCTCCGATTTGTTTGTAATTTTCCTGGGACTTCTCGAAACGCAAAGTAGAAATCACCCAGGCCAGAGGTTTTTGCAACCAAGGAAAGGGCAGGCGGATAATCTCTGGATCGGCAAATAGATTGAAAAGAAAGGGACGGACATCTTCCAGTTGCTCCGGCCCACCTAAATTTAGTAGTAAAACTCCGACGCGACTCATAACGCTTACAAAACTCCTTCTCTTAGAATTTGTTAATAAATTTAACATTATTATATTTTCTTAACAGTCAGTCAGTCAATAGTTAAGAAAATTTTAATTTAGTATCGATGGCAACAATTTTAAGAGATTTGAGTTACAAATATCAATGGCTTTACGACGGTATCTCCAAGTTGGCGGCCTTAAGCGTTGGTGGAGAAAGTCGCTTCCGCCAATTGGCGCTGGAAGGGCTGGCCATCAACCGCGACACGAAAATACTCGACCTCTGCTGCGGCAGCGCCCAAGCTACCCAATATCTAGTCAAATACTCGGATAAGGTCGCGGGATTAGATGCTTCGCCTTTGTCTCTGGAGAGAGCTCGACGCAACGTACCGACTGCTAATTATGTAGAAGCTTTTGCCGAAGATATGCCTTTTGGCGATAACGAGTTCGATCTGGTACATACCAGCGCGGCGTTACACGAAATGGAACCGATACAGTTACGGCAAATCCTCGAAGAGGTTTATCGGGTGTTGAAACCGGGAGGGATTTTTACTTTGGTAGATTTTCACCGTCCCACCAATCCTTTATTTGTACCGGGGTTAACTGTGTTTATGTGGTTGTTTGAAACGGAGACTGCCTGGCAGTTTTTGGATACGGAACTTTTGAGTTTGTTAGAGGAAGTTGGGTTTAAACCAAGTTTGGGGCAACCTACCTTTTATGCAGGCGGTAGTCTCCAGGTAATTCAGGTGCAGAAATAATTGATAATTAAGTAGGTAGGCAAAAATATTTGCAGAAAATTTTCCCCGTAGAACAGACATCTTGTCTGTTCGGTGTCTAATTAATTTGGCACTCCTACTTATTAATTTAGCTCTGGGGGTTGTTCGGAAGTCTCAGAAAAGCCCGCGCCATACCGAATGGTTGGCGTGGGAGTATGTCACAAGGCTCCCATAAGATTGTGAGAAAGCGATCGCCCTTTTTATTTAATTCATCTCAATTGCGTTTTCTTCCCTCAAATTTTAGCTTTTCTATATCGAAACTACTCAATCTCCATACTCGCTGCTCGTCACTTTACCGCGGAACACTAAATATTGATATCCGTTGTAAAACAACATTATCGGAATGAAAAAACCGATAAATGTAAGCATAAACACCAAAGCAGTCGGTGCCGCCGCTCCTTGATAGATAGTAATGCTAGGAGGGATAATGTAGGGAAACACGATTAATGCCAGTCCCAGAAAAGTGAGCGCAAAAATCAGAATCGTCCAAACAAACGGGGTCTTTTCTTGCCGCAACTTCAGACTGCGTAACAACTGCCACACAATCAGAACAGCCAGCACCGGGATGGCGGCAAAGATATAGACTAGGGGGCGATCGAATAAACGCTCTCTCATCTGTGCTGAAAATATGGGAGTGCTAGCCGTAATCAAAACCGCTCCCACTAAAGTCGTCCAAGCCGCCAGAGTGGCACTTCGATAATGGGTTTCCTGCAAATCTCCTTCTGTTTTCAGAATTAGATAAGTCGAGCCTATCAGTACATAACCTTGAATCAAAGTTAAAGCTACTAACGCCGACTGGGGGCTCAACCAATCCCAGGGACCGCCGATAAAAAGACCGGCTTCATCTACCGATATCCCTTCCAACACGGCACCCAGAGAAAATCCTTGACCCAGGGCGGCTACAAAACTGCCGATGCCAAAAGATAGATTCCAGAAAAACTTGCGGTTGGAATGTTCCCGAAATTCAAAGGCTACCGCCCGAAAGATGAGGCCCAAAATCATCACTGTAATCGGAATATACAAGGCCGTGAGGATGGTGCCGTAAGCTAAAGGAAAGGCTCCAAATAATCCTCCCCCCATGACAATTAACCAGGTCTCGTTGGCATCCCAAACGTTACCTAAGCTTGTCATTAAGATGCCGCGACGTTTTTCGCTGGAAGTTGTGAGGGATAAAATCCCTACTCCCAAGTCGAAACCGTCGAGCATTACATATAGAAATAGAAAGAGGGCTAAAATTCCAAACCACACTACGGCCAAAAAATTTTCTAATACTTCCATTGTTTTCGTTAGTTGTTCGTTGACAATTGTCAATTAGCAAAATCGATAACTGTTTGGCTTTGTTTGAAGGTGACGTGCATCCCCTATTGTTGGGTTTCTACCGGACGGCGATCGCGCTGATGTTTGCCTTTTTCGGTTTCGACGACGATATCGGTTTCCAAATTGGGAAGAGCCATTTCTAAATTAGGACCGTGACGAACGATCCGACTGCCAAAGTACAGGGCAGCAAAAAATAGAATCGTGTAAGCTACCGTGTAGGCAATTAAGGAAGTCAAGATCGTTCCTGCTGGCACGTTGGATACGGAGTCGGCAACGCGAATTTGTCCGTAGAGAGACCAAGGCTGTCGCCCCACTTCTCGCACGATCCAACCCGCTTCTACTGCGATATAACCCAGGGGCGCGGCCAATACCCAGGCTGCCATCAACCTGCGCTGTTGGCCGATGTTTTCTGCCGAGAGTTTGCCGCGCAACCATTGGATGACGCTCCAGAGCATGATGCCGGCGAAGAAAAAGCCGATGCCTGCCATCACTCGGAAGGAGTAGAAGATTAAGCCTACCATTGCGGGGCGGTCTTCCGGCACCCATTCTTTTAATCCCAGTACGGGTTCGGATAGTTCTTTTTTAAATTCGAGGATGTAACCGAGACCGTTGGGAATGTTTAGTTCCCAGTCGTTTCCTTCTGTTTCTGCGTTAGGCAGGGCGAGAATGCTCCAGGGTGCTGCCTCCCCTTGGGGTACCGTTTCCCAACGAGCTTCGATCGCCGCCAGTTTGGTCGGTTGGTACTCGTAAACTACTTCGCCGCTGACGTGACCGACATATATTTGCAGTGGGGCGACGATAATTGCTAGGGCGATCGCTAATTTCAACGATTTGCTGAAAAATTCCCGATGGCGGCCTTTGAAAACGTACCAGGCGCTAATGCCGCCGATGACAAATAGGGATGTTTCCAAGGTCGCCAAGTACATGTGGGTGAAACTGCTCCACATCGAAGGATTGAAGATTGCTTGAAAGTAGTTTTCGACTACGAATTTGCCATCGACCATCTGTCCGCCAGTGGGGGTTTGCATCCAAGAGTTGGCAACCAGGATCCAGAAAGAGGAGAGACTCGCGCCAAAGGCAACCATGATGGTTGCAAATAAATGCATGATGGGGGGTACCCGGTTCCAACCGAAGAGCATGATGCCGAGAAAGCCGGCTTCTAGCATGAAGGCCATCGCTCCCTCGAAGCCTAAGATGCTGCCGAAGAAGTCTCCTACTGCCAGGGAGAAGGGAGCCCAGTTGGTGCCGAACTCAAATTCTAGGGTGACGCCGGAGGCGACTCCGATGCCGAAGTTGAGAACGTAGAGTTTCGACCAAAAGCGCGCGTGGCGATAGTAGTCTGGGTCTTTGGTTCTCAACCATAAGATTTCTATTGTTACTAGGTAAGTGCCCATGCCGATAGTTAGTACCGGCCACAACATGTGAAAGATGCTGGTTATCGCAAATTGCATTCGCGATAGGGCTACTGGGTCGGAAAATGTTTCCATTTGTTCGCTCCTGTGTCCTTTTAAGGTCGAGTCCAATAACTACCGAGTAATTATATCTAAGAAAAAGATTTTTGGCATAACGGTGAAGGGGAGCGAGCCGTGGTTGAAGGGGAGCGAGTCGTGGTTGAAGGGGAGCGAGTCGTGGTTGAAGGGGAGCGAG
>CAZUCT010000006.1:0-42560 GCA_964619285.1 uncultured bacterium | reverse complement strand
GAAGGGGAGCGAGTCGTGGTTGAAGGGGAGCGAGTCGTGGTTGAAGGGGAGCGAGTCGTGGTTGAAGGGGAGCGAGCCGTGGTTTAAGGGGAGCGAGCCGTGGTTTAAGGGGAGCGAGCCGTGGTTTAAGGGGAGCGAGTCGTGGTTGAAGGGGAGCGAGCCGTGGTTTAAGGGGAGCGAGCCGTGGTTTAAGGGGAGCGAGCCGTGGTTTAAGGGGAGCGAGTGGCTCGCTGACATTAGCGAGTTGTCGTTGAAGGGGAGCGAGCCGTGGTTGAAGGGGAGCGAGTGACTCGCTGACATTAGGGAGCCGCCACTGGAACTGTTAAAGAAATTTACCACAGCCGTTGAACTGGATAAGCATCGAGAATTACATCCACGCTCAAAATTGGTATTTTTTCTACCATAGCTTGAGCGATAAGTAAGCGATCGAAAGGGTCTCTATGATGGAAAGGCAAAGTAGCAATAACCTCAATATGGTCTAAGTTAATATCCAGCAGCGTAAAGTCATTATAACTGCTTAGTTGTTCTTCCACAAACTCCTTTAATGGCAGACCAAAATCGGACTTGCCGATGCTTTCTTTAACCGCAATTTCCCACATACTAACCATACTAATTAACTTCTCGTTCTCCTCGTCATCAATCAAAGTTCTGGCAGTATTGCTGAGTTTGCGATCGCCCTTAAAAAACCACATAAAAGTATGGGTATCTAGCAGTAACCTCATAAAACTTAGTCCCTCAAATCTGCTAACAATTTCTTAAATTCATCGAAAACTTTATCCAATTCTTCAGCTTTACCATCCAATTTGTCAAGTTGGGAAGAACGAACTAACTCCTCGCTTTCCCATAACGAATCATCGTTGATTGTAATCTGGTTTTTGGCACTACCAAATAGAGAAGAACGAGGTTTTTTATTTTCCTCAGATATTGTCATAAAATTTTTAGCACTACCAGCTTGGCGGGAACCATGTTTTTCTGAGGGCTGCGGCGGTAAAATCGAAACTAATTTAACCACGGGTTGGTTGTCTTTCATAATGATAATTTCTTGCCCGCCCATAGCCTTTTCAACTAAATCGGATAAATTAATATTGGTATCGGCTAAATCGATTTTGTGCATCTTTTTTTCTCCAATTGGCCATAGTTTTATTTTAACAGAAAATTAGACGCGAGGTGGGGCACTCCCATTGGAGAACCCCTACAGTTTCATTCTTAATTCCTCGCCAAAACGCCGTTGAGGAAAATATCCGCCAAACCCTCCGCCATTTCCTGCATCCCTTGGGGATCGGTTTCGCCTCCTAACATCGTATCTTGACTGAAACCGGCGATCGCGAACATTCCCACAAACACCCTCGCCACAATTTTCGGATTCATTTTTCTATAGACTCCCCTTTCCATGGCCGTTTCCACAAACGCCTCTGCCACCTCGTTCATTTTGACGATAACCTCCGACTGGATGCGATCGCGCAACTCCGGATGAAATTGGGCCTCGAAAAAACAAACCCTCATTAAATCCACATTCTCGTGAATATTCAACATCCGCCGGCGCATCACCTGGGCCACCGCTCGGTCGTTGGCCATTTCGCTCAATTCCGTCAGCAGATCGGTGAGAAGCTCCACCCAACCATCGGTGGCCAATTCGATTAAAATAGTCTTTTTACTGGGAAAATACCGAAATATGGTCCCTTCGGCCACTCCCGCCCTCCGGGCCAAGTCTTTAGTAGTAGTAGCGTCGAATCCTTTGCGGGCAAATAACTTTTGGGCGGCCCGCAAAATGCGGGTTCGCATCTCTGTTTCGCTGGAACAATTAGTGGCAACTGTCATGGACTAATGGGGGTTTTACCTTTTTAAACCTCTTGTTTAACCTATTGCCGCACCAATCGGCTATTAATTAATAAAGTCTTTACTTTTTTTGGGAATTTCTGGATGCGATGAGAAACCCGGTTTTTTGGCAAAACCGGGTTTCTGGGCCATGTATGTATGAGAAACCGGGTTTTTTGGCAAAACCGGGTTTCTGGAGAGTGGCTGTCGGTATCCTAGAAAATACTCTTACCAATTCTCGGCCCATGTTAAAACGTGCAACTGCAGGACAAGCAAGTAGGGGCTTGTCAACCGTCAATCGAAAAAAGGCCAAAGCTAGCAGATGCTTGGAATGCCTGGGAGCGATCGCCGTCATCTGTCTTCTTTCCTTGGGCATCGCCTCTGGGGAAGCCATCGCAGACGTCAGCTCCGGACTCGTCTCCCAACGAGACACCCAAACATCGATCCAACCCTATCTGGATCGAGTCAAAGAGGAAATAACCGAATTTAGCCTGGATAACGGCATGAAATTCATCGTCCTCGAACGTCACAGAGCCCCCGTAGTATCCTTTACCATCTACGCCGATGTCGGTGGGGCCAACGAACCGGAGGGACAAACGGGAGTAGCTCACTACCTCGAACATTTAGCCTTCAAAGGCACGCCAAAAATAGGCACCACCAACTACGAAGCCGAAAAGCCCCTTTTAAAGAAACTCGATGGCCTCTTCGAGCAGATGGAAGCTGCCGAAAAAGAGGGCGATGGGGACAAACTCGCCCAACTGACCGTAAAATTCGAGCAAGTCCAAAAGGAAGCCTCCCAATACGTCAAGCAAAACGAGCTCGGTAAAATCGTCGAACAGTCGGGAGGCGTAGGCATGAACGCCGCCACTTCCGCCGATGCCACCTACTACTTCTACAGTCTGCCTTCTAACAAGCTAGAACTCTGGATGTCTTTGGAGTCGGAAAGATTTTTAGAACCGGTCTTCCGAGAATTTTACAAAGAAAAACAGGTCATCCTCGAAGAACGCCGCTTGCGCACGGAAAATTCTCCGGTGGGGAGGATGGTAGAAGAGTTTTCTCAAGTTGCTTTTCAAGTGCATCCCTATCGCCGCCCCATCATCGGTTATACCGAAGACCTCGAAAGTTTAACCCGAGAAAACGTGCGGCAATTTTTCGAGGCTAACTACGTTCCTCGCAACCTCGCTGCTGCCGTGGTGGGAGATGCCAACCCAGAAGAAGTGTACCGCTTGGCAGAGATTTATTTCGGTCGCTTCCCAGATAAACCAACACCGCCACCGTTAACTACAGTGGAACCGCCGCAAACGGAAACCAGAGAACTGACTTTGCGCCTGGAGACTCAACCTTGGTATTTGGAGGGATACCACCGACCGGCTCTCCAGCACCCCGATAATGCGGTTTATGACGCGATCGCCGCTATCCTCAGCGACGGACGCACTTCTCGCCTGTATAAGTCTTTGGTGGAAAAACAGCAATTAGCGATTGCCGCCGAAGGATTTAGCGGCTATCCGGGAGATAAGTACCCGAATTTGATGTTATTTTATGCCATGACCGCTCCGGGCAAGGATATCGACGAGGTGGCGGCGGCTTTGAGGGCAGAAATAGAGCGCTTGAAAACCGAACCGGTTGCCCCAGAAGAGTTGGAGAGGGTGAAAACTCAGGCGAGGGCGGGGCTGTTGCGATCGCTCGATTCTAATATGGGCATGGCTCAAGCTTTAGTCGAGTACGAGGTGAAAACGGGTTCGTGGGAGAATTTGTTTGAGGAGTTGGAGGCGATCGCTGCAGTCACTCCCGCAGACATCCTGCGCGTCGCCCGAGAAACTTTCCGCGCCGAAAACCGCACTATCGGTAAGTTGTTGTCAGTAGAGAAGTAGGCAAGAGGCAAGAGGCAAGAGGCAAGAGCAGGCAATTAAGTAGGTCGGCAAAAATATTTACATAAAAATTTGCCCGTAGAACAGACATCTTGTCTGTTCGGTGTCTAATTAATTTTGCGCAGGCAATTAACAATTAACAATTAACAATTGACAATTAGCAATTAGCAACTAGCAATTAGCAACTAGCAATTAGCAATTAGCAATTGTTAATCGCGCTCCGCGATTACTACGAACTAGCTAAGTACAATGAAAAAATCGAAACTATTTTTGGCCGGGTTGTTAATAGTTACTATGCTGGCAGTGGTGCTTTTGCGACTGCCGGTTCGTGCGGATAACAGCCCCAAACACTATACCGAGTTAACGTTTCCTCCCCTACCGGAAATTCAACTTCCCGACTATACTCGCTTCGGGCTAGATAACGGCATGACCGTCTATCTGATGGAAGACCGGGAACTTCCTTTAATTGGCGGTAGCGCTATATTTAGAACCGGTTCGAGATTTGAACCTGCCGATAAAGTTGGGTTGGCGCGTTTGACTGGGACGGTGATGCGCACTGGAGGTACTAAGACTCATTCTTCAGATGAGTTAGATCTGTTGTTAGAGGAAAAAGCTGCTGCTGTCGAAACCGGTATTGGTACTACGGCGGGCAGCGCCAGTTTTAATGCTTTAAGCGAAGATTTGGAGGAGGTTTTTGGGTTATTTGCTGAGGTTATTAAAGAGCCGACTTTTGCAGAAGAAAAACTAGAGTTTGCTAAGAGACAATTTCGCGGTTCTATTTCCCGTCGCAACGACAACCCCGAGGATATAGCAAATCGCGAATTTGAGAAGTTAATTTATGGCGAAGAAAGTCCTTACGCTCGCACGGTGGAGTACGAAACTCTTAATAATATTAGTCGGGAAGATTTAGCGAACTTTTATCAGCGCTATTTCCATCCAGAGAATACTATTTTAGGAATAGTTGGAGATTTCGAGACCGAAGCAATGCGCCAGTTAGTGGTCGAAAAATTGGGCGACTGGCAGCCTAGCAGTAAGGCAGAAATACCCCCTTTACCGACAGTTTCTCAAGCTAAGAAAAGCGGCGTTTTTGTGGTAGAACAGCCCCAATTAACTCAAAGTTATGTGGAAATGGGGCATTTGGGAGGAGATTTCAGCAATCCAGATTATCCGGCTTTGAGCGTGTTAAATGACGTGCTTAATGGTTTTGGCGGGCGGTTGTTTAATAATATTAGAACTCGGGAAGGTTTGGCTTATTCTGTCTATGGTGTTTGGAGTCCTAGTTACGATTATCCGGGGGTTTTTATCACGGGCGGACAAACCAGAAGTGCTACTACGGTGCCGTTTATTCGGGCTATTAACGAGGAAATAGATAAGCTTAAAAAAGAGCCTATTTCCGCTGCGGAATTAGCTTATGCGAAAGAATCTACTCTCAATTCTTTTATTTTCAATTTTCAAGATCCGGCTCAAACTTTATCCCGTTTGATGCGCTATCAATATTACGGCTATCCAGAGGATTTTCTGTTCCGCTATCGGGAGGGAGTGGAGGCGACAACTGCTGAAGATGTACGGCGGGTTGCTCGTACTTATTTAAAGCCAGAAAATATGGTGACTTTGGTGGTAGGAAATGTGGAGGGTATTTCGCCTCCTCTTTCTAGTTTGGGCGGCGATGTTGAGGTGACTGCTATTGATGTTACTATTCCCGAACCGAGTTAGTAGAGGTTTGAGGTCAGAGGTCAGAGGTCAGAGGTCAGAGGTTTTTTGAGCAAAAAAATACGCTTGGAAGTAAAATATTTTTCCCAATTCCCCATTCCCAATTCCCCATTCCCAATTCCCCATTCCCAATTCCCCATTCCCAAAAGATGAAAATAGAAGCGATCGCTCAATTAACCCCAGCACAAATCGAAGATTTGCACCGACTCTATCAATCTACTTGGTGGGGTCAAAAACGAACTGTGCCAGGAATACGAAAAATGCTGCAAAATACCGATATAATTATCGGTTTTTGCGAGGTTGAAACTCAAAAATTAGTAGGTTTTACTAGGGTTATAACCGATTATGTTTATAGGGCCGTTCTTTGGGATGTAATGGTTGAAGAATCCTATCGAGGGCAAGGTTTGGGAAAGGCTTTAGTTGAGGCCGTTATTAATCATCCTTCGTTGCAAGAAGTAGAGGCTATCTCTTTAGTTTGTTTGCCAGAAATGGTGCCGTTTTATGAAAATTTGGGTTTGAGCCGCTTGGAGATTGAATTGATGATGTGGGGGGGCATGGGGAATGGTTAATTGGGAATAGACGAGACCTCTGTTCTACAGTGGTTTTTGGGAAGGTAAAAAGATGATTATAGCAGATGTTGACATTTGCTGCTATAATTGACTAATTGCTATCTTTTTTACCGATGAAAATCGAAGAAGTTTTACAGAGAAAAGGAATCGTTAACAGGGCTCCGGAAATTATAGCAATCCTAAATGGGTTGTCAAAAATTAAAAAGTCGAAAAAAATCGGAAAATTTCTGTTTGTACCTACTTTTCTCTCTTTCCTATTCCCTACTCTTGCCTTTTGCCTCTTGCCTCTTGCCTAAAAGCGGCAAGATTTTGGACACAACTCAAATAGGACTGCTATATGAGCGGTGCCCCTGTTTTTGTTCGCAGTCGCGTGCCATTGCAGACTTTTTTCGACTACTTGGAAGGCGAGGATGGTCTGTCGGAGTTTATTAACGATTTTCCTTATTTGGAAAGTCAGGCAGTTCGAGTATTAGAAACTGTATCGCCGAGTTTTAAGAAACCGGGTTTTTTTGAAAAACCCGGTTTCTGGCGGATGAGTTAGTCTTAAAAAAATGGGGAGGATATTGTTTAAAAAAACCAGTTTTTTAAAACTTTACTGATAGTTAATAATTAATAATTGGGTTGTTGGTGCGCGATCGCCCTCTCCCCTTCCGTAGAACAGGCGTCTCGCCCGTTCGCCCTCACAATCCATAACTGGCCCGGTCGCTCCGGGGCCTTTTTTTGGGCCCTCCGTTAATGAGCCTTTTTTTGGCCCATCAAATCTAATCTTCGGGCCACGGCCCGCTATTGGCCAGCGAGCGGATAACAGGCAAAATACCTGTTCTACGAGGATTTTTTTACTAAACTTTTGTTACAGATTAATTGCGGTCACTAGAGATTCCCGCCTCTAAAACCCGGTTGGGCCAACAATACCTTCGCTACCTTCGCCAAAATGAAAAATGCTTAATTTGTAGGTTGGGTGGAGCGAAGCGGAACCCAACGAAGATGTTGGGTTTCACTGCGTGGAGCCCGACCTACAAGAATAATGGCTAACTTGCCCGCCAGAAACCCGGTTTTTTGGAAAAACCGGGTTTCCTAAATCTCGATGCTTCTGTAGCAATTCAAAAAGAAACGAAAATTATTATCTAAAGTTTTGTAACAAAAGTCTGTTTTAGACGTAAAAACACGGGTGCCCTCCCTAATAGATAAATAGAGGCGCAGGAAAACAAACCGCTTTTCCGTGCCACCTGACTCAAACCCGTTTCTGTATCAGTATTTTTCTGGTGAGCCGGGGAGTCAAAAAAATAGGAGGCTTGCATAAAAATGCCGGCTGTTCCTAAAAGAATAAATAAGGGAGCGGGAAAGCTACCAACTTTCCGGCCCAGACAGCAGGAGGGCTTTGGCCCAATGCCTGCCAATAACTAAATACTAATTACAGGACATTTTACCATGCTCGAAGCAGCAAGTAATTATAAAGAAGGCAGTTTGGGAAGGCTGCCGTTTGGGAACGATCGCTCCTCCACTTCTCCCGGAGAAGGTATGTTAGTGGCGATCGCTCCCGATATCGAAGCAGTACCGATATTAGAAGTAGGAGTTCGTGCCGGGGCAAAGGTGCTAGTTCTCGACCCGCAACGAGATGGCATCGCTCAAATTACAGAAGCTATAGGCGAGAGTCGGATTTATAGCTTGCATCTGGTTTGTCACGGTGCGTCGGGGAGTCTATCTTTAGGTGGAACTACTCTCAGTCTCGCTAATATCCAACAATATCGACAGCCGCTTCTGGAATGGGGCGTGTCGGAAATCCTTATCTATGGTTGTAATGTCGCTGCGGAACCTAAGTTTTTGCAAGTTCTCCATCAATTAACCGATGCCAATATTGCCGCTTCCACTAATAAAGTAGGTAACGCCGCTAAGGGTGGCAGTTGGCAGTTGGATGCTCTCATCGGAGAAGTTAAGAGTCTCCTTGCCTTTGAACCTCAAGTCATTCGCAACTATCCGGGGGTTTTTGGCGGCGAATTTGGCACTGATGTTTATGACGAGACAAAAACGCCAACCCTCGATTTTTCTCAAGCTAATTATCGGGTTAACGAAAACGGTCGAGTCGTTGGGGCAGACATCACCATAGAACGCACCGTGAAGTTCGGGCGTCTGTCTACCGTGGAAGTGAAATTAAGCGATGGCACTGCCAAGGGCGGCGAAGATTTCGACGACGAGACCATCGAAGTCGAATTTGCTCCCGGCGAAAGAAGCAAAACCATTACTATTCCGATAACCAACGATAGAATTGTCGAAGGCGACGAAGACCTTACCCTTACGTTGGAAAATGTCAGCGAAAGGACGTTAATCGGTTCCCAGGGTACTGCTACTCTGAAGATTCTCGATAACGACGTTCCCAAAAACGATGCTGGCGGCGACAGTATCGCAGATGCGAGCAAAATTCGGGTTGGCGCGGACAAAACCTATAGCGACTGGGTAGGTCGGCAAGACGGAGACGACTATTACAAGTTTACTTTGGGTGCCGGCAACCGAGTCAATTTATCTCTCGACGGTATGACTGCCAATGCTAACTTCGAGCTGCTGGATAGCGATGGCGAGGTCATTGCCAGTTCCAAAAATCCGGGCAACGCTGCAGAGTCGATTAGCAAGAATCTAGATGGCGGCCTCTACAACCTTCGGGTTTCTTCGGTTGGCAACAACAGCACTCTCTACAATCTCAATATCGAGACTAAACCGTTATTGAATGGAGTCTCTACCGGTGGAACCCAAGCGTCTTTTTTCACAACCGGACCGGCATCAACAGGGGGAGCTTTTAGTCCAAGCGACGCGCAGTCGGGTTCTTTGATAGGTATGGATCTTTTCCGGGCCGATGCGCGTTTTGCTGACATTGACGGTCGCGGTTTTGCTACGGTAATTTTGGATACCGGCATTGATGCAGACCATCCTTTCTTTGGCAACCGGGTCGTTCATACTTTCGATTTCACTGGGAATGGCGATACCAGCGACCCCAACGGACACGGTTCTAATATTTCGAGTATTATCGGCTCCTCCGACGGCACCCACACGGGGATGGCACCGGGGGCAGACATCATTCATCTCAAAGTTTTTGAGGTTACTAGGGATCCTGCCACGGGAGAGGAATCTACTTCGGCAGATGCGGCGGATATCGAACAAGCCTTGCAGTGGGCGATCGACAATGCCGAACGATACAACATTGCCAGCGTTAATATGTCTCTGTCGGACGGTCTTAACTACACGGCACCAACGCAGAAGTACGATTTGGATGACGAACTAGCGGCGTTGGCAAACAAGAATATTATCGTCAGTTCTTCCTCTGGCAACAAATTTTTCTCCCACAACAGCAGGCCAGGCGTTAGCTATCCTTCGGCAGACCCGAACTCTCTTTCTATTGGGGCGGTTTACGATGCCAATGTTGGGGGCAAGGCTTATGACGATGGCGACTTGGTGGCTAATTCTACGGATGCAGACCGAGTTGCTCCTTTCTCCCAGCGCCACCAGGATTTGACTGCGGTTTTTGCTCCTGGGGCAGTAATTACGGGTGCCGACAATAACGGCGGTACTACTTCCTTACAAGGTACCAGTCAGGCGGCGGCGCATATTTCCGGTATTGCGGTGTTGGCGCAACAGTTGGCAGAACGAGAATTGGGCCGCCGTTTGACTCCCAATGAGTTCGGACAGCTATTGCGCGATACTGGGGTGACTGTTAACGATGGCGACGATGAGGACGACAACGTTACTAATACGGGACTGGACTATCAGCGGGTTAATATGGCGGCGCTGGCGGAGGAGATATTCGTCAATCATGCGCCAGTGGTGACGGCTCCTCCTCTTTTCCAGCAGGGAGCTAACTGGACTCAGAATCCCGCGTTGCGCAACACCTTGCAGTTTACCTTTAGCGATAAAACCTTCACCGACCCCGATCCGGGTGACAAGCTTACCTATAAAGCTGAGTGGTTGCCAGGAGTGCGGGACTGGAATTGGCCGACTATTAACGGTGTTAAGCGACCGGTGCCGAGGCAATGGGATGCCATTCGCTCGCTACCCGATACCATTGAATTCAATCCCGCAACTCGCACTTTTACTGTCGATCCGCGGATGACTGGGGATAACTGGATTAAAGTAACGGCAACAGATAAATCTGGTGCCAGCGTTAGCGACTATTTCCATATCTTCCGTCGCCGCGACGGCATCGGCATTGACAACTACATCGAAGGCGGCACCGCATTCTTCGACGCCAACAAAAACGGCATACTCGATGCCGGCGAACCATCGGACACCACCAACGAAAAAGGCGAATTTTCTCTCAACATCGACTCTCTAATCTTCGACACCAACCAAAACGGCCAATTCGACCCCGAAGAAGGTCGCCTCGTGGTTATGGGCGGCACCGACACCGCCACCGGTTTGCCTCTGGAAACCCCCATCTCCGCCACCCCAGATTCCACCGTCGTCACCATGTTAACCAGCGTGAGTGCGGACTTAGTGGAACAAGGACTCACCGTACAACAGGCGCAAAACCGAGTCAAAAACGCCTTTTCCCTGCCATCCGCAGTTGACCTCGCCACCCTGGATCCCGTTGCCGCCACCGAGGCCAACGAACCAGGGGCCGCCCAAGTCTTCAACAGCATGATTCAGGTGCAAAACACCGTCACCCAAATCGCTCACTTGCTGGATGGCGCCTCCACCGCCGATGTCGGCGAACTCTCTGGGGCCGTCGTCACATCCATTGCCAACAAGGTCAAAGATGGCAAGCTCAACTTAGAAGCCCCCAAACCTATAGAACGGTTAATTAACGATGCCGCCGATGCAGCGAAGGCGATCGACCCGGAAATTCAGGTTAACTTAGTATCCGACGTCGCCGAAGATGCCGCCAAAGTCATCGCCCAAAGCAACGATCGCATCGACAAAGCAGCATCCAACAACACGGGGGCCGACATCAGCAAAGAAGTTGCCAAAGTCCAAGTTATCACAATGGGGGAAACCAGCGACGACCTCCTGGAAGTCACCGCCGGCACCAAAGATATAGAACAGGCGGTCGCCGAAAACACCGGTTCGATGTTGAACCAACAGATTAACTCCGGCGTCGGCGAAGACCTCGACAGCAACCCAGGGGAAGAGATAAAAGGCACTCGCCGTCGGGACGTCTTAACCGGTGGCGACGGCGACGATACCATTACCGGTTTCCAAGGTCGGGATCTATTGACTGGTGGCGGAGGTAGCGATCGCTTCGTTTACGATAGCTTGTTAGATGCGGGCGATCGCATTAAAGACTTCGAGCCCGGCAGCGACGAAATAATCTTGACCGAACTATTAGACGGCCTCGGTTACGAAGGAGACAACGCGATCGCCGACGGTTACATCCAACTTGCCTCCCGTGGTGGAACCACTATGATTTCTATCGACGCCGACGGTCCCGACGGCCCCGGTCGTTTCCGTACCTTTATCGCCGTGGAAGACGTTTCCAAAAACGCCTTGAACGACCCCAGCAATTTCGGATTTTAAAACTCGCTGAACGTCTCTATCGCTAAAGCGATTACTACGAACAACACTCCTCTTTCTCCCCCCAATTCAGCGGGGGGCCGGGGGGGGAGCCAAACAATTTATTTCAAAACAACAAAAAACCATGACTAACAAAATGCAAAAACTCGGTATTTTCGCTGCCACTTTAACCCTTGGCTGCGGCGCAATTAATGTTAATCAAGCCCAAGCGCAATTCCATTCCGACGTTCAGGCACCCACCACCACAACCTACGATTTTGATGTAGTTATGGAGTCCGGTCCTTTATTAGAGCAAACCTTCGATGGTTTCTTCAGTTATAAAGACTCCAATGTAACCGGAGTGGGAGAAGAATTTGTCGAACTCGAAAACTTTGAATTTAACTTTTTAGGAACCGAGTACACCTCCGAAACCCATGACAATTTATTCGCAGAAGTCGTGTTATTTGATGGCGAATTTTTAGGGTTGAGTTTGGCAAACGATACCTTTTCTTTTAACCCCGGTTTCTTTGAATTAGAAGAGTCCTTTTTATCCTACAATATCGGCGATTTAAAAGGTACCGGAGAGTTTAATTATACCCGGCGTCCCCCCGGTCTTGTAGGTGGTGGCGATGATGATAATATGGAGTCAACTCCAGAGCCTAATACTATTATTGGATTGGGAATTTTGGGCGGCAGCTTCTTGTTGAAAAAAGTCAAATCTAAGAAGTAAAACGGTCCCGTATAACAGGCATCTTGCCTGTTATAAATCTGATGTCGTCATGGCTTGGAAAAACCAAGAAACCCGGTTTTTTGAAAAAACCGGGTTTCTAACATCGCTTTTATTAAGGAGAAAACCATGAAAAAAATCTTAGGAAAAATAGGAGCATTTGCTACCAGTTACGTTCTAATTTTAGGTCTAACAAACGCTGCCAATGCTGCAACGATGAGATCCGATTTTGACTATCGATTGGAAAGCGGCGAAATTGGCAGCGGCTTTTTTAGTTACGACGATACTTCTGGAACGGTCGATGAAGATTGGATGCGCTATGAAGTGACCGACGGTTCCTTTTTAGATTGGGATATCTTGTCCCAAGATTTCTGGTTTTGGGCAGCTAACGAAGACGGAGTTAATGGAGTAGATATCGGAGAAGCGATCGCCTTTTCTAATTCCTATTGGGAGGCGGAACCATTGCAAGTTGTTATTGCTGGAGTAGAGGCTCAAAATTTCGGTTGGTCTGGAGAAATGTTGCGTTACGAACTGCGAGAAATGTCAGAAAAAGAAGTTAAAAAAAGAGTGCCAGAACCGGGAACGTTAATAGGTTTGTTTTCTCTTCCTTTGTGGGGATGGTTAGTGAAAAAGAAACGGTAAATGTAGGGGCAAAGCATTCGGGGGTTAACTTTTGTTGAAAACCGACAAATTGGGTGTCCGAATGCTTTGCCCCGGTAGCGCTGTCGAAATTATTTTTGGGGACGAACGACTCGAATTAATTGACCTCTCAAATTGTCAACGCTAGAAATAGCATTATTAATGCGACTTGCCAACCTCTCTTTGTTCAAATCTTCCGTACAAACAATGATTCCAGCATGGTCTGGCTGTCTGAAATGCAGTTGAATAAAATGACGGCGATTAAAGGTTAAAACCGCGCGATCGCTACTCACTGCAAAAGCCAACACCTCCTCATCAGGAATTTTCTGTTCTGCATTTCCCGCTTCTCTGGCTGTCAAAACATCGTGACCTAAATCCCGCAGAAGTTCCACTACTTCTCCCGAAAAATTTTCATCGCCGTATAAACGTGCCATCAGTTAAACATCCTCATTCTCTTGTATATTTGCCTCAATCTCCTCAGCATTTGCCTCGGCATAAGCCCAAGCATTCTTTAAGTCGGAAAGACGCAGAGTAGGATAATCCTTTAAAATCTCTGCATCCGTCGCCCCCAAACGCCGGTAATTAACTAGCGTCCAAACGGGAATGCGGGTGTTGCCAACACAAGCATCGCCGCCACAAACGCCAGGGGTTTTCTCAATACCAGAGTAGGTAATAGACAGACTTTGAGCCAAAATAGAAATAGCTTGTGCTTTTTCCGCCGGAGTTAATGCCAGCAGTTGTGGTTCTAATTCTTTTAATGTCATCATTTGCTCCTTATGGTAGTTAGTAAAATGAGGTAAGGTGCGCGACGCGCACCCTACAAATTTTGGCTTTTCTTAAACTCAAAACGCAAGATTAATCGCCAAATTTCTCCAACCCATAAAACGATTGAAGTGCTGCCAATTATTAAAAGCCAATCTCTTAAAGATAGAGGAACGGTTCGGAAAACATAACCCCCAAATTGTACCATCAAAATTTGTCCGATTAAGATAACTCCAGTAATTCCCAGAAAACTCCAATTACTGCCCAGGTTAGCAAAAGCAGACTGTTTTAAACCAAAACAACGAGCGTTAAAAATGTTCCAAAACTGCAACATTACAAAAGTTGTAAAAAACAGAGATAACTCGTAAGGAGTTACCAATTTATCCTGTTGGATGTAAAGCAAAAATCCCGCCAAAAATACCAGGAAAATCGAGCCAACGCTAAAGATACTCACCGCCATCGGTTTAGAGATAATAAAAGCATTTGGGTTTCGAGGAGGAACTTCCATTACTTGCTCGTTTGGCGGTTCCGTTGCTAATGCTAAAGCGGCGAAAGTATCCATGATTAAATTCACCCATAACAGTTGAATTACCGTCAAAGGTAAATCGATACCGACAAAAGGCCCCAATAAAGCAATGCCGCAGGCAGCAACGTTAATTGTTAGCTGGAACAAGATAAACTTTTGGATGTTTTGATAGAGCGATCGCCCCCACATCACCGCATTTTCGATACTGCCAAAAGAATCGTCCAAAATGATAATATCGCTCGCTTCCTTAGCAACGGAAGTACCGCTGCCCATGGACAAACCAACCTGCGCTTGATTCAAAGCCGGCGCGTCGTTAGTACCGTCGCCAGTCACCGCTACCACTTCCCCTTTAGCTTGCAATAAACGCACGATTCTTTGTTTATCTTGGGGGCGAGCTCGGGCGATTACTTTCGCTTTTTCTATTGCCACTGTTGCAGTTTCGTCGTCCATCAAGTCCAGTTGAGGCCCCGTGAGATAACAATCTTTACTATCTTCCTCGCTGGCAATCTTAATTTGCCGCGAAACTTGCATGGCAGTTAAAAAACTATCTCCAGTAATCATCTTCACCTGCACCCCGGCGCGGTGGCACTTTTCTACAGCCTCGGGCACTTCGGGACGTACCGGATCCGCGATCGCCACGAACCCCAACCAAATTACATTATTATAGCGTTCGAGCTCGCAGACCAATTGACACTCCTCCGTTTCTGGCAGATAGGCAAAACCTAAAGTCCGCATTCCCTTATTTTGAGCGTTTTTCAGTTGTCCCTTGACCATTATTCTCGCTTCAATTTCCAGAGTTTCAACCCCCGTCTCTGTAAGGACGCGATCGCAACTTTCCAGCAACACTTCTGGAGCCCCTTTAAAGTGGAGTATCCGACCCGTAGAACGGGCATCCTGCCTGTTCGACGACACTCCCTCTCTGTTCGGGCCATCCTGCCTGTTTGACGACACTCCCAGAGTCGCCATATACTTCCGTTCCGAGGAGAAAGTCAACTGCTCGGCAATGGCAAACTTGTCCCGTTCTTCAATATAATTAATGCCGCGTTCCTCCACCCACAACAGCAACGCCCCTTCCGTGCGATCGCCCAGAGGAATAGACTCCTTGCCAGGCTCTTCCTCTAAATGGGCCGTACTGTTAGCGCACATTGCCTCTGCTACGAGCCGACCGTTTGCATCTTCTAATCTGTAGCTTGTCAAACTCGGAAACTTAGCCTCGTTTACCAGCATTTTATTTTCGGTCAAAGTCCCCGTTTTATCGGAACAGATAACCGTGGCCGCGCCGATGGTTTCGCAAGCGTGCATCTTGCGAACCAGGTTGTTTTGTTTGGTCATCTTCCCCATGCTATATGCCAAACTGAGAGTAACGCTCAAAGCCAACCCCTCGGGAACCGCTACTACGATAACGGCCACTGCGATGGTAAAGTAAGTTAGCAACTTCGCTGCCACCGAGGCGGGGATCCAGTCTGTGGGAGCTGGAGGCAGCCAACCGGTCAGATAGCCGACGGCGACGCCCGCTCCAAAAGTTAGTACCCCAGCAGCTATAGTTTGCAACCAGGAGGTCAAGCTCTCGTTTTCCAGCCACTCCGGCATTTCCGCATCCCTACCCGCCAATTCCAAACCATCGTAAACCATCGGCAGCCAGATTTTAGTTAAAGCCGCAGCGCTGCCGGCAGCGATAATAGCGATCGCGTACCACTGCCCGGGGGCGAGAACGAATTCGCCGACGACGATGCCCCGAACTACTAAAGCGATATCTATTAAGACGGCGATGCCAAAACCGAGAACCCCTATCAGTCGGCTGAGGCGATCGAGTTGGATATTTAAGGGAGTTTCCACATCTGTAATGCTCGTGGCTGCCCGGGCGGTTTTGCCGATTTCCGTGCGATCGCCCGTCTGGGTTATCTCTATTATCCCGTGTCCGTCCGCCACGATCGTTCCTCGCAACCCTAAGTTAGAAGGATAAGCAGTGCTGCCGTTCGATTTCTCATGAGTTACTTTAGTTACTGGGAGACATTCTCCCGTCAAGTTCGCTTCGTTTACTTTCAGAGAAACTGCCTCTAGCACTCTACCGTCGGCGGGAATTTCTTCTCCCGCTTCCAAATAAACGATATCCCCTACCACTAAATCCTTTTTAGGTACAGTCGTCCAGTGAGAATCGCGAATGACTTGAACTGGCACTTCATCGTTAACTTGATTGAGAATGTCGAACTCTTGGCTAGCTTTATACTCGTTGAGAAAAGCAACAGTTGTAGCGAGTAAAATCGCTACAATAATACCAATACCTTCTACATAGCTACCCTCGACTATGCCTATAGCAATAGCGATGACTGCCGCGACAATTAAAATCCTAATAATAGGATCGTCAAACTTTTCTAAAAACAACCTCCACCACGGGTCTCGTTCTGGTGGAGTTAGAATGTTGGTGCCGTATTTTTGGCGGCTTGCCTCGACTTCCGTTTGGGATAGCCCCTCGAAACGGATAGTTCGTTGGTGAGTTTTGTTGGCGATCGTCATTGACTTATCTTCCTCCTTTTGTAGAACAGGCTTCTTGCCTGTTACTTCGATTTTTCCCATGTCTTTCTATTTTAGCCAACAATTTTGTTTTTTTAGTTGTCGGCAAAGTTACAAATACAATGGGCTGTGTATTAATACTTACAACCCGAGCCAATTACAGACCATGGTTACGTTTATTGAGAAAAAATGGACGGGGATCGCCGAATTTGGCGACAGTCAAATTTTTATCCAGTTTTGTGGTAAAATTTTATTCATACTTTTACTTTTCGGTAATGGGTAGGGTAGACTGCAATGCAAGAAGAAAGCCAAGAAATTACCGCTTTTTGCTAAGATTTTTGCTAAGATGAGATGCTCCTAATAGGTATTCCTAAAATCTCATGGGCGGCACGTTTAAACCTTTCAATTTCACCCCTTCTTCTTCTGGGTTCAAACCTTTACTTTGAACTAACACGCCAAAACCTCCCAAACCCATAGGGTCCATTAAAGAATGTAACGCCTCCCGTCGAGTCAAAACTTCGCTAATTGATAAACCGCTTTCCGTGGATAGTTGGTTTAATTTGTCTCCCAAACCTAACGCCATTAAAAATAATCCCTGTTGAGTAAAACCCACATTTTTTAAACCTAATAAATTCCCCTGTTTTTCTAAAGCAGTAAAATTAACATGGGCGGTAAGATCTTGCATTCCAATATTCCAGTAAGGGTCGTTATGTCGCCGATGTTGGTAATAACATTGCAACGTACCTTCCCGCCTATTTGGATGATAATAACGCTCTGCCGAATAACCGTAATCTATCGTCAAAATATAGCCCCGTTGCCACTTTTTCCCCACGGCATCCAGCCAATCTAAAGCCGCTAAATTTACCTCGCTGCGGTAACCGCTATCAACATCAGACCGTAAATCTATCCCTAATAACTCGAAATATTCGGCTATTTTATTAGTAGAAATTTCCCCAGTAGTTTCGACAAATTTAATTTCTGAATTAGTTAACCTTTTGGCAGTTACATAAACTTCCTTTAATTGCTTATCCTCAACCAGAACTTGATGCACCGGCAAAGCATCGATTAACTCGTTAGAAAAGAAACAACCGATTAAAGATTCTTCCTCAATTTCATCCCAAGTCCGCCACTTAACTTTATCGGTATTTAACCGCTGTTTTTGTTCCTCGCGCATCCCGGCAGACTTTTCAATAATGACATATTCTAAAACTTCCCATAATTTCTCATCTTGCTCGTGCAAATAACTTAAAATATTAGCAGCTAAAATCCCCTGCCCCGCCCCCATTTCCACAACAGTAAAAGGGCGAGGTTTTTTGAGGATTTGCCAAATTTCCCGCAATTGTTCTGCCAGCAATTCCCCAAAATCCGGTCCCCAGTGGGGCGAGGTTATAAAATCTCCTTGTTTGCCAATATTAACTGCCTCCGTTGCATAATACCCGCGTTGCGGGTGGTACAAAACTAAATCCATATATTCCGCAAAAGTAATGCGTTTTTGAGGATTTGCTTCTATTTGCTGGCAGATGATTTCGCTTAAAACATTCATAATTTGTTTGTAGTAATCGCTTTAGCGATTCTTAATAATTAACGTAGTAATCGCTTTAGCGATTCTTAATAATTAACAATTAGCAACAACTATCCACCCGATTAAAAAAAGTCTCCCGCCACAAACCAACTCCCACAACTTCAACCTTAAACTTAAGACACCACAACACCGGCCAATGTCCTCTGGGAGCATCCAAACTAAAATTAAGTTCGTTATAATACAAAGACCGACCGTCAACCCGCCATCCCAAAACATCGCTAAAATCTTGCCAAATCATTTTATAATATTTTTTATCATTTCCCATCCTTTCCTCAACCCGCTTAACTACCTCAAAATAAATCGACTTTTGTACCTTAAAACCAAAACGCCCATCGGAAGACTTATCCCAAAGTTCGTCGAGCATTTTTAACTCAGAACAAGGGAAATTTTCTAAATCTTCCATGCTGAGGCGATCGTCTTTACTTTTCCCCGCAATTTGTAACATAATGGCGATGGTTTTCTCATCCGCTTCCCGCCACTTTTGGGCTGCTAATAAATCCCGCAGCTCTCGATAGTTTATCCGTTCTGGAACTTCCCCTGGTAATTCTGAGCTTTGGCAACTATCCATCAAAGCTAAAAAAGCGATACCAAAATCAACTTTACCTCGCGCCAACCCCATCGGCAAATGCCCCAGAGGCCCGTTAAAATTAAAAGTAAATTCGTGCCACGCCAACCAACTACCATCTACCACCCACCCCAGGCCTTCGAGAAATTGGTTGTAAGTTACCGAGTCTGCATCATCCTTACCTCCCATTTCCTGCCAAATTTGCTTTTGGATGCTGAAGCCGAAGCGCCCCCGACTGTATTTTATCCAGAGTTTGTCTATAGTATTAAGAGCCTCGCAAGGAAAGTTTTGGATTTCTTCTTTGTTCTCCCATGCCGCAGTTTTTCGACCCAAGATTTTTGTCATTATCTCTCTAGTTTCTGCATCGGCATCCTTCCATTTACCCGCAGCTAATAAATTTTGCAGTTGTGTATAGTCGATTTTTGCAGTGGGAGCCGGCAGGACAATCTTTTCTTCTGCACGAACAGACAAGGGGCGATCGCCCAACAACTCCAACCACTCCTGAATCGATCGGGGGCGTTTTTCTGGCTCGAACTCCATGCCTTTAAGAATAGCTGCCCCAACGCGATCGCTTATTTTCGGGTTAAACTCTTTTGGCGGGTTGAGGGCAATTTTCGCCGCCCTCGTCGGTGCCGGTATGGGCACCTGGCCGGTCAGTAAATAGTAAAGAGTTCCCGCCAAAGAATAAATATCGGTATATTCTCCCCGTGGAGCTTTTTCTGCGTATTGTTCGATGGGGGCAAACCCGTTAGAACCGGCGGCGGTATGAGTCATCGCCAATTCTGGGATAAATTCCCTGGCAATGCCAAAATCGATTAACACCGCCTCCGTTTCCCCATTCTGGGACGGACGCAGTATAATATTGCGCGGTTTAACATCTCGGTGGAGTAAACCCTTGTCGTGGATCGCCATTACCGCCTCGCCGATTTGCCAGATGTAGGTTAAAGCTTCCGTTTCTGGAAGGGGGCCTTGTTCTTTGACGCGGACCGTCAGATTTTCCCCCCCCAAATATTCCATCGCAATACAGGGTAAATTCCCCTCGTTAAAAACGTTTTCTATTTGCACTATCTGGGGATGCCGACAAAGAGCAAGTCGCAGGGCCTCGTCGCGAAATTCGTTTTGATATTTATTAGCAAACTCCGCAAAGTAGGGCTCCCTAAGAATTTCATCTTTAAGAGTTTTAATAACAACCAATTTTCCTTTTTTAGTTTTCGCAAGATAAGTTACGCCCGTGCCACCCTTACCTAACTCTTGCTCGATAATGTAGCGATCGCCATAAAGTTTTTTCCCTCGTTTCCAACCCATAATTATTATTAATTTTTAATTGATTTTAACCACCGTAAAACAGGCATCCTGCCTGTTCGCCTCGATTATCCCACAGACGAATGCTCTGGCATCACCGTTTTTTGGGTTTCGTTGTTTTCTTCTAATTCCTCAGACTTAACCCTAACCTGTAACTGAAAACCCAAAGCATCCAAAAAATTCACTAAACTGTAAATTTCTTCCCCCCCACTTTTCAACAACAAATCTTTTAAATCTTCGTAAGATTTTCTGGCTCTATCTGACAGTTTATTAATCCCCCCATAAGCCTCAATTACGTCATCAAGCGACGATAAAAGCAGTTCGCGTTCCGGGTTTTCTGCTTCTAAAATTGCCTCGATATAAGCTGCAGCTTCTATGGGTTCTTCCAGAGATTTAATCAAATATTCTTGGTAACTTACGCTTCTAGGCATTATCTTGACTCCTATAATCTATCCAGTATTCTTGGGCTTTACGGATGTCTTTTTCTTGAGAGCTTTTATCTCCACCACACAATAAAAGCACGATAATTTCTCCTACTTGTCCGAAATAAACTCGGTAGCCAGGACCATAATTAATCCTCAATTCAAACACCCCTTCTCCAACGGAACGATAATCTCCCAGATTACCAAGACGTACCCGCTTCAGTCTTTCTTTAATTTTAGCTTTTCCTTGAACATCTTTAAGAGAATTAAGCCACTCCAAGAATGGTACTCTATCGTTAGCTGTAACGTAACTTTCAATTTCCCTCGGTCGAACTTCCACGATAATTATCCTGAATTATTAAATAGCGATCGCCTTTTTTTCGTTACGGCTCTTCGGTAAAAATTCTGCCAAATTATTAATTTCGGCAACGGGGAATGGGGAACAGGCAAGGGATTTGGGATTTTTTCTCTATCGAACAGCACATCTGATTAAAAAAAAAATTAATTCAATGGCGACTGGGCCATTTTTAATTTGGTTTTCCTCCATTACCCATTACCCATTACCCATTACCGAAATCATCAAATTATCATTTTAGCCAACTAAGTATCGAAGACCCTTCGTTACTTAATTTAACTGCTTTTTTACCCAACTCCTAAAAACCTTCATCGTTGCATTTCTGCCGTTAACTTTACTGTCTTGTAAATGAGAAGCGATCGCCCCTTTCAACCCCGTCAAACCACGAAAATTATAACTAACCTCAGACTCCACATATTTACCCCCTTCTAAAACGTTAATTTGCAACCTCTCCCCGCCATCATAACGCCAAACTTCCGGCACACCCAAAGCCTCGTAATTTTTTAAATTAGTCCTAGATGTAATATCTATTTCTATCGCCAAATCTGGCGGCGGATCTCTTGTTAAATCTATCCGTTTCTTCCCCCTAACCGCCCCTTCATTAGCAATATAAAAACTAGAATCTGGTTCCACCGCCCGCGCCATTTCCTCATTTTTTAAAGTAGTAGAACCGGCATCCCGAAACTCAAGCTCTAACTCCTCCAAAAGCACCTTCACCAAATCGCTAATAATTCCTTTATCATCCTCATGCTCGAATAAAGGACTCATAATTTCCAACGTTCCTTTACTATAACAAACTCTCCCAGTTCGACCTTCTCCTAACTCCTCTAAAATACCCTCAAAAATCTGCCAGCTAATATCTTGTATTTCCAACACGCTGCCTGGAGGCACCAGCAATTGTTTTAGTTCTAGCTGCATAGTTAATAGTTAATTGCTAATGGCTAATACACCAGAAACCCGGTTTTTTCAAAAAACCGGGTTTCTTAATCCTTTACCTATCCACAGAACCCATAATAATATCGATGCTACCCAAAATAGCCACGATATCTGCCACCTTAGCCCCCTTTAAAATATGAGGGAAAATCTGCAAATTGACAAAATCCGCAGCCCGAATCTTAAAGCGCCAAGGGAAAATATTATCGTCGCCGATAATGTAGATTCCTATTTCCCCCTTACCGCTTTCAATGCGAACGTAATGTTCCCCAGCGGGAATCTTAAAAGTGGGAGGGATTTTCTTACCCATAAACTGATAGTCAAAATCGTTCCATTCCGATTTAGGCCCCCCAGCCATCCGCTGTGCTTCCAGATTTTCATAAGGCCCGCCGGGAAGTCCCTTCAACGCCTGGCGAAGAATCTTCACCGACTCCCGCATTTCCCGAATGCGGACAAAATACCGGGCCAAGCAATCCCCATCGGTTTCCCAATGCACGTCCCAATCGAAATCGTCGTAACATTCGTAATGGTCAACCTTGCGCAAGTCCCACTTGACCCCAGAAGCTCGTAACATGGGGCCGGACAGTCCCCAGTTAATCGCTTCTTCGCGAGTAATAACCCCCAGTCCATCAAGCCTGCGCCGGAAAATCGGGTTGTTGGTGATTAGCCTTTCGTATTCATCGACCTTTGGTAAGAAGTAGTCGCAGAAGTCGTGGCATTTATCCACCCAACCGTAGGGCAAGTCAACCGCAACCCCACCAATGCGAAAATAGTTATTGTTGACCAGCCGATAACCGGTGGCAGCTTCCCACAGATCGTAAATCATCTCCCGTTCCCGGAAAATGTAGAAAAAGGGAGTTTGGGCTCCGACATCGGCTAAGAACGGGCCAAGCCATAATAGGTGATTGGCGATCCGGTTGAGTTCCAGCATGATGACCCGGATGTAGCTGGCCCGTTTGGGAACCTCAATATCCGCTAATTGTTCCGGGGCGTTCACCGTAACGGCCTCGTTAAACATCCCTGCCGCGTAATCCCAACGGCTGACGTAGGGGACGAACATCGTATTAGTACGGTTTTCGGCTATTTTTTCCATGCCCCGATGTAAATAACCGATGACCGGTTCGCAATCTACCACATCTTCCCCGTCTAGGGTGACGATGAGGCGAAGGACTCCGTGCATTGAGGGGTGGTGGGGACCCATGTTTAGAATCATGGGTTCGGTTCTGGTTTCGATTCTGGTCATTTAGATTATTGTTAACTTTTATTTCAGTTCTTTAAAAATTATAGGGGCGGCTGTATCTGATTTTTCTATTTTCACTGCCTCATACTCATGACGAGTACTCATGACGAGTACTCAATGAGAATGGGGAATGGGGAATTAAGTTAATAACAGGCAAGATGCCTGTTCTACCTTCCAACTAACCATTAAAAAAAATGTCTCATCTACCCGTGTTGCCTCGGGAATTAATAGAAGGTTTAGCCATTACTCCCGGCGGTTTGTATTTAGATGCCACCTTGGGTTATGGGGGCCATACCAAATTAATCTTGGATGCTGCCCCTGAAGTGCAAGTAGTGGGAATAGATCTGGATAAGAGGGCGATCGCCTCTTGTCAAACTCGATTGGCAGATTATGGCCCTAGAATCCAATTTTGGCAGGGCAATTTTGCCGATTATCAACCCCAAGAGCTAAAATTCGATGGTATAATAGCCGACTTAGGCGTCAGTTCGGTGCAACTAGACACCCCAGAACGAGGCTTTAGCTTTCGCCATGAAGCCTCATTGGATATGAGGATGAACCAACAACAATCCTTAAACGCAGAAGAAATCGTCAATCAATGGGACGAAGTGAAGCTAGCAGAGATTTTTTATAATTATGGGGAAGAACGATGGTCCCGTCGGATCGCTAGAAGAATCGTCGAAAACCGTCCTTTCGATAGTACGACGGCCTTAGCTTCGGCCATAGCCCGTTGCTATCCACCAAAAAACCGATACGGAAGAATACATCCAGCAACCAGGGTATTCCAAGCTCTCAGAATAGCCGTCAACCAAGAATTAATCTCCCTAGAGAGATTTCTCAATGGAGCTCCGCAATGGCTCAAACCCGGCGGGCGAATAGGAGTTATTAGCTTTCACAGCCTAGAAGACCGTCTGGTAAAGCACCAGTTCAGAAATTCATCAATCTTAAGGGTCTTGACAAAAAAGCCAATTCAACCTCAATCTGAAGAAATAGCAGAAAATCCTCGCGCTCGGTCTGCTAAACTCAGATTGGCAGAAAGATTAAGTTAAAAATGGACGGGGAAAAGTACCTAAGGGAGCATGGTACGCGAAACAACTAATGTAGTACGAGCCACAATTAAAAACCAACTCTCGCTCGGCAGCCAAAAAACCCTTACCTCAATACCATAGACGATAGACGATGATGACTAAATTAACTTACAGATTAATCGATCTAGCCAGAGCAAAAGCCAAGAGTAGGCTAGATAGCTTGCCAAAAAATACTAACGAAAGTCGCTACCAACAGCAGTTGGCCCAGCGGCAAGCGTGTAAAATCTAAACAATTTACCTGGGAGTAAGGGAACCCATGAGTCGGGGAGAAGGGAAGTTAAAACTAATGGTAGTCGATGACGAGCCGGACAACTTGGATTTGTTGTACCGGACGTTTCGGCGTGACTTTAAAGTATATAAAGCAGATAATGCCTTTAACGCCCTGTCCGTCTTAGACGAACAGGGGGAAATGGCTTTGATTATCTCCGATCAACGGATGCCAGAAATGAATGGCACCGAATTTTTGGGCCAAACTCTGGAGAGATTTCCAGATACGGTTAGAATCCTGCTGACGGGCTACACGGATGTTGAGGATTTGGTGGAGGCAATTAACTCCGGTAAGGTGTTCAAATACATTACCAAACCTTGGAATCCCGAAGAGCTTAAGGCAGTAGTCCAACAGGCATCGGAAACTTACAAGGTAGTTAAACAACGCACTAATGCTCTAACTAGGGCCCTGCGACGAGAGTCTCTTTTAAATGAGGTGATGAGCGCTATTAGGGAGTCTCTGGATTATTCCAGTATGCTCTTGACTATCGTTCAAACTTTGGGACGGACTTTTGAGGCTACTGGAGGAAGGTTGTGGCCGGTAGAGGGCGATCGCCTGATGCCTACTTCTTTCTCTTATCCTGTGGTTGCCGCAGAAAGCCGAGGTGACGAGGCCGCCGAGGAACAGGAAAAACAGGAGCCAACCGAGACAGGCGATTTCCCGATAGCACGGGAAGATGACCTGGTGCTACAAGCATTAGAAAATAGACAAATCCAAATAGATAAGGGCTCTAGCAAAGACTCCAATCTAAAATTGGTAGTGCCTCTGGTCTATCAGAAGGATTTGCTGGCAGTTCTGGCCCTTTATCAAAACGACGAAGCTCATAACCCTTGGTCCGAGGAAGATATCCAGCTAATAGAAGGGGTATCCGAGCAAGCCGCTCTGGCTCTGTCCCAAGCTAAACTTTATCAACGCACGAGGGAGTTAGCCCAGCAAATGCGCAACGAGCTAGAAGTGGCTCGTCAAATCCAAACTAATCTCTTGCGTCAAAGTTGGCCAGAATTGGACAAAGCTAAGGTCCAAGCTTGCTGCTATCCAGCTAGGGAAGTAGGAGGGGATTTCTTTGAGGTTTACGTTCACGCTCAAGGAGATATCTGGTTAGCTTTGGGGGATGTATCTGGTAAAGGGGTACCTGCTGCTTTATTTATGGCCAGTGCCATGTCGGTGCTGCGTCGAGAATTGTCTTTGGAAACTCCCCCAGTTCCTTACGAAGTAATGAAAAATCTCAATACCAGTTTGTCAGACGACCTGATTAGTAATAACTGCTTTATTACAATGGTACTGGCTCGTTATACGCCGAAAACAGGCCAGCTTGCTTATGCTAATGCCGGACATATTTATCCTCTAGTCTGGTCTCATACTGCTGTGGCTGCCGCTACTAATGGCAGCTCGAAGGTGGAGCTAGAGCCTAATTTCCTCAAAGATCGGGGTATTCCCCTGGGAATACTGCCAATGTGGAAAGGTAAAGCAGGTAGCATAGAGCTAAATTCTGGAGATATTTTTCTCCTGACCAGTGATGGCATTACCGAAGCTACAGTGGTCCAGGAGTCTCCCGATGGTGGCGAACCTGTTCGTTCTATGCTGCAACAAGAGGGCCTTTGGGAAATCCTTGTGGAACAAAAGGGCTCGTTAAATTTAGATGATTTATTGGCTCGCATCCGAGCTGACAATCCCAGTCAGGAAGACGACCAAACCATACTCTCGCTGGAGGTTCTGTGAATTTTATGAAAACTGAGCTTCAGGTGCCAAGCGATTTGCGATTTTTGAGCATTGTTGAAAACTGGTTATTGAGCAGTTTGGAAGTTGAGTTAGGAGAGCATATAGATTGGCCGCGTCAATCCAACCGTTTGCGCTTGGTCCTGGCCGAAGCCTATTCTAACGTTATTCGCCACGCTCATAGAGATAAACCAAATTTACCCGTGCTGGTTCGCTTGGACGTTGAAAACCGCGATATTGCTTTAGAAATTTGGGACCACGGTAACGGCTATGAGATGGATACTTATAATCCACCCCAACCAGAAGCCAAACAAGAAAGTGGCTATGGATGGTTGATTATGAGCAGGCTCATGGACCGCGTTGACTATAAGTTACAAATTGATGGTCGCAATTGTCTGAAGTTGGAGGCAAGTTTGCCGGAAAAGGCTTAAGACTTGACTTAAACTTTAATTTAACTATCTGCTGGTAGGGCTTAAATCCTGTCTTTTAGGAGAGGATTATAGCTCTTTTTTTGTAAATACTTAATTGTCAATAAGCTAAGACGCATTTAAAATGCACGGCCCCTGTTGCCTCTTGCATGCATGCCTCTTGCCTAGAGCTACGATACCGATCGGTAGTTTAAATACCGAACAGCTTACTTAATTGCTTGCCCGATCCGATATTTTTGCTTTCTCACCAGATGCTCCCGAAGGCATTTCCATTACCTATTACCTATTACCTATTACCCATTACCAAAAATCGTGTTTCTTCTTGGCTTTTTTCAAAATTGAGATGCACCCTTTTTTATAAGATTTGTTAAGTAAAGTTGTATTTAAGAATTTAGATGAAGCAATATTAAGAATAACATTTTTCGATCGAACATTTTTAGGCTCTTTTATGAAAACTTTTTTTCCATTAGCTCCGCGCTACCCCATGGAGGATAGCCAGGGGTGGCTCAAAGGAATAGATCCAGGCCGCAACTACTGGATTAACGTCAACGGAGAACGGACAATAACCACAGCAATTCCCGGTTTAATCTCCTCCTCTTTAAAGCAATTTAAGGAAAATATTCTCCAATTTCGCTCCCTCCAAGAGGGACAAACCATGACCTTAGAAAGAATTGGCCGATGGGGCAGCCTCCACTGCATTAGCAAAAACTGTTATGCCGTTGAAGATACGGTTAATGGGGCGCCCGCGTGGCATTTGTTCGATCGAGAAACTATCGAAAGTCTGTTAATGACTTCTCATCCAAACTGGAAATGCTCGCCGAAAGATTTAGATTTGGGGCGACAAACAGTAGCCGCCGTCTGTTGCTTGAATTTATCCACGGCGGCTTAAATTAGATTAGAATTTTCAATGTTTCTAGTTCCCTGGCATCGGTCAGGGATTTTTTATGGTCGAATTGTCTCGGAAACTCCTCGAAAAAGTGTTTGGCTGAATTGGGAAAAAGCACCGTGCTAGAATGGGAGCATCCCATGTTTGCAATGGAAGACAGGCTAATGGCAATTAACAATTAACAATTAACGATGAGGTTAATAAAATGGCAGAAAAACCTTTCAATTTTCATCCTTCGAAATCTCTATTTTTACTAGCCTTTCTAATAGCTGCGGGATATTTAGGAAACTATTTTAAATTGCCCTTGTTTTTTAGCGTTGACTTCCTATTTGGAAGCATCGCAGTGTTTATCGTTCTTCGCCTTTACGGATGGTTTTGGGGAACCGCAGCGGGATTTATAGCTGGTTTTTGTACCCTACTCCTCTGGAAGCACCCTTATGCTTGGATTATTTTTACTTTAGAGGCATTTTTGGTCGGTTGGGGATTGCGTCGCCGCCAGAGCAGAAATATACTGACAATGGATGCGATCTATTGGTTGGCGATCGGGATGCCCTTGGTAGTTTTATTCTATGGCAATTTTATTAAAGTTGGGACAATTGCCACCTTAACTATTGCGTTTAAGCAGGCAGTTAATGGCATTTTCAACGCTTTAATTGCTGCCTTGCTGGTAACAAATTTACCTCTGTACAAATTGGCCGATCGCCCCCAAGCAGCAAACAAACAGTCCTTCGAGCAAATACTGGTCAATTTTCTGGTGGCTTTTGTGCTACTGCCGACCTTAATCCTCGTAGCGTGGGATAGTCAAGATGCCATGCAAAGGGAGGAAACAATTATTGATAACACCTTAACGACCACAGCCAAATATTTGTCTGCAGAGCTAGATTTGTGGCAGCGACAAAGCCCGGCAGGAGAACTGGATTTAAACCTAGTGGGGGAAATAATCAACTCCCATCAGTATAGTTTTGGTATAGAAGCGAGCATTCTGGACGAGAGCGATCGCGTACTCGCCTCTACTCGTCCCAATCTCGAACCAGGAGAAAGGTTCGATCGCCGCGAAGGAGGAGAAATTAGAGATCTTGCCTCGGGGGTTTACCACTGGATGCCGGTGGTGCAGGGAAAACCTACTATGCTCAGGTGGCAAAACTCCTTCTACGTCCGAGAAGTTCCTCTGAGCGGATTTCCCTGGACTCTAGCCATAGAAGCGCCAACGGCCCCTCATATCGCTTATTTAGAAAGAGTTTATTTGAGAAATCTAATAGTTTTGTTAGCGATCGCCGTCTTTGCCATCTTTTTCGCCAACATTCTCAGCCGCCGCCTGGTAAAACCGATCTTGCAATTAGCCAGCGTCACGAGCAACCTACCCAACAAACTCTTCGAGAGACAATCTTTTGAACTGCCGGAAAACTCTGTCAGAGAAATAAATGCCTTAGTGGATAACTTCCAACTGATGGCAGAAAGCCTCAAGCACAAGTTTGAAGAAATCCAAGAAGCCAACGCAGAAATTAACAAAGCGAAAGAAAAAGCCGACGCCGCAAACCAAGCCAAAAGCGAATTTCTGGCAAACATGAGCCACGAATTGCGCACCCCCCTCAACGGCATTCTCGGTTTCGCTCAAATCCTGCAACGGGCTCCCGATTTAAACAGCCGTCGTTCCGACATCGACTTAATTTATCAATCTGGGTCTCACCTGCTGACCTTAATTAACGATATTCTCGATTTATCAAAAATCGAAGCTCGGAAATTGGAACTCTATCCCAAAGACTTCCACTTGCCATCGTTTCTGTTGGGAGTTGCCGAAATGAGTCGAGTGAGGGCGGCGCAAAAAAACATCGATTTCCGTTTCTTCTACAACCCCAACCTTCCAGAAGGCGTGATTGCCGACGAAAAACGGCTGCGACAAGTTTTGCTCAACCTGCTGGGGAACGCGATTAAATTTACCGATAAAGGTAGCGTTACCTTCTCGGTAGAATTGGTAGAGAGCGATGTTGCATCCGCAACGCTTCGCGACATGAAACGCGAAGCGAAACGCCCCCAAACCTCCCATTGCCGACTCCGCTTTCAAATCGAAGATAGCGGAGTGGGCATGGCGTCGGAACATCTCGAAAAAATCTTTCTGCCCTTCGAGCAAGCGGGCTCTACCTCCAGAAGGGCGGAAGGCACCGGGCTCGGACTTGCCATCAGCCGTCAAATTGTGGAGATGATGGGGAGCAAGATTGAAGTTAAGAGTGCCCTGGGAGAAGGTACTACTTTTTGGTTTGAGGTTAGTCTGCCGACTTCTCAGGAATGGGCTGCCGTTGCCACCAAAAGCGAAAAGGGCAAAATCTTGGGCTATCAAGGTCCAAGGCGCAAAATCTTGGTGGTTGACGATAAAGCGCTCAACCGGGCGGTGGCGGTACAAGTTTTGTTACCGTTAGGGTTTGAATTGGCGGAAGCTAGGGACGGGCAAGAGGCTTTAGAACTGATTGCCACTTTTGAACCGGATTTAGTGATTACCGATTTGGTGATGCCGCGAATGGATGGTTTCGAGCTGGCGCGGCGTCTGAGCAAATTTCCTGGAAAGCGCCCTCGGGTTATTGCTTCTTCGGCCAGCGTCTTGGAACCGGAGAGGCTCGAAAGTCTGGAGGCCGGGTGCGATGATTTTTTACCGAAACCAGTAGATGTGGAACAGTTGTTGCGGAAACTGGAGCTGCTTATGGAGTTAGAATGGATTTATCAGGAAATCCAAGAGGAAGAAGTTAACGAGTCTGCCACCGAGACGGAGGAAACGGAACTGCCAGTACCTTCTCGGGAGGTTCTGGTACAATTATCCGAGCTGGCTGCCGGGGGATTGTTTTTCGAGATTGAGGAACGGATCGCCCAACTTCTCGAAGTTGACCCGCAGTTTAGCCTTTTTGCCGAAAAAATTCTGCGGTTAGCCGAAGAGTTTGAAGGGGAAAAAATTCTCGATTTTTTAGCAATTTATATTGCTAATTGCTAATTGTCAATTGTTAATTGTTAATTGTTAATTGTGAATCGATCTAGCAAGATGGAATTACCTCAAAACCCGATTTTAATTGTAGATGACAATGCCAGTAACTTAAAAATTCTTTCCCAGGCTTTGAGGAGTGCGGGGTGGATGGTAGCTGTAGCTAAAAGTGGCGAGACGGCTATCAAACAAGTCAAGCATACCCCACCCGCTTTAATTTTATTAGATATAATGATGCCGGGTATCGATGGCTTTGAAACTTGCAAAATGTTAAAGGAAGATCCGGAAACTCAAGAGATTCCGGTCATTTTTACTACGGCTTTATCGGATACGGTGGATAAGGTTAAAGGACTGTCTTTGGGGGCGGTTGACTATATTACTAAACCTTTTCAAACTGAAGAAGTTTTAGCAAGAGTTAAGGTTCATTATCAGTTGTATTTTTTAAGAAAGCAACTAGCAGAACATAAGGAACTATTAGAAGAAAAAGTGGCAGAAAGAACTAAGGAATTAGAGCAATCTCTTGAAGAAAAACAAGAGTTAATTTCTTCTTTAAAAGCAGTACAATTGCAGATAGTTCAACAAGAAAAAATGGCAATTATCGGTCAATTGTCGGCGGGGATAGCTCACGAAATCAATAATCCGCTTACTTTTATTTACGGCAACCTCGAACCTGCTTTAACAGATGTTAATACTTTGATTGAGCTAGTAAATCTTTATCAAAAATACTATCCAGAACCAGCACTGGAAATAGCTAAAAAATGGGAAAATAATGAAATTAATTGTATCGTTGAAGATTTGCCAGAGATGATTTTAGCTATGAAAGAAGGGGTAGAAAGAATTAATGAGATCGGCGACTCGATGAGAAATTTTTCCCGTTCTGATGCTCGGCAAAAAACTTTGTTTGACATTCATGCCGGTCTTGATAGCACCTTAACTATTTTAAAACATCGTCTCAAAGCTACTTCAAATCGTCCCGAGATTAAGGTAATCAAAAATTATGGGGATTTGCCGGAGTTTTTTTGCTATTCGGGAGAGTTAAATCAAGTGTTTATGAATATTATAGCTAATGCTATTGATGCCGTGGATTCTTATAACCTTAATCGCAGTTTTTCCGAGATAAAAGCAGCTCCGAATTTGATTTTGATTGCTACGGAAGTGGCGGAGGATAAAAGTTGTATTTTGATTAAAATAAAGGATAATGGAGTGGGAATGAAGCCAGAAATTAAAAACAAGATTTTTGAGAACTTATTTACTACTAAACCCGTAGGAAAAGGTACGGGTTTGGGGTTGGCTATTTCTCGTCAGATAGTGGAGGATAAACATGGGGGAAAACTTGAGTGTTTTTCTACTGTTGGTGAGGGTAGCGAGTTTGTTATTGAATTGCCAATTGTACAGCAGGAAAAATAAAATAACCTAATGGATGAACCTGCGTCAAAAAAAGAGTGCTACAATGCTTGGAGAGTCGCAAATCGTATTTTCAGAAACCGCCTCTTGGGGAAACGCGCCCGAACGGGAACATTCCCATCTCACGCATAAACTATCAAAAACAAAGGAACAAACAATGGACGAACAGCGCAAAATAGAATATATAATTCTCATCGATCGACTGCTACACTGCCCCAAGGGTCAAGAAGCTCGGCTCTTTAACGAGAACCGCGAGTTATTGGATTTGGGGTTATTGCAGGTAATGGCAGAAGTGGCAGAACAACTGGAAGCAAAGGGCAAGCAAAACGCCGCCGATTTTCTACGCAATCTGGGCACCGATCTAAAAAGACACCTGGACATCTCACAAACTACTGTCCTAGTTGAGTCACCAGAGAGCTCTCTCCAGGAAGACTGCGATAAATTCATGCTAGAGGTATTGGAAACAATACTCAAGACCAAGACTAACCCCCAAGCAGTCTATAGTCTGTTCGCCGCAAACCTAGACAAACTCGACTATTACTTCATCCCCATCTTGCAAACTTTTCTAAAGAAAACGCTCTACGGTCAGACATCATCCCAAGCAGAGGCAGGGGCAAAACTTATCGGCAATTTCTGCACCCTCATCCAGCAGTTTCCTCTCGGGAGCGTGGCGGCGAATAATGAAATTGCGATCGCCGGTTACGAAATATGCCTAAAAGTCCTCACTCACCGCAGCCAGCGATCGATTTGGGCAACTTTTCAAAACAACTTGGGCAGTGCTTACCGGGACAGAATAGTAGGAAACAAGACAGAAAATTTGGAAAAAGCTATTGCAATCTACAAAAAAGCATTAAAAGTTGTGAATCAAAAAAATTTTCCCCGAGACTGGGCAAGGATTCAAAATAATCTGGGCATTGCCTACTGCGACAGAATACTAGGAAACAAGGCTGAAAATGTGGAAAAAGGTATTAATGCTTACAAACAGGCATTGAAAGTAAAAGATTTCCCCAAAGAGTGGGCAATGACTCAAAGCAACCTGAGCGATGCCTACTGCGATCGCCTCGCAGGAGACAGGGCGGAGAATATAGAAAAAGCTATTAGTGCCTGCCAACTGGCATTGGAAGTTTACACCAAAAAAGATGACCGACAAGACTGGGCAAGGACTCAACATAATCTCGGTCTTGCCTACTTGAAGAGAATTAAAGGAAATAGGGCAGAGAATTTGGAGAAAGCTATTGCTCTCTTCCAACTGGTATTGGCAACTTGCAGCAAAAAAGATTCCCCCAGAGACTGGGCAAGGGCTCAAAATAATCTCGGCAATGCCTGCTTGTATAGAATCAAAGGAGATAAGGCAGAGAATATAGAAATTGCCATTGCTGCTTTCCAACGGGCATTGGAGGTTCGTACTAAAAAAGATTTTCCCAAAGACTGGGCAATAACTCAAAGCCTTCTGGGCATTGCCTACTACAAGCGAAGACTAGGAGATAAGGCAGAGAATATCGAAATTGCCATTGCTGCCTTGCAACGGGCATTGGAGGTTTGTACTAAAAAAGATTCCCCTAAAGAGCGGGCAATTACTCAATACAATCTGGGTCTTGCCTACTCCGCTCGCCTCGCGGGAGACAAGGCAGAGAACGAAGAAAAAGCTCGGACTGCCTACCAACTGGCATTGGAATTTTTCGCTGTAAAAAACAATCCCATTGAATATATGGGAGCTAATTGCAACTTAGGCAGTCTCTACTTTTCCCGAGGGGACTGGCAAGAGGCGATCGCTGCCTACGAAAAAGCAATTGCGGTCATTGATGACATCGGCAGTTTGCCGAGTACGGACGCTCGCTCCCAACGGGCTCTCACCGATACGATTTGCGCGTATATGAATATCGTCCAATGCTTTGTCAACCTCAAGCAATACGACAAAGCTATAGAATACGTCGTTCGCTCTCGTTCCCAGAAGCTCTTACAGTTGATTGGAACTAAGGATTTATTCCCCGATGCCGAGACTCCCCCAGAGGTCGAGGAGTTCCTGCAGTGGCGACAAGAAATGGATCGCTTGCGCGATCGCGGGGAGTGGAATTAAAAAACCCGAAATCCTCTACGGATTCCTATAATCCATTGTTGTCAAAATTAAACAAAAGTGCTAAAATGCCTTGGAAGTTTAGATGGTAACTGGAAAAAGTTTTGGTTCGGGAGTAGGGTGCTAAAATGAAAAATGATTGGGTAGTGGCTCGCAAGTAATATTTTAAGATGCTTGTTTGTAGTAATCGCTTTAGCGATTGCTACTAACCTTGACGCGCTACTACCTAATTTTTAATTAAACGCTTAATTAAGATAACTATGAAAGATTATCAAATTCAAACCCTAATTTATGAAAGTTCTAATTCTTTAGTATATCAAGGTATTAGAAAAGCAGATAGCCTACCTGTTACGATTAAGGTTCTTAAGGAAAATTATCCCACTCCTCAAGAGTTAATCCGGTACAAGCAAGAGTATGAAATTATACGATCGCTCGATTTTCCTGGGGCGATCGCCGCCTATGCTTTGGAACCGTATAATCGCTCTTTGGCAATAGTTACGGAAGATTTTGGCGGGAAGTCGTTAAAGGAGTTATTTTGCGATCGCCCATCTGCTTCTGGAGGGTTGTCTCTGGAGGAGTTTCTCAAGATAGCGATCGCCGCAACAGACTACTTATCCAACCTCCACGCCGCCAACATCATCCACAAAGACATAAACCCCGCCAATATCGTTTTTAACCCAGAAACAAAGGAGTTAAAAATCATCGACTTCGGCATCTCGACCAAATTAACCCGAGAAAATCCTACTCTGAAAAATCCCAACGTCCTCGAAGGCACTCTGGCCTATATTTCTCCGGAACAAACTGGCAGGATGAACCGCTTTCTCGACTATCGCAGCGATTTTTATTCTTTGGGAGTTACCTTTTACCAGTTGTTAACGGGGCGGTTGCCTTTTGATACGGAAGATGCTTTGGAATTAATTCATTTTCATATTGCCAAAATGCCTCCGGCATTAGGCAAGAGGCAAGAGGCATTAGGCAATAAGGGAGTGGCAGAAGAAATTCCTGGGGTACTCTCTAAAATTGTAATGAAATTGATGGCAAAAACTGCAGAAGAACGCTATCAAACTGCTTGGGGAATTAAAGCAGATTTAGAAACTTGTCTGAGTCAGTTACAAACCTCGGGAGAAATCTCGGATTTTCCTCTAGCAAGTCAAGATATTTCCAACAGCTTTCAAATACCGCAAAAACTCTACGGTAGAGAAAGAGAAATTGAAACTTTATTAGGAGGATTTGAAAGGGCGAGTCGAGGGCAGACGGAATTAATGTTGGTGGCGGGATATTCTGGCATCGGCAAAACTTCTTTAGTGCAAGAAGTTTATAAACCAATTACCGAGAAACGGGGTTATTTTATCTTGGGTAAGTTCGACCAATTCCAACGAAATATTCCCTATTTTGCGGTGGTAAAAGCTTTGGAAAGGTTGGTCAAGCAATTGTTAGCTGAAGATGGGGATGAATTAGATAAGTGGCGAGCTAAAATTCTGGCTGCGGTGGGGGCGAACGGTGGAGCTATTATTGATGTCATTCCCGATGTGGAATTGATTGTTGGCAAGCAACCGTCTTTGCTAGAATTGGGACCGACGGAATCGGAAAATCGGTTTAATTTGGTGTTTGGTAATTTTCTTAAAACTTTTTGCGCCCCAGAGCATCCGTTGGTCATTTTTTTAGACGATTTGCAATGGGCAGATTCGGCATCTTTGAAGTTAATAGAATTGATGATGAAGGATAGCGATTGGCAATATTTGTTTTTAATTGGAGCCTATCGCAATAATGAGGTAACTGCAAGTCATCCGCTGGCGATCGCTCTGGAAAAGTTGCGGGAAGAAAGTAGCAGAATTGAAACTATTACTGTAGGGTCTCTGGGGGGAAAAGATGTGGGTCAATTAATAGCAGATACTTTGCGCGTCGATAGTTCTAAGGTTTTGCCTTTGGTCGAGATAATTGTTAACAAAACCCGAGGAAATCCCTTTTTTGTTAGCGAGTTTCTCAAGAGTTTATACGCCGATAATTTACTGCATTTTAACCTTAGCTGCCACCAATGGGAGTGGGAAATAGAAAAAATTCGAGAAACTCAAATTACGGATAACGTGGCAGATTTAATGATAAACAAGTTAAATAAATTGCCAGAATCTGCCCGAGATGTACTGCGTTTGGCTGCCTGTATCGGTGCTGATTTTGATTTAAAAACTCTGGCAAAACTTCGGGAAAAATCTCCTCGGGAAGTGTTTGCAGAATTGGAGGTAGGTATTCAAAAAGGATTGATTGTAGCTACTTCAGAATTAGACGAAGAATTGTCGATCGCCGATTATAAATTCGGACACGATCGCATCCAGCAAGCTGCCCATAGTTTAATTGATGAAGCAGAGAAAAAGGCAATTAATTTGAAAATCGGTCGCTGGTTGTTGGAAAATGTCGATTTAGAAACGGAGAAGTTATTTGAAGCAGCGGATCGCCTCAATTTTGCTATAGATTTGATTGAGGATAGAGAAGAATTAAATCGAATCGTCAGACTCAATTTAAGCGCGGGTAAAAAAGCCAAAGCAGCTACGGCTTACGATGCAGCAGTGGAGTATTTGAGAACCGGCCTAAATCTTCTGCCAGCAGATAGCTGGCCCACCGATTACGATTTAACTTTAAATCTTCACTTAGAAGCGATTCAAGCTAAATATTTAAACGGGCAAATTGGTAGAGCAAGAGAGCGATCGGAAGAAGCACTAGCAGGTGCAACAAGCTTATTAGATAAGGTGAAAATTTATGAATTAAAAATCCAGTTTTATTTCGCCGAAAACGAACTGACAAAAGCAATGAATCTGGGGTTATCAGTTCTGGAAATGCTCGGGGTATCTTTATCCGAATCTTTGCCTAATAACCTGGATATCCAGCAGTTAGAAAACTTGCCAGAAATGACAGAAGAAGTTCCCAAAGCAGCTCTGGGAATTTTAATGAGAATATTTGGTCCGACTTATATTGCCAATCCTCAACTCTTGCCAAAAGTCATCGTGACGATGGTGGATTTATGTATTAAGTATGGTAATTCGTCTTTAGCTGCTTATGCCTATGTCGTTTGCGGTCTTTTATTGTGTGTTGGAGGTCGAGATATCGAGTTAGGCTATCAATTCGGGCAATTGGCTTTAAAGATGTTGGATAAGTTTAATGCTATAGAAATTAAATGCAAAGTTTACAATCAATTTAATACTTTTGTTCGCCACTGGAAAGAACATTACAAAGAAACTCTGCCTCTTTATGAAGAAACTATCCAAATTGGTTTAGAAACGGGAGATTTAGAATTTACTGGCTATGCAATTCTTAACTACTGTCACAACCTCTTTTTATTGGGAAAACCTTTAGAAAGTGTGGCTAAAAAACAGGCTCAATATATGGTTTTGCTCGAAAAGCTAGAGCAGCCTTTTTCTCTGGTTTACACTTCTATTTGGTGGCAGCTAACTTTAAATTTAAGGGGTGAATCGCCGGAGAAAAAAGAGTTAAGCGGTACGGCTATTAACGAAGCAGAAAAATTAAGGGTTTTGCAGGAAACTAAGAATTTTACTTCTTTATTTTCTCTTTATCTGGCCAAAACTCTACTCAATTATTTATTTAAAGACTTTGAAAAAGCTTTAGAATGTGCGGCATTAGCTACTGAATACGAATCCGCTGTAGCGGGGCTATCTATTTTAGGACAGCATTATTTTTACCCTTCTTTGGCCATGGTCGCTCTCTATCCCGATGCTGAGAGTAACTCCCAAACAGAATATTTAGCAAAAGTTGAATCTAACCAACAAAAGTTACAATTATGGGCGCGTCACGCGCCGATGAATTTTCAGCATAAATATGACTTAGTGGCAGCAGAAAAAGCTCGCGTTTTGGGGTCAGTTTTAGAAGCGATGGATTTATACGAAAAAGCAATTAAAGGGGCGGCTAATAATGGATTTATTCAAGAAGAGGCGTTAGCTTACGAATTGGCGGCAGAATTTTATTTAAGTCGGGGCATGGAGAAAATAGCTGATGCTTATTTAAAAGAGGCCCACTATGGTTATAGTCGCTGGCAAGCTTTGGCAAAAGTTAAGGATTTAGAAGCAAAATACCCGCAATTAATAACCAGAAAGCCAGGGGAAACTTCGATAACAGTTACCCAATACGCAACTACGAGAACTTCCAGTAGCGGCGACTTAGGGGAAGTTTTGGATTTAGCAACCGTGCTGAAGGCATCTCAAGCAATTGCTGGGGAAATAGTGCTGGATAAATTACTGGCAAATTTGATGAAAATATGCACCGAGAATGCGGGGGCGGAAGTCGGTTTTTTGCTGTTAAATTCTCCAGATAATACAGAAAATAACGGGGAGAATATGTTGGTGGCAGTTTCGGGAAGCATCGGTGGAGATAGGGCGGCTGTAGGGCGATCGCTCTTGGTAGAAAAAAACTTACCGGAGTCGATTATTAATTATGTCGCCCGCAGCAAGAAAACAGTAGTGTTAAATAATGCCGCTATGGAGGGCGATTTTACGCAGGATTCTTACATTCAAGAAAATCAAACTAAATCTGTATTGTGCGCCCCACTGGAAAACCGAGGAAAATTGACGGCTATAGTTTATTTGGAGAATAATTTGACTGCCGGTGCGTTTACCCGAGAGCGTTTGCAAATGGTGAAGTTGCTGTCGGGGCAGGCGGCGATCGCCATTGCCAACGCCCAACTTTACGCGGAAGTCCGCCAGCGGGAATACCAGCTCGCTCAATTCCTCGATGCCATGCCGGTAGGAGTATTTATTGTCGATGGTGGCGGTCGTCCTTTTTATATGAATCAAAAAGGCCAGGAGATTTTAGGGCAAGGCGTGGTGGAATCTACCCAAGGCACCCAGGTGCGATCGACCTATAAGGTCTATTTGGCAGACACCGAGGAATTGTACCCCCAAGAACGAGATCCCGTTCTCAATGCTTTGGAAGGAAAAAGCGTCGCCATTGACGATATGGAGATTCGTCGCGCCGACAAGAGCATTCCCATCGAAAGCGCGGGGACTCCTATTTACGACGAGGAAGGAAATGTTACTTACGCGATCGCTGCCTTCTCCGACATCACCCAACGCAAACAAGCAGAAAAACTGGTAGCCGACTACAACCGCACTTTAGAAAATCAAGTCCAGCAACGCACCGCCGAACTTTGTCAAACCCTAGAGCAACTAAAAACGACTCAAGACGAACTGGTGCAGTCGGAAAAAATGGCTGCTTTGGGACAATTGATATCGGGGGTTGCTCACGAAATCAATACTCCTCTGGGTGCGATTACTTCTTCGGTGAGGAATATCGATAAGTTTTGGGGAACTAACTTACCGGAGTTACTTTCCCTGTGGCAAAAACTCTCCCCAGAACGCCAGGAGGATTTACTCGCTTTGCTTCATATTTCCAGCAAACAAAGTACCACTCTAACTACCCGCGAACAACGTCAAATCAAACGCAGTTTAACTAAAAAATTAGAATCCTATAATTTGGAACATGTCAATACTATTGCTAAATATTTAATGGGAGTTGGCGTTTATGAAAATATAGAACCTTTTCTGCCTTTGCTGCAAGATAGGAACTGCGAAGAAATCTTAAAAGTTGCTTATCAAATTGCCAACGTTATTATCAGTACCTCCACCATTAACACTGCTTCGGAAAGGGCCGGAAAGGTAGTATTTGCTCTGAAAACTTATGCCCGTTACGATGCTAGTGGAGAGAAGCTACAGGTACAAATTACGGAGGGAATAGAAACTGTCTTGACTCTCTATTACAATCAAATCAAACAGGGCATAGAAGTTATTAAAAATTATGGGGATAATTTGCCGGCAATTTCTTGCTATCCCGACGAATTAAATCAAGTTTGGACTAATTTAATTCATAATGCAATTCAAGCTATGAATAATAAGGGTCGGTTAATTATTGATGTTGGCAGAGATGGGGAGAATATTTTAGTTAAAATATCCGATAGCGGTGTCGGCATTTCTTCGGAGGTTTTACCGAAAATATTTCAACCATTTTTTACTACGAAGCCTGCGGGAGAAGGTAGCGGTTTGGGGTTGGATATTGTTAAGAAGATAATTGACAAACATCGCGGTAAAATCGAGGTCCAGTCCGTGCCGGGTAATACTACTTTTACGGTGTCGTTACCGATTAATGTTGCTGAATAGAGAAGGATTGAGGTAATATTAGCCAGGTTTCACCGGAGCGATCGAGCTGGATGCATCTTAATTTGCCTCGTTCCCATTATTTCATACTTGTATTCATACTCAGACTTAGACTCGAAGGAAAGACTAGAAATCTCGTCTTTGCCGAACTTCTGAGTGTCCCCACCTTGGGGGCCAAAACATCGAATTTAAAATCTAAAATCTAAAACGGGAGTAACTGTCATGTCTGAAGCTGCTATTTTATGCGTAGATGATGAAGTAGCCATCCTCAAAAGTTTGGAGATAGAGCTCGAAGAAGCCTTTGGGGATAGTTACTTGTTTGAGTTTGCTGAAAGTGCCGACGAGGCCTTGGAAATCATAGAGGAATTTGATGAAGATTCGGTGCAGGTTCTCATCATTGTTTCCGACTGGTTAATGCCGGGGATGAAGGGAGATGAATTTTTAATTCAGGTTCATCAAAAGTTCCCCCAAATTATTAAAATGATGCTAACAGGTCAAGCAGATGATGGAGCTGTAGAAAGGGCAAAAAAACAGGCAAATTTATATCATTGTTTCCACAAACCTTGGAACCGAGAAGAATTAATAGAAACAATTAGAACTGCTTTAGCCTCATTATGAACCCACTGGCCGTTATTTGCGTAGATGACGAACAAACTATTCTCGATAGTCTGAAAATTGAGTTGGAGGAGGTGTTGGGAGATGAATATTTATTAGAAATGGCTCAAAGTGGGGAGGAGGCTTTAGAAGTATTATTAGAATTAAAAGAGGATAATTATGAAGTTGCGGTGGTAATTGCCGATTATATCATGCCGGAAATGAAGGGAGATGAAGTCTTAAAACGCATCCACGAACTTTCGCCGAAAACTCTGAAAATAATGCTGACGGGGCAGGCGGATGTGGAGGGGGTTGTTAATGCGATTAATGCGGCTAAATTATATCGCTATCTTTCTAAACCTTGGCAAGCAGAAGACTTAAAATTAACGGTAAAAGAGGCTTTATATAGTTATCTTCAAAGTCGCAATTTAGCGGAAAAAAATGCAGAACTAGAAGGGATGAATCGGCAATTACAGGAGTTAATTAAGGAGCAATCGGATTTAATTGCTAAGTTACATGAAAATGAAAATAGGCTGTTTCAACTCAATCAAGCTTACGAACGATTTGTGCCGAGTCAGTTCTTAGATTGGTTGCAGAAAAAGAGTATTGTTGATGTGGAATTGGGGGACTGCGTACAGAAGGAAATGTCGGTTTTGTTTTCCGATATTCGGGATTTTACTACTCTCTCGGAAACCATGAGTCCGGAGGATAATTTTAAGTTTATTAATAGCTATCTCTATCGCATGGAACCTGTTATTATTGAGAATAATGGGTTTATTGATAAGTATGTTGGCGATGGTATTATGGCGTTATTTGGTGGGGGTGCCGATGATGCCCTCCAAGCGGGAATTGCGATGTTACATCAGCTTCGAGAGTATAATAAAACTCGAATTACTCCCGAACGAATACCGATTAAAATAGGGGTTGGTATTAATACTGGTTCTTTGATGTTGGGAACGGTGGGGGGTAGAAACCGGATGGATGGTACGGTGATTAGCGATGCTGTTAATTTGGCGGCTCGTATTGAGAGTTTGACGAAGGTTTATCAGGTGTCTTTGTTGATTTCTCACCATACTTTTTTGCAGTTGCAAAATTCCGATGTTTATGCTATTCGCAATATTGGTAAGATTCGGGTTAAGGGGAAGTCGGAGTTGGTGACTGTTTATGAGGTTTTTGATGCGGACGTTTCTGAGGTTAAGGAGGGTAAGTTGGCGACTTTGGAGCTGTTTGCGGAGGCTTTGTCTTTTTATAATCTCAATTCTTTTAGCGAGGCGAAGGGGTTATTTGAGGAGTGTTTGAGGGCTAATTCTAAGGATAGGGTTGCCCGGGTATATTTACAGTGTTGCCAAAAGCAAATTTTATCTCAGGATCTATTTATGGATTTAGACTCGGATCGTACTTGATACTTGTTAGAGAGCTAGTAGAGCATCTAGTAGCACTGCACGGCTAAAATTGTGGGTAACTCATGACTCACACTCACGACTCACACTCATACTCAAAAAAAGAGTTTTTTCTTTGAGTACTCGTCATGAGTAAGAGTAAGAGTAAGAGTATGAAGAGAAAATACCCACCATTGTTGCCCCAAAAGGGCCTGTGAAACTCGGTTTTTTTAACAATACCTTCGCCAAAATAAAAAAATACCATTCGTAGGTCGGGCTCTGCGACAGCGCAACCCAACAAAATCGTTGGGTTCCACTGCGTGGAGCCCGACCTACGAGATGCACCGGCGTTGCTATTGTTTAAAAAAACGAGAAAATGGCGAAGCTATTGTTTAAAAAAACCGGGTTTCTGAGATGCCGAAAAACCAAGTTTTCTGAGAATACTTAACCAACTCTTTAGAGAGGGAAGATAAGTACCCGTGCAAAATTAATTACATACCGAACAGGCAATAGCCGCGTTCTACGGGCAAATTTTTCTGCAAATATTTTTGCATACCTACTTAGGGCTTGCTGAAAAAGTCAGAGTGTGGGGAGGGTGGGGAGTGTGG